>JBEKVC010000035.1:0-19191 GCA_049514395.1 Terriglobia bacterium
CTTTTCGTAACGCTGGCCTGGATGATCGTGGCGTACTGGATGATTTTTCTCTATGCGCCACAGGAGCTCACCATGGGCGAGGTGCAACGGATTTTTTACATCCATGCGCCCTCGGGATGGGTGGCAGGGACGGCCTATTGCATCGTTTTCCTCGGCAGTGTGGTCTATCTCTGGAAACGCTCCCCGCTCGCCGATGACCTCGCCCATGCCGCGGGAGAGGTAGGATTCATTTTCTGTTCGTGTCTCCTCGTCACGGGCCCTTTGTGGGCGAAGCCGGTGTGGGGCATCTGGTGGACGTGGGATGCCCGGCTGACTCTGAGCTTCGTTCTTTGGCTGCTCTTTGTCTCCTACCTGATGTTGCGCAGCTACGTGTCGAGTCCGGGGCGCGCTGCAACACTTGCTGCGGTTGTGGGTATCATCGGATTTGTGGACGTTCCGATCGATTATATGGCGATCCGCTGGTGGCGGACGCAGCATCCTCAACCCGTGATTGCGGGCGGGGAGGGTTCCGGCCTGGACCCTCGTATGTTTTTGACTTTCATAGTTTGCGTGGGCGCCTTTCATTGCTTGTTTAGCTATCTTCTTATCCAGCGCCTTCGGCTGGCCAGAGCGCGGCGTGAATTGAGCGCGATTCGGCGAGCCCTGGCGATTCGACCGTCTGAGGACTAACGTGGTCAACAAATACTTGCTTCTGGCTTTCTCTGCCCTCTGGGTGATCTTCTTTCTTTACGCCTGGAGTCTCTCCTGGCGGCAGGCTCACCTGGGGAAAGATCTCGAGGAACTGAAGAACAAAGTGGGGAGAGGCCGCCCGTCCGATTCGCGACCCTCTTGACCGCCGGTTGCGTGCCGCCCGTCATTCGTGCAGGCATGCCGGGAAGGAAGTGCCCCCATCTTCAGGCCGGGCCTGGCGGGGGCTAATGAGTGTGCGTGAAAACAGGCGAAGGCGCGTCGAGGCCCCGGCCGGGGGCTTGAATCTTAGAAAACGCAATGCCTGCCTGACCCGTCCCGATGTCTTTAATCGGGATAGTGGGGGGAAGTCTCCCGCCACGAGATTGCGGCCTCAACCAAGTTCTCACCAACACACTCTTGAGCCAGGCGCTAGCCCCTCCTCAAAACTTGTGGTATATGTGGTTTGTCCATTTCAGTTACTAATAGCTCGCTACTTGAACAATCTGAAGCCACGAAAGCCTTCCCGGTCAAGCTGACGGGCCAGGCTGAACGACCTTGAAGGTGGGAGGCGAGAATGGAAGTTCGATGTCCGCACTGCGCCGGCGTGCAGTCAGTCTCGGAGGACGTGTTCGGTATTCGCGAGAAAGTGGATGTGGCCTGCCAGGCCTGTGGGAAGCCTTTCCAGGTTGTCAACCCCAAGGTCGCCACCTTGCGCGTGGAGACCACGCGCAAGAGCGTCACTGCCGTCAATTTAGAATACACTGAGGATGGCCGCCTGCTGGCGCTGCCGCAGGACAAACAGATCAGCCTAAAAGTCCTGGAAGGGAACGAGGCAGGCACAGTTTTTTCCGTGGCCAAGCCGCGCATCACGATCGGGCGTTCCCATGCCGACATCACCATCAACGACCGCGTGGTCTCGCGCCTGCATTGTGCGCTCGAGATCACCGAGGATTCGGTGCTTCTTCGCGATCTCGGCAGCACCAACGGCACGATTGTGGGCAGTCAGCTTGTTGAGACCGCGACCCTGACTAGCGGCTCGACGTTCCGTGTAGGGATGCACATCTTTCAACTGCTGATCACTCCCAAAGGGGCATGAAGAGAATTGGGCGTTACGAAATTGTCGAAGAAATAGGCCGAGGAGCCATGGGGGTAGTGTATAAAGCCTCCGACCCGACCATCGGCCGCCTCATTGCCTTGAAGGTCCTTTCACTCCACTCGCCGGAAGGCGAAGCCACTGCCGGCGCGCAAGAAGTCTTCATGCGCGAGGTGCGGGCTGCCGGCCGTCTGACGCATCCTGCCATCGTTACCATTCACGATGCTTTTGAAGAACCGGAGGGCCGGTTGAGCTGCATCGTGATGGAACTGGTCGCAGGCCGCACGCTGGAGAAAATGCTCCCGGACGGCGCGCCCCTCGAAAGCGAGAAAGCCCTGGATATTACCCGGCAGGTTGCGGAAGGACTCGAATACGCCCACCAGCAACAGGTGATCCACCGTGACCTGAAGCCGGCGAATATCCTCGTGACCGAAGACGGGCGCGCCAAGATCACGGATTTCGGCATTGCCAAAATCACGGCGCGTGAAGGCGCCGTCCGGACCCTGGGGGTGACGGGCACGCCCTCCTTCATGTCGCCGGAGCAGGTCACCGGCGCGGACATGGACGCCCGCAGCGACCTGTTCTCATTCGGCATCATCCTTTACCTGATGCTGACCGGGCAGAAGCCTTTCATGGGTGATTCAGCCGCGGTGATGTTCAAGATTGCTTACGCGGATCCGGTCCTGCCTAGTACCCTGAACCCCAAACTGACACCCGCGCTCGATTACCTTATCCTGCGTTGCCTCGTCAAAGACCGCAACAAACGATATGGCTCGGCCCGAGAACTGCTTGGCGACCTTGACGACATTCAGAACGGTCGCCCTCCGCGTTCACAGGCCGGTTTTTCGCAGATGGATTTGATGACTGCTGAGCCCACTATCATTGCAGGAAAGCCGCTCAGCATTCCACCCCCGGCGGCAACTCTGCCTGCCCGGCAAAAAAGCAGGGCGCGCCTTGCGACCCTGGTTGCGACTCTCATGGTTTTGGGAGGTTTGATCGGCGCGGGTGCGTGGAGGTTAGGCCGGCGAGGGCCATCTCCGCCGTCGGCGGCTTCCACGAGCGGAACTTCGCCAGCCCTTCCTCAGCCCCCACCCGGTCAGGGACACCCGGCGCCGGGTCTGCAACCTGGTGCGCCTGGGGGAGGATCAAGCGCCGCTATGCAGGGTGGGACGGAAGCCAGGGAGAACGCACCGGGCGGTGGGAAAGTGACTCCGAAGCGCGGTTCCGTACCCTCAGCCAAGGCCGCTCCTCAGGAAATCAGCACCGCAAGCGCGGTCGCGGCATCAACTCCCTCAGCCGCCGAGTCTCGGGCGGGGAAGTCTGGGCGCTCGTCCCTAACCCCTTCGCCCGTGACGAAAGCCGCCTCGGGAGACAGGATTGTTCAACTGGTCTGCAAGCACGATCTGAAGGAGGGAACCCTGTTCGTCTCAAGCGACGACCAAGTGATCTTCAAGGGACCTCTGAAAGGGAAGAAGAAAGGCGGCTTTCTGGGTATCAAGGGTGGCTTCGCCGGGACCTTCGCAAGGAGTATCCAGATCCCTACTAGCTCTCAAGACCTGACCGTGCGCGTGGTCACGAAAGATGGTTCAAGCGACCTCAGCCAAACGATCTCCTTGCCTCCCTCTGGAGGGGCCATACCCATGCTGCAAGTTGAAGTCAACCTCAACAAGCTGGCCCTCAACTGGCAAGCTCCCACCCAGCCCGTGCGTCAAGGAGCGGCGGTAGGCAATAAGCAGTAGGCAGTAAGCAACAGGCAGTGAACATGGCGGAACTTTAGGCGTTTAGAGGCTGACCCGCCGCGGCGGGATAGCTGAGTGCTGAAAGCTGCCACCAGCCCATGCAAATAAATCGACGCCCTGTCGCGACGCGTGCTACCATTTCATGGTTCGGTGAGTCTGTTCGGGAAGGAACCAGAGCATCGAACCTGTCAGACTTCGGGCTCTGTGCGACGGATGTTCGCGAACCCCGCCAGGTCCGGAAGGAAGCAACGGTAACGAGCCTCTCCGAGTGCCGCAGATCAACCCGAAGTCTGACCCAACCTATTTTGGATTTTAGATTTTGGATTCGAGCATGATACATGGGTCCAGCCTGAGCCTTGAGCGCAAATCCAAAATCTAAAATCCAAAATCGTCCTCTCCCATGTCCTACCAAGTCATAGCCCGCAAGTACCGGCCTCAGGTCTTTGAGGATGTGGTGGGCCAGCGTCTGATCACCGACACCCTGAAAAACGCCATCCTCACCGAGCGCGTCGCACACGGGTATATTTTCTCGGGCGCGCGAGGCGTAGGCAAAACCACCACCGCCCGCGTTCTTGCCAAGGCCCTCAACTGCGCCCAAGGCCCGACGGTCACACCCTGCGGGGAGTGTCCTTCCTGCCAAGAAATCACGGCGGGCAATTCCATTGACGTCCTGGAAATCGACGCGGCCTCAAACCGCGGAATCGATGAAATCCGCGAACTGCGCGAAAACGTGCGCTATCTTCCGGCGCGCGACCGCTACAAGATCTTCATCATCGACGAAGCGCACATGCTGACTACTGAAGCGTTCAATGCGCTGCTGAAAACCCTGGAGGAGCCTCCGCCCCGTTCGCTGTTCATCCTCGCCACCACAGAGCCACATAAACTCCCCTCCACCATCCAGTCGCGCTGCCAGCACTTCTCCTTCCGGCTGCTCGAATACCAGGAGATCTTCTCGCGCTTGCAATGGGTCTGCGCGCAGGAAAACATCAAGGCGGACGAAGGCGCCCTCAGCGCCGTCACCCAGGCTGCCGAAGGAAGCATGCGCGATGGCCTTTCTCTGCTCGACCAAGTCATCGCCTCCTGCGGAAACCAGCTCGAGGAAACGCGCGTCCGCCAGGTGCTGGGCGTGGTCCCCACCCAGTTGCTGAATAACATGGTGGAGGCCATCCACGCGGGGGACTCGCGGCGAGTTCTCGAGCTGTTGGGGCAGCTTGCGACGGAAGGTTATGAACTCGCGCATTTCTGCGCAGAACTCATCCGCGCCGTGCGCAACTTGATGGTGGCCAAGAGTTGCGGGGCGGAAAGCCCGCTGGTGCAGGTGGCGAGCGAGGAGCGGGCGCGGCTGGCGGAGCTGGCCAACCTTTTCGGCGAGGAAGACCTGGCTCGCTTCTTCAACCTCCTCTTGCGCACCGAAAGCGAAATGCGCTACTCGCTCCAACCGCGCTTTCACCTGGAACTCGGGTTGATGAAGCTGGTGCACGCCCGGCGTCTTGCCTCACTCGAGGTGTTGCTGGCGCAGCTTGGCCAGCCTGGCTTGGTGGAGAAGACGATGGGAGCAGCGCCCAAAAACCTGGGCCCAGGTCCCGTTCGTTCCGTCCCGCTCAAGACCCAGGCGGCTGCACCGCCACAGGAAAGCGTTAAGTCGCCGGTGGCTCCTGCGCCGCCGAGCACAGCGGTGGCCGCGCCTATGGCCGCAGTAGAAACGGTTCACCCCCCAGCCGCCGTTTCGACGCCGGCGGAAGATGCTCGGCTCTCCTCCATCAAAGCCGCTCTATTCGACCAATCCAAGCGGTTTCTGAGCAGTTGCCTGGATCATTTGTCCGGCTGGCGCTTCGAAAACGGCGAGGTCCGTTTTACTTTCGCGCACAAGGACTCCTTGTACGCGGATCTCTTCAAGGCCCACGAACAACAGGAGACGTTGCGGGCGGTGTGCGCCCAGGTGCTCGGCCAGCCCGTCAGGATTTATGTTACACTTGAAGAGCAGGAAGCCGAGGCTCAGGTCCCTCGGCTCAGCGCGCGCGAGCGGGCAGAGCGCGACCCAGGGGTTGAAGCTTTCAGGAAGAAGTTTGATGGTGCCTTGGTGGACGTCCAGGACCTCAGCCGGGAGTGAGCGATGAAAAATCTGCAACAGATGCAACAAATGCTGAAGCAAGTCCAGCAGTTTCAGGAGCAGCTCCAGAAGCAATTGGACGAACTGGAAGTGCAAGGCTCGGCGGGTGGCGGCATGGTGAGCGTCAAAATGAACGGCCAGAAGCAACTCAACGAAGTCCACATCGAATCGGAGCTTTTTGCATCCCATGACCTCGAAATGTTGCAGGACCTCATCCTGGTTGCCGTGAATGACGCAACCCGGAAGGTGGATGAACAACTCGCCAGCCAAATGGGAAACCTGGCGGGCGGGCTCAACATCCCCGGCCTGACCTGACGGGGGAAGAAACTGGAAACTCGAAATTCGAAAATCGAAATTCGAAACGCGAAACGCGAAACTCGAAATTAGAAATTGGAAGACAAAAACTCCCCTGGCGGCACGGCATCACGCAACTACCTAAGGATTAGGTTTCGTCTTTTTCCCGGTTCTCTAGTTTATATTTTCGATTTTCCAGTTTCCATTTTCGATTTTCGAATTTCGCTTTTCCATTTTCGAGTTTCGATTTTCGAGTTTCCGTTCCCATGAGAGACTACGCCGAGCCTTTGGCTCGCCTGATTGATGAGCTCAAACGGCTTCCTGGCATCGGGCCGAAGTCGGCGCAGCGCATTGCCTTCCACTTGGAGCGCGTGCCGCGCGACGAGGCCGAGCGCCTGGCGGGCGCCATACTCGACGTCAAAGACAAGATCAAGCTCTGCAGTGTTTGCAATAACCTCACCGAAGCTGATCCCTGCGAATATTGCTCCGATTCCCGCCGCGATCCCGAAGTCATTTGCGTGGTGGAGACACCCTATAATGTGGTTTCGGTCGAGAAAACGCGGGAATTTCACGGGCTGTATCACGTCCTTCATGGCCTCCTCTCGCCTTTGCAGGGCATCGGTCCGGAGCAGTTGAAGCTCAAGAACCTGGTCGAGCGGCTGAAATCCGGCAAAGTCAAGGAGCTCATCATTGCCACCAGCCCCACGGTGGAAGGCGAAGCCACTGCCGTTTACCTTTCCAAACTCCTCAAGCCCCTGGGCGTGAAGGTGACGCGAATCGGCATGGGCCTTCCCGTCGGCTCCGAACTCGAATTCGCCGATGAGATCACCATGCTCAAGGCCATCGAAGGTCGCCGCGAAATCTAGCCCAACATTTTTCAGCTCCGCAGTGCTGCCTGGCACAAGTCGAGAGTCGAGATGTGAAGCGGGAGGTACAACCCATGCCAAAGCGCAAGGTAAGAATCTTCAAACAACTGAGGGAATCGCTTGAGGATGTGCTTGCCTTTGAGAAAGGCAAGGCAGTTGATCTTCGTGTTACCGAGATTCCGCGGCCGCCCGAGCGCATGGCCCCGCGCCAGATTAGAGAGATTCGGAATTCCTTCAACGCGAGTCAGGCGCTCTTCGCCTTGCTGCTGAATGTAAGCCCCAAGGCGGTACAAAGCTGGGAGCAGGGCTTGCGCCGTCCTCGGGCGGCTGCGCTAAAGCTCCTGGCGATTGCGAAGAACAATCCGCAGGTTCTCCTCCAAGCCTAACCTCCTGGGCATTGCCTTCCAAAATGGTTCTGGCTGGCCAAAGTTCGTTCTCGATCAACGTGACGCGTCAAGGTTTCCCGTTCTTCGCAAGGTTTTCTTCGATTTGTTGAATTGCAGCGTCAATCCACCATCGTTGATCCGGCCCTGCCTTTTCCCGGGCGGATTGTAGTAGGGGCAGTGCCAGGGTGGTCTGCCGGACCAGCGCGGCCACCGCTTTCTCTCGCGTTGCGTAATTCGGATCAGCGAGCTTCTGGATGAGCGCCTGCACTTGCTCGCCGGTGTCCAGGTGAACCTCGACAACCGCTTGGGCGGGTGTAGGATCGATTTACAAACGCGCGTCGATGGCCGCAGCTTCGATGCGATGCTTGCCCGCAGCCGATCCCTCAATCGTCGTCTCGGCGTCCTTCGTCGGCGCGCTCCACGGGCCGCCGTCCATTCTCCATGCGAACCAGGCAGGGCCCTTGACATTTGTCGAAAAATGCAATTTGACCTCTCCCGAAGGATCAACAGACGCGCGCAACGTCGTTTGGGGCAGCGGCGGCCGCGCGTTGAGGATAACGTACTCCTCCTGGTTGGGAGCAAACTCAGTCACCAGGAACGCGTTGCCTTTGGGGTCGATGAATACTTGCCTTAGCTTGCGCGAATCGATGAAGGGGTGATGTTCCTCGGGCGCGAACTGAGGCACGCACAGCCCCTCGATGGCGCGATAAAGCTGTCCGTGCGAGGTGAGCCAATAGGTTCCCAGCGGGTCCTCAACGATTGATTCCGGGCGTTCCACCGAGCAGCCGGGTGGCATGGAAACGACTCGCGGGCGTCTCAGCTCTTGATCGGTGCCCAAACCGCGCTCGGGAGCGATGATCTGCCACGCTTTTTGGTCGGAATACTCCCAGGTATTACCTTGAAGGTGGACAGCCAAGTTCCCCGCTCGGTCGAAAAACGGCGGACCGTTGAGGAGAAGCATATTGGCGCCGGCAATTTCATTCGTCATCCAGTCGCGCCAGCGGCCGCCGTCGAAATAGTGGACGCGATTCCCAACGTCGCGATAGCAAATCCTGCCGTCGGGCGTGAAACTGGGGACTACGTAGAGCTTTGCGTCCAGACGAAAATCTTTCCGAACCGGGAGCTGCGCCTGGAGGGCTTCGGCGTAGGTCGGAAAAGTCTCGAAGGATTTGAGCTTGGGGTCGAAGATGGCCACGTTAATCCCTGTTGGAGGAGGGGGAAGCAGCCAGATTCTCCCCAATGAATCGGCCGCAGCGGCCCACAGTTCCTGAGCTTTAAGAACGTAGGGCAGGGGAAACTTGGTCCAGGTCTGGCCGTCCCATTCACTCAAAGCGTTCTCCGCCGTGGCGAGAATTCCCCAAAGGTCGCCCCCAGGTTCCTGGACGAGTTCGCGGTAAGGATTGAGCGTTTGAACATTGTGTGGCGATTGATACGCCGCCAACAATTCCGCCGGCTTCACCGCGAGGCTGCCTTGATTTCGGGAAATCATCAGCAGGCGCCCATCGGAGAGTTGGGACAAGCGCTCGGAGCCGTCGAGCGGGTAGCCGTAGCGCCAATCGATGATTTTGGTTTCGCCGCCCCGTGCGGGGATGAAACAGGGGCCGTTGCCGAAGGCCCCCAGCCAGAGCCCCTCCGGTGTCGAAACCCAATTGCGCAGCGAGCGCGGCGAGTTTGCAAGGTTCAAATCGAGACCGTTAGCGACTTTTGTCCACTCGCCGTTCGTCAGCCGCCACAGTACCCCGGAGCGACCGCCTCCGCTTAATTCCGGCACGGCCTGTCCGGGCATTCCCGAAATCAGATAGGTGTCGTCATCGATCCGGAGGATTTCCTGCACGGTTTGGAACGCCCGGGGTTCGGGCGCCGTGACGGGAGTCGCGACGAGCGTGTCAATGTCTACGCGATAAAGCTGGTCATCCGCAGCCGCGACCCACATGTGCTGCGCGTCGGCTGGCGCGATGACCGAAATCCTCCCGTCTTCAATCCCGCCCAATTGGGGATGATGCTGAAACTTCTCTCCGTCGAAAATCAGGACCCCTTGGAGGGTCGTGAGGTTGGTCCGCGCCACCAGGGACTCCGACCAAAACCACACCCGTCCGCGCTGGTCCGCCGCGGCCGTAACCGTGCTGAACATCGGAAGCGCATTCCTCGGGCGATTCTCGGTCAGGAACTGGCTGTCGGGAATCGTATGGGCGCTGCCCGCATTTCCTTCGGGCGTTACGCGATAGATCTGGCTTCCGTTTTCTGTAATCCAGAGGTTCCCCTTTGGATCAACAAAAAGGCGAGGCGAGTATTCGATGTGTCCGGTGAAGCTCGCGAACTGCCGGGACGAATCTCCTTGATGCCGTGTCACCGTGTGAGACTCACTGGGATTGTTCCAAAGGCAAAAGACGGCCCCATCCGGCGAGCGCGCCAAGGCAATCGCGGCGCCGTTGGAGGGAATTCCTTCGCTGGCCACGGGGTGCCAGGAATTCTCTTCCCAGTGGTAAAGGCCCGGCCTGCCGTATGTGGCAATCCCCCAGACCACGCCGGCAGAGTCCTGCTGTGCCGCGACGACATTCGTCCGATCCACTTGCAGGGCTGGCGCCGCAAGAGCGGGGATCGCCAGCCATCCGATAAACACGGCGTGCATCCAATGGACGGCGGTTCTTTTCATCTGTCTCACCATGTGTAATGCGCTGCGTAAGTGACGGTCTTTTCGGAATCCGGCGCGATCTGCACCCGAAACTCGATGGTCTGGCTGTCGGTCTTGAGAAAGACGTCGGACTTCTGCGTAATCTCCCACGTCGTGCCGCGATAGAGGTGCTCGACCACGCGCACCTCGACGGGCTCTTTCTTGTGGTTGCGCAGCTTGATCTCGAATGACTCATCCAGCCAGCGATTGCCTACGTCGATCCGATAGTCCTTTCGACGCCTCTCCCCTTTGATGTCGAAGGCGGCGCCGGTGAAGGCGCGGATGGTTTCATCGCGCGGCGTATGCTTGATCTCATTCTCGCCCGTGAATTCCAGTTGGCCGTCGGTGTCCTGCCGATAGAATCGCAAGCGGCCCGCGGGCAGAGGCATTCCCAGATGGTTTGCCTCGGAATTGATGAACTCACGCATGACCCAGACGTCGGGATTCGATTCCGTTCCGTATTCGCTGTTTTGCCTAATGCTTTCCATGTTCCAACCCTGGTACTGATTCTGGTTGATCTTCATCCCGTCGTAAACGTAAAACCGCTCCGCCTTGATTCCGGAAGCGCGCACGAATTCAACCTGCTTGCTCTCCTGATCGTGGAGCGTGGTCGGGCGGTGCAGTTCGTAGAGGTGGTATTCTTCAAAAGGCTTTTCGGAAACTTGAGGAATAATACCCCCGAGTGATCCTGCGACTCCTCCCCCCACTCCGAATGCTCGCCCAAAAGCATCAAGCGCACCCTGCTGGGGTTGAATCTTGCTGACTTCGCCGGCCATAAGCTTGATCCGAGCATTCTCGAAGGTTTTGCCTGCCCGATTGTGGATGGTCACCCAGCCAATCATCTCGAGTACGTCGCCTTCCTCCGGCGCGACCAGGTTGTAGTCGGCTTCCCAGCTCATTCCCCAGGTCACATAGCTGAACTCGGCGTTCATGCCGCCGGGCTTATCGGTCTCGAGAATCCAGTTGAGCGTGGGCTTAAGGATCGGGTCGTCCGTAAGCGCGGGGAAGAGCGGCTTGCCGGGAAGTCCAAAGCGCAACTTGCCGCCGACGTCGATGATGGGTTCTTGAACGCTCTGCGGGTAGCCTTGCCCCGAATAATAGGGATTGCCATAAGGGGAGAATGGCTGTGGCGGCGGGACGTACCTGCTGCGGATGATCTTGCCCTGAACAATTTCCGTCTTGTCGCCTTGCTGCACGAGGAAGTCAAGGGTCTTGCCCTCATAAAGCGAGAGAAGCAATTGCTCGGATACGGGGTCCGCACGGTAATTCTGCTCGAGGATTTGCAGGGTCCGCGCGCCCGTGGGGTCTCTGAGAATCACGGAGTTCGGCTCCAAATACGCCGTCGTGTCGGTGAATTGTATGCGGTTCATTCCTGCCTTCAGATCCAGGGGAATCATCACGCGGACGACGGCAAAGTTCTGGTTATAGATTGTGAGTTGGGGCTCGGCCGCCCAGGCGTTGACTGCCAGCAACCCCATTGCGGCCACGACGTGGAATACGCGGTTCGCTTTCATGTGTCTGCTCCTGGGGAAAACCCTCCAGATTTGCTATGAGATGAGAAGCGGACTCCTGGAGTTAAGTTGTATCCTACCCGCTGAACGACAGGATTCGGTCGCGTAGGGCGGGAAGGATTCAGGGAAAAACCACACGCGCAGCCCCTGAATCCTTCCCGGGCTGCCAGACCGAATCCTGAATTCCGCACTTAGCTAGGGACACTATGTCTCTTGACAGAAGGAAAAGGATAGGCTACGTTTCTAGCTTGCGGCAGGCATGTGCATATGGCCTCAAGGCAACGCTCTCAGCAGGTTTCAGGATTCAGGAGTCAGGATTCAAGAACAACTCTAGGAATGTGCCACCCGGCACGAAAAGCACAGGGAAGTCTCTGCTTTTGCTCAGACAAAAGGTCGCGTCTTGTGCGAAAGAGAGAAAAAGGATTGTTCAAAAATTGGGGGACGAAGCGGGAATGTCTATGAAAACAAAGGACCGGCTACCAGCAGCCGAGGGCGAAGCGGGAATGTTATAGAAGACAAAGGTAGTTACGCGTCGAAAGCGGGAATGTTGTTGAAAAGAAAGGAGGTTAGTCGGTAGGTAGTATGCCGTAGGTGGTAGGTGGGGGAATTCTATGGTGAATTGTGAATTATGAATTGCTCTCCTTCTTGTTGGTGCCGCCTGCTGCTTGCCCGCTGGTCCGTTTGAGAGTAGCCGGACTGGCAGGACATTTTACACAGACGGGTGCAATGGAAAACGTGTCGTCCGCGTCAGTGAAAGAGGAGGATTCAGGGAAAAACCACAAGAACACCCCCTGAATCCCGAATCCTGAATCCTGCTCTTGCCGCGCTCTTTCTGCCTCCCGTATAATGAAAGTTCGGGCTCATGCGGTTCCCCCCTTGAAGCGATCAGCGCAGGTTCGGTGACGAACTCTGCGGCTTTTTACGGGAGTTTTTCACGCTGGCGCCCCGGCGGGTTCATCTGCCCCGCAAGAGACATTTGATGCTGCGTGCTTTCCGCCCACTCCGACCTTATCTGGCTCGCTACAAAGCTCGTTTTGCGGCGGGCTTTCTCTGTTTACTGGTTTCCCAGTTGGTGGGCGTTATAGTTCCACTCATCATCAGAGCAGGCATTGATGACTTGATGCACGGGGGCACGGCCCGAAAACTGCTTGGCGTGGCCGGGCTACTCCTGGCTGTGGGCGTGTGTAAAGCCGTGCTGCAATTCTGGATGCGCTGGATCCTCATCGGGATATCGCGGGATGTCGAATACGATTTACGCAATGATCTTTTCGCGCACCTGATGCGCCTCTCACCGCGTTACTACACGGAAAACCGCACCGGCGACTTGATGTCGAAGCTCACCAACGACTTGAATGCGGTGCGCAACATGGTGGGCCCGGGCATTATGTATTCGGCGAACACGGTTGTGGTGGGCGTCGCAACCGCTGCTTTGATGCTCCATCTCGACTGGCGTCTCACCCTGTACTCTCTGATTCCCATGCCCCTGGTGTCGATTGGGGTCAAGTTCTTCGGCCAGCAGATTCACGAACGCTTCGAGAAGATCCAGGCGCTCTATTCGGACCTCACGGAACGGGTGCGCGAGAACCTTTCGGGAGTCCGCGTGGTCCGTGCCTTCTGCCAGGAGGAAGCCGAAATGGCGGAGTTCGACGGGATGAACCTGGACTTCGTGGCGAAAAACAAGGGGCTGATCTGGATCACCAGTTTCCTCTGGCCCAGCATGGGGCTGCTCTTTGCCATTGCCTTCCTGCTGGTGATGGTGGTGGGCGGCCATCACGTGCTTGCAGGCAGGATCACGGTGGGAACTTTTGCGGCTTTCAATATCTACCTCACTTACCTGTTCTGGCCCATGGTGGCGCTAGGTTGGGTAACGAACCTTGTGCAGCGCGGCTTAGCCTCACTCGGGCGCCTGATGACCATCTTCGGGTCCAAGCCTGACATTGATGAAAGCGCCGTCCCCGCGCACCCGCTCACCTCGCTGCGAGGTGAAATCGAATTTCGAAACCTGACCTTCAGTTACAACGGCACGCCGGTATTGAAGGACCTGAACCTGCAAATACCTGCCGGGAAGACCGTGGCCATCGTGGGCGCGACGGGTTCAGGCAAGTCCACGCTCGTGGGGCTGATTCCACGGCTTTACGATGCTCCGATGGGATCGCTGCTCATTGATGGTGTCCCGATCCGGCAGATTCCACTCAACACCCTGCGCGAGCACATTGGATTTGTGCCGCAGGAAACTTTCCTGTTCAGCGAAACCATCCGGGAGAACGTCAAGTTTGGCGCGCCGGAGGCGTCGGACGCAGAGGTCGAGCACGCGGCGGAAATATCCAACATCCTGCCGGAAATTCAGGGTTTCCCCAAGGGCTTTGCCACCATGGTGGGCGAGCGCGGGCTTACACTTTCCGGGGGGCAGAAACAACGCACGGCGATTTCGCGGGCGGTCATCCGCGATCCGCGCATCCTGATCCTCGATGACGCGCTCTCGAGCGTTGATACTTATACGGAGGAGAAAATCCTGCGGCATCTCACCGGCGTGATGGCCGGGCGGACCACCATCCTGATCTCGCACCGGGTTTCGACCATCCAGAACGCGGATGAGATCGTGGTGCTGCACGACGGTGAAATCGTCGAGCGCGGCACTCACGAACAATTGTTGGCCCTCAACGGCCACTACACGGACCTTTATAACAAGCAGTTGATTGAAGAGGAATTGGAGAGGGAAACGTGATCACAAGAAGTCAGGAGTCAGAAGTCAGGAGTCAGAATGACCAGCGAACAACTCCGGCAAAGACTTTCCGCGACCTCGTAGTTTGGCGGAAGGCTCACCAATTTGTCTTAGGTTCATACCGATTTAGCGCAGTTTTCCCCAAGCAGGAAACCTATGGGTTGTGCAGCCAATTACGTAGATCTGCCGTGTCCATTGCCGCCAACATCGCGGAGGGTTTCCGAAAGCGAGGCAGGGCGGATAAGGTGCGATTTATGAACACCGCGGAAGGTTCTATCGAGGAATGCCGGTACTACTTGATTTTGGCCGAAGATTTGGGTTACGGGGAGACGAAGGATCTGATGGAAGCGCTCGAAGAAGTGAGTCGCTTGCTGAATGCTTATTCGAAGGCCATTCTGGCTTCTGACTCCTGACTTCTGACTCCTCTTTTTTACAATGGCTGATTCCTTTCACGATGAAGAAATTCTCGGCAAAGCGTACGACTCGCGCCTGATGCGGCGGCTGCTCGTGTACTTGCGGCCGTACTGGCGCATGACGCTGTTTGCCCTGGTGGCCATCCTCCTGTTCGGGATCTTGCAGGCCGTGCCGCCCTATTTGTTAAAGGTCGAGGTGGACCGCTATCTCGACCCGACGGCGCGTGCGGAGCTCCCGAAATTCCTTTCGAGCTTCCTTAGTCCCAATCCGTTGGTGGGCATCACCCAAATCGCGCTCATTCTTTTCCTCCCCGCTGCCGTCCTGACCTTCTGCCTGGAGTTTGCGCAGTCTTTCGCGATGCAACTGGTGGGGCAGCGCGTCATGTACGACATGCGCAAGCAGCTCTTTGCGCACCTCCAGCGCTTGCAGATGAGCTTCTTCGACCGCAACCCGGTCGGACGCCTGGTGACGCGGGTGACCACTGACGTGGATGTTTTGAACGACCTGTTTGCTTCCGGGGTGGTGGCCATCTTCGGCGATATCTTCTCGCTGCTCAGCATCGTGGTGGTGATGCTGAAGATGGATTATAAACTCGCGCTCCTCACCTTCTCGGTGCTTCCCATCATCGTGCTGGTCACCGCGGCGTTCCGAAAGGCAGTGCGCGAATCCTACCGGCGCATTCGCGTGGCCATTGCGCGCATCAATGCTTACTTGCAGGAACACATCACCGGCATGCCCGTGCTACAGCTTTTCAACCGCGAAGAGCGCAGTTTCCGGGAATTCGAAAAGATCAACCGCGCCCACATGGAAGCCTACAAGGACTCCATTCTGGCTTACGGGCTGTTTTATCCGGCGGTCGAGCTTTTGGGCATGATCGCGGTGGCCATCATCCTCTATCTGGGTGGTGGTATGGCGTTGCGCGGTCTGGTTACGGTGGGGACAACCATCGCCTTCATCCAATACTCGCAGCGCTTTTTCCGGCCCATTCAGGACTTGAGTGATAAGTACAACCTTCTCCAGGCGGCCATGGCGAGTTCAGAGCGCATTTTCAAGCTCCTCGACACGCCGGTGACCATTACTGATCCTCAACCTTCCAGCCGCGGTCCGTGGTCCGTCGTCCGTGGTCCGTCGTCCGTCGTCACTGATGTAGGGGCGCATCGCGATGCGCCCCTACCAAGTTCTCTGGTGGAATTCCGTCACGTGGGCTTCGCCTACAGGGATGAGCACCGCGTGCTGGAAAATGTCTCATTCTCGATCGAACCCGGGGAGACGGTCGCGGTGGTGGGCCACACCGGCGCCGGCAAGACCACGCTTACCAATCTGCTGCTTCGTTTCTACGACGTGCAAGAAGGGCAGGTGCTGTTTGACGGCGTGGACATCCGCCATCTGCGGCTGCGAGAATTGCGAAGCAATTTCGGCATCGTCCTCCAGGACCCCTTCCTGTTTTCGGGAACCATCGCCAGCAATATTCGTCTGGGCAGCGAGTGGATCGAAGAGCAGCAAATCCGTGAAGCTGCACGCCAGGTGGGCCTCCTGGGATTCATCGAGAGTCTGCCAGGAGGTTTTCAGGAACCCGTCAAAGAGCGCGGCGCCACGCTTTCCGTGGGTCAGAAGCAATTGCTCTCCTTTGCTCGAGCGCTCGCTCACAACCCAAGAATCCTGGTCCTGGACGAAGCGACCTCGAGCGTGGATCCCGAGACGGAACATTGGCTGCGGGAAGGTCTGCGCTGTCTGATCGAAAACCGCACTTCGCTGGTCATCGCGCACCGATTATCCACCATTCAGAACGCCAGCAAGATCGTGGTCATGCATAAAGGGCACGTCCGTGAAGTGGGGACGCACCAGGAGTTACTCCAGAGACAAGGGATTTACTTCAAGCTTTATCAGCTTCAGTATAAGGACCAGGAAGTGTCCGTTGCTCATAGTCCGTAGTCCGTTGCCCGTTGTCAGTTGGCAGCCGTGCGGCATCATATTCGGCGGTTTCGGGCCGCGGACAACTGACCACGGACCACGGACGGCTTGGCAGCTCACCCATGTCGAGATTTTGCCTGATGATGGTAGCTGGCGAACGCTCCGGCGATATTTATGGAGCTGAACTCGCCTCCGCCTTGCGGGCCCGCCTGAACAACGCGGAGATTTTTGGCTGCGGCGGCGAAGCGATGCGCCTGGCCGGGGTGGACACCGTCGTGGACGCCCACCAACTCACCATGATCGGCATAACGGAGATAGTCGGCGGACTGCCGCGAGCTTACCGCGCCTTCCACGCTTTGCTCGAGGAAGTGGATAGACGCCGGCCTCAGCTTGCCGTGCTGATTGATTTTCCCGATTTCAACTTGCGCCTGGCCAAACAGCTCAAGAAAAGAAAAATTCGTGTCATCTACTTCGTAAGTCCACAGATCTGGGCATGGCGGAAGAGCCGGCTGAAGCAGCTCAAAGCTCGTATCGACAAGATGCTTTGTATTTTTGACTTTGAGGAGGCCATCTATCGCGCAGCCGGGATTCCGGTGGAATATGTCGGGCATCCTCTGGTCGATCTGGTGCGGCCGCACATGACGCGGGAACAGTTCTTTTCCGCGGTAGGGCTGGAGCCAGCAACGGCGACGGTGACGTTGTTGCCCGGAAGCCGTGAGAAGGAAGTGAGCAATATCTTGCCGACGATGCTGGAGGCCGCTAATCGGCTTTCCCTGACCCACAAGGTCCAGTTTGTAGTTGCCGTTGCGCCGACGCTGGACACCCCATGGTTGGAAAAGGCTGTGCTCGAATGCTCCGCTGGCAAGGCAACAGTCCGCGCCGCCACCCACGCCACCTATGATGCCCTCCAGCATTGCGAGGTGGCCATCGTCGCCAGCGGCACAGCCACGATCGAAGCGGCCCTGTGCGAGCGGCCCATGGTGGTGGTTTACCAAGTCTCTCCGCTCACGTGGCTGCTCGGCAAGTTACTTGTCGATGTCCCCTTTTACAGTATGGTCAATATTCTTGCCGGAAAGCCGGTGGTTCCCGAACTCATTCAGAGTGATTTCACTGCTGCGAACGTCGCCAGTCGGGTAGAATACTTACTTGATCATCCCCAAGCCTGCGAGGAGATGAGGAAGGAGTTTCGGACCCTCAAGTGCCATTTGGGGCCGGGAGGGGCTATCGAGCGGGCAGCCGATGCGGTGGCAGGAATGTTTCAGTCTGGCGTGTCAGCCGGTCAAACCTCCTAAGGCGTCCGCCGCCCGCTGGGTAAGTATTCCACGATATGCAACTTGTTGGCTTGGCGGATAATCCAACCTAATTGTCGGGCTTGCGAGGCTAGGATTCGGGATTCAGGAGGACCAACTTACAGTCTTGCCTAGCGAGCCCTGAATCCCGAATCCTGAATCCTGAATCCTGTTTCAACGTTTGAAACTCTTCGAGCGCCGCAACGTCAACGGTTATTTGAAAGACTTCACCCGACGCCGGAATTAGGGGCGAAGAGACTGGAGATACTCGCCGGGTCGAGGGGAGCAATTTATGAAATATCTTGGGGCCGGAAGTGGGGCCAAATTTCTCAGTAGGTTCTGCGGTTTCCAAAAACTGCTGGTCACTGCAGTACCTTTGCTCTTGACGCTCGAGCTAATCCAGCCGGCCAGTTTTGCACAGTCATCTGCGCCTCGGTTCGAGGTGACGAAGTACACCATCGCGGCGGAACTCTTCCCTTCGCAACACCTCATCTCGGCGAATGTCCGCATTGATTTCCTCCCTCGTGCCGACTTCACCACGATGAGCTTCGATCTCCACAGCGGCTTGCGAGTTGACAGCGTAAAGGATGCCTCCGGCAAGGATCTCAATTTTCGGCAAGAGGGTCTCAACCTCTCTGTCGATTTCCTGAACCCCGTTCCACAGGGGAAAGCTTCTTCGATCACGGTCAAGTATGGTGGCCTCCTGGCTTCCGCCGACGGCAGTCCGGTTGAGAACCTGAAGTTAGCGTACATCGGGCCGGAGGGTAGTTATCTCCTCTATACGGGACGGTGGTTCCCCGTAAGTGAATACGGGGTGGGCCGCTTTGCTGCCACCATGCAGATCACGGTGCCTTCAGACGAAACGGTGATTGCCTCCGGTCGAGCTTCCACACCGGCGCGCGAGGCCGGCAAGGTTACGTACACCTACCAATATGATCAGCCATCGTTTCCGGGGACGGTGATTGCAGGGCACTACGTGGTCCAGCCGGCGACGGCCGTGGGCGCAGACATCACTCTCTATATGAAGCCCGGCCATGAAAGCTTCGCCGCCAGTTACGGAGAAACGGCCGCCAAGATCATGGCTTTCTATTCCGACAAGTTTGGGCCTTTGCCCAGCGGCCACCTGGCCATTGCGGAAATCGAAGACGGGAGCGTGGGCGGATATTCGGCGCCTGGCCTGTTGGCGCTGGCCTCACGCGGCTTTTCCACTCAGGTCAACTACAAGTTGCTGGCGCACGAGATTTCCCACCAATGGTGGCGGTGCCTGGTCAGTCCTGCTTCACTCAACGACGTGTTTCTGGACGAAGGGCTGGCGACCTATTCCGCAGCCCTTTACGTGCAGGAGGCCGCCGGTGAGACAGCGTTTGAAGACCTCATGCGGGAAGTGGAGGTGGGAGCGCTCACCCACGAGGAGGTTGTCCCCATCGCCCAATCGAGCCGCTTGCACGAGTTCACGCCGGAATACCAGTCGATTGTTTTCCAGAAAGGCGCGATGGTGTTCCACATGTTGCGCTGG
>JBEKVC010000036.1:0-19137 GCA_049514395.1 Terriglobia bacterium
TGAAGCACTTTCAGTACCCGAAGGAGGTCTGACTGATGCGAACAAGAATAGTGACTGCTCCCATGACTTCTCTGGTGTTAGGTCTGTCAATGATTGCTCCCAGCTTGAATTTCGGGTCGGAACCGCTCGCCGTGACGTCTCCGGATGGGAGCATCAAGGTTGAAGTTGAACTGAAGGCCAATCCGCAGCCCTATCTGCCCGGCGCGCGCGCCTATTATCGGGTTTCTTACAAAGGGGCTCAGGTTCTTAAAGATTCTCCCCTGGGACTGGACTTTGTAGGATCGCGGCCCTTGGATCGCGATTTCGAGATTTCGGGGTCGAATCGACAGTCTCACAGCGGCGCCTGGGAAAATGCCTTCGGAGTGAGACGCGAGATTCCCGACAATTACAACCAGCTCACGATTTCACTCGAGGAACGCCAGGCGCCGAATCGCCGATTTGACCTGATCTTCAGGGTTTTCAACGAAGGCGTGGCTTTCCGTTACTTCCTTCCGCAACAGGCGGCCCTCGGCAAGTTCATTCTGGCGGCGGAGAACACGGGTTTCTATTTCGCCCAAGATTCCTCCGCCTTCGCGCTCAATATGGGGAAATTCAATACCCCCAATGAGGGTGAGTTCCGGCACATCAGCCTCAATGAGATCAGGCCTTCCTCCATCATCAACTTGCCTTTGTTGGTGGAGATTCCAGGTGGCCCCTGGGTTGGCCTGCTGGAAGCGGACTTGACGGACTATTCAGGAATGTATGTGGGCGGCGTGCCGGGTGTGGAGAACGCGCTGCTCAGCAAACTCTCGCCCACGCGCGCGCGCATGGATCAGGTGGTGATTGGTTCCACACCCAAGGCCACACCGTGGCGAGTCCTTTTGATAAACTCGCGGCCTGGGGGACTGATTGAGAGTAACTATATCGTTCTCGATTTGAGTGCACCTTGCGCACTCGCGGACACTTCGTGGATCCAGCCCGGTAAGTCCGCGTGGGATTGGTGGTCAGGAAGCTTTGCCAAGAACGTGGATTTCAAGCCCGGCATGAACACGGCCACCATGAAGCATTACATTGACTTCGCGGCAGAGCACCGCCTGGAATATATGCTGGTCGATGCCGGATGGTACCCGATGCAGGATTACGCGCACGCGTTGGAGGACATTCTGCATCACGTTCCCGAAGTAGATGTCCCCGACATCATTGCCTACGGCAAGCAGAAGGGCGTGAAGGTCTTGCTCTGGTTGTACTGGACAGCGCTGGATAAACACATGGACGAGGCAATGTCGCTCTATGAGAAATGGGGCGCCGCTGGAATCAAAGTCGATTTCATGGACCACGACGATCAGGAGATGGTGACCTTCTACAACCGCTGCATCCGCAAAGCTGCCGAACATCACCTGGTGGTGGATTTTCATGGCGCCTACAAGCCCACCGGCTTGCGCCGAACTTATCCCAATCTTCTCACCCGCGAGGGGGTGATGGGCATGGAGTACAGCAAGTGGAGCGACCGCGTCACCCCTGAGCATGACGTCACAATCCCCTTCACCCGAATGCTTGCCGGGCCGATGGACTTTACTCCCGGCGCCTTCAACAACGCGGCGCGTGGCCATTTCGTGGCGCGCAACCTCGAGCCCATGTCGCAAGGAACCCGTGCCCATCAGTTGGCCATGTACGTCGTGTATGAGAGCCCACTCGTCATGCTCGCCGATTATCCCGAGGCCTATGACCACAACCCCGGTATGGAGTTCCTGGATAAGGTCCCGACCGTTTGGGACGATACCAAGGTCTTGAACGGCGAACCGGCCAAGTACATCACCGTGGCCCGCCAGCATGGCGACGCGTGGTATCTGGGAAGCATGACCAACTGGGAGGCGCGTGACTTGGAGTTGCCCCTGGATTTCCTTGGCAAAGGTGAATACGAAGCTCAGATTTTCTCCGATGGCCCGGATGCAGATACCGTGGGCACCAGCTTGGCTATCAGCACAAAGCGGGTGAAGCCGAGCGACGAACTCACTGTTCACTTGGCGCTTGGCGGCGGATTGGCGGGGATTTTTTCCCCTCTGCCGTAGATCGCTTTGGAGTGCGGCAGCTTGCTGCCGCCTTCACTCAGGCCAGCTTGCTGGCCGTGCACTGGGGCGCAGGTGAGGCGCGAGCAAGCTCGCGGGAGAAAAGCGGCAGCCCGCCACGGCGGGCCGCACTCCAAAGTGGCGTGAGGTTGACGGATTCTGAGGCTGCCAGGCTCGGCGGTGATGATTGCGCCGGCTGTTAACTCGTTGGCATGTTTTTCAAGGACGCGGGTGCACACAGCGCCTTGCTGGCCGGCTCGAAAGTTCACCCATGCAAATCCCCAGGTCAAATTGAAAGAAGGGTCTATACTAGCCTTGGAGGGATCTTTCCGGCCATGCCCTATTGCCCACGCTGCTTGACGGAATACGTGGAAGAAACAACCACCTGCGAAGACTGCGGCGCGCAACTCGCGCCCGGCTCACCGCCTGAGACGCCGCCTGACACGCCGCCCCAAACACAAAGTGCCGGCTCTGGGGACTCCAAGCTCGTGACCGTCCGTGTCTTCACCGGCCCCACCGCCTTGCTGGACGCCGATGTGGCCAGGAAAATCTTGCAATCCCAGCGCATTCCTTCCCTGGTGCCCGGTGAAACCTCCGCGGGACTATTGCCGGTGCTGGATGTTTCACTGCTGGTGCGGGAAGAGGATACAGAACAGGCCGCCCGTATACTTCAGGAGTACCTGGACTCCGAGGCTACAAGCCCTGCCGAGTGAGTCGCTACTGCCGAGTCGATTGGCTGCCCGACGGTTTTCCTCCCGAGGGAAGTTGTTTTTCCAGGCGGGCGATAGCCTTGTGGATGCGTTTGTCTTCCCGAGCGTCTTGGGCGGAGGGAAGCTCGTCCAAGTATTTCCGATATGTGTCCAGCGCTTTCTGCGGCTGTCCCATTCCTTCGTAGACCTTTCCCAGCTCCCGGTAGGCGGGCGCATAATGCGGGTCGGTCTTCAGCGCCTCCTGGAATCGGCTCAGCGCGGCCTTGAACTTCTTCCTCCTCAAGTAATAATCGCCAATCTCCACCGACTTCGATGCCGAGGGTGAAACATAGGGGCGTGGGGCTTCAGCATTATTAGCAGGAGGTCGCGCTTGCTGCTTTTGAGCGCAAACGAGGGGTCCGCCCGTTTGGAATACGAGGGTTAGCACCAGTGTTGTGCCTACGATCCACCGCATAGTAACCATTCTCCCGCTTCACTCGGCAAGGTGTCAATACTCCAAGCCGCCGGGTGGTGGGTCAATTTGATGCTGTAGCGGCGAGTTTACCTCGCCAAATGGCGGCGTGAAGCCGCCTCTACATCAAATTGACCCACACTGGGTCTTTGACAAAGCTCGGCGCGGGCGGATAATAATCTCAGGAGGAGCTGGTGAATCCCGCGCTGGTCGAAAAAGCCGAAATGCTGCCTGCCCAGCCCGGGGTGTATATCTTCAAGGATGAAACGAGCCGGCCCATTTATGTTGGCAAAGCGAAGTCACTTCGCCACCGCCTGCGCTCCTATTTCCAGGAGTCGCGGCCGGGGGATGAAAAGCGGGATCGCATGCTCGAGGTGGCAGAGGACCTCGAGACCATCCTCGTGGACAATGAGCGGGAGGCGATGGCGCTCGAGAACAATCTCATCAAACAGTTCAAGCCACGCTATAACATTTTGCTCCGAGATGACAAGTCGTATCCTTTCATCAAGCTCACGCTACAGGACCGCTTCCCGCGTGTATATGTCACCCGGCGAGTAAAGAAAGATGGCTCAATCTACTACGGCCCGTATTTTCCGGCCAACCTCGCCTATCGCATTGTGGATTTCATTCATCGCCATTTTCTTGTCCCGTCGTGCAACGTCGACTTGACGCGCTACCATCCCCGGCCCTGCCTTCAGTATCACATCAAGCGCTGCCTTGGTCCGTGCGTGGAAGGCCTGACTACGACGGAACGTTACGCGGAAGCGGTGCGGGATGCGCGCCTGTTGCTCGAGGGGCGGGAGAGCGACTTGGTCCGCAGCCTGCACGACCGCATGGCGGAGGCATCCCAAGAACTCTTTTTTGAAGACGCCGCGCGCTACCGCGACCAGATCATGACCGTGGAGCAGCTTCGTGAGCGACAGAAGATGGCCGCTTGGTCCGGCCAGGAAGCCGACATTCTTGGCTTCCATCAGGAGGGTCCACTGCTGGCCGTAAACCTCTTTCACTTGCGTGGCGGGCGCGTTTTGGACCGGCGCGAGTTCTTTTGGGAAGACCTTGAGCCCTTCCATGCCGGCGAGTTGTTCTCCTCGCTGCTCAAGCAGATTTATCTTGACCAGCAGTATCTACCCGGCGAGATCCACGTACCCGTGGACTTTGAAGACCGCGAACTGCTGCAAGAATCGCTGGCCGAGAGGCGAGGACATCCGGTGAAGATCCTGACCCCACAGGCGGGGCGAAAACGCGCCCTGCTTGAACTGGTCGCCCGCAACGCGCGCCACTCCTTCGAAAGACGATTTCGAATTCTGAAGCCCAAGACCCGCCAGGTGCTGGAGAGTCTTGCCGAGGCGCTCGACCTGCCCCAGCCACCCAACCGTATCGAGGCTTTCGACGTTTCCCACACGCAAGGCGCCGATATTGTGGCCTCGCTGGTGGTCTGGGAAGGCGGAGGCATGAAGAAGTCCGATTACCGCAAGTTCATCGTCAAAACTGTTCCCCAAAACGATGACTTCGCCAGCATGAGGGAAGTTGTCGGACGCCGATACAAAAGGCTGCTGGAGGAAAAGAAAACGCTGCCCGACTTGGTCTTGATCGACGGAGGGATCGGCCAGCTTCACGCGGCCGCAGAAGCTTTGGAGCGCCTGGGCATCATCAACCAGCCTTTGGCGAGTATTGCCAAGCGGGAGGAAATCCTCTACCTTCTGGGGCGTGAAGATGACCCCGCAGTTCTCGATCATCACTCTCCAGCCCTTCACTTGATCCAGCAAATCCGTGACGAGGCACACCGCTTCGCCGTCGCATTCCACAGAACCCGGCGTGGAAATCGGGAGTTGGCCAGCGAGTTATTAAACATCTCCGGGATCGGAGAAAAGACGGCCAATAAGCTTCTCTCGCACTTCGGCAGCCTGAGCGCCTTGCAAAGCCTTTCACCCGAGGAACTCGGTCAAGTGGTAAATCCTTCCCAAGCCAAGCGGATTCTCGAGCACTTTGCCACGGCGAAGCGCCCTTCTTAAAATAATCCGGCTGGACCGTCTATTTATAAACTTAACTAATTGCGGAATTTTTCCCTTGCTCAAGGTGAGCCTCTGTGGTAGACTCAGTGTTGAAAGGCGGAGGTAGATTATGGCCAAGTGTAGCGTAGCTACGAAGGTTGGTTATTTTCTTGCTGGCGCCAGCATGGGCGCCGTGGTGGTCCTGCTTTTTGCGCCCAAGACCGGGGAGCAAACGCGGAAGCTCATTGCCAAGAAAGCCGGGGAAGGCAAGGATTACGTGGTTTCAAGGGGGAAAGAATTCAGGGGGCAGGCTGAGGAGTTAGTGGAAAGGGGCAAGGAACTAGTAAGCAAGCAAAAGGAGCGGCTTGCCGAGGTACTTGAGACCGGCAAAGAAGCCGCGCGAAGCACGCTTTCGAGAGGGTGAGGCGGAGGTAGCTTATGAGCGAAGAGGGTAATGGCGGATCGAATCTTGGGTTCTTTCTTGCGGGTTTGGGCATGGGTGCGATTCTAGCCCTGCTGTTTGCTCCCCGGTCGGGGAAGGAGACTCGGGAGTACATTGCGGGGAAAGCTGAAGAGGGCCGAGACTACGTAAAGGCCAAGACGGAAGACTTGCGTCGCCAAGCAGAAGGGGCTGTCGATAAAGGCAAGGATCTTGTGACCAAGCAAAAGGAACTGCTCTCAGCAGCGCTGGAAGCGGGCAAGCAAGCCTACCAGGAAGAAAAAGCCAAGGCGAAGTAAGAGGCTGGGTCGCAAAAGGACTGGTGAGCGAACCATGGAGCAAAACGCAGGGCTGACCATCGCGCTAATCCTCGTGGCCCTGGCGGTCCTGATGCAAGCCGGGGCGATGATCGGGATCTGGCTGGCAGTGCGGAAAATTCCCGGCCAAGTCGAGGCGGTTCGCACCGACGTCAAGCAACGGTTGGATCCGCTGGTCGAGTCGGTCACGGAAATTGTGAGCAACGCCCGCGAGCCTTTGCGGACAATTACCTCGAACCTGGCCGATATCAGCAAGATGCTCCGCGAACGGACCACCGATGTGGATGCGCTGGTAGCCGAACTCGTGGATAAATCACGCTTGCAGGTCATTCGCGTGGACCAGATGGTTTCCGACCTCGTTCAAAAGGTTGAGACCACCTCGGACGCCGTGCAGCGCGGCGTGCTGGCGCCCATGCAAGAGGTTTCGGCCGTCATTGCAGGGATGCGGGCTGGCTTGGAGTTCCTGTTCTCGCGCCGGCGGACGACCCGCGTCAGCGAGGCAGCGCAGGACGAGCAACTTTTCATTTGACCTAGCGGGCTCGCCTTCGCGTGCCCGTCGCGGCAAGTGCAGCTTGCTCATCGAGACGACGGCGTGTCGACTGCGGGTGTTATTCCGTAAGCTTGCCGCGCAGTGAACTGGTGCAGGGCCGCGTGATGTCGCGTGTCCCCGCCGCTTCCCATCATAGTCCCTTGACCGCGCGCTCACCCGAATCCACATCACGATTGCGAAGGACGCCGATTCCGGCAATTGCCGTTTTCGCGCGCGCCCCGGTTGCCGGGCATGCCAAGACTCGCTTGATCCCCCGGCTCGGCTCGCAAGGCGCCGCTCGTTTTCAAGCCGCGTTGATTTCAGATACACTCCGCAAAGTTGCCGGGCTCAGACGATGGGTCCAGCCCTATTTGTTTTTGGCGGCAAGTCCAATCACATTTGGGCGCAGCCACGCTGAAGGCATTCTCTACGAGCAGCTTCTGGCCGGGGCCGTCATCAGCGAATTCAGCGTTATTCGCCAACAAGGAAGAGACTTGGGTGAACGCCTGGAGAATGCCTTTCGCAGACTCCTTCGTTTCCATCCAAGCTGTGTGGTTATTGGCACTGACTCTCCTTTGTTTCCGGCGCGCATTCTGCGCCAGGCTCTGGGGGAGTTGCGTGCATGCGAGTCGGTGCTGGGCCCCTGCCCCGATGGCGGGTATTATCTGATTGCCCTTCGACGGCCTGCAGATCCCGGGAGATTACGGAGCATCCTTCGCAGGGTTCGTTGGAGCACCGCCTTTGCATTCAGCGATACACTTCGGAACCTGTTACGACAGGGCCTCTCATGTTCAGTCCTGGAGGCCTGTCTTGACGTCGACTTGCCCCGTGACCTCCAACGCTTGAAAGAGGACCTGCTCCAAAACCGGAAAGCGCGCCGCCTGGCCCCCGCGACATGGAGGTTCTTGAAGCGCATTTAAGTGCCGGGGCAAGAGACTGTTTCCGGCCCCTGGCGCGGGGGACGGGGAGCACGGTAGCGCTGACCTTTAGGTCAGCACGGTGGGAGAGCAGGAAAATGCTGACCTAAAGGTCAGCGCTAGCGAGTCAAGTGGGAGAGCAGGAAAATGCTGACCTAAAGGTCAGCGCTACTGAGTCAAGACCTGGAAAGCACTTAACCCATGACGTGGGCAATCCAGCCGCCACCCAGAACCTCGTCGCCCTCGTAGAAAACTGCCGCCTGTCCGGGAGTGATGGCACGTTGAGGATGGTGGAAGGTGACGAAGGCTTCGCTCGCCCCATGCGATTCGACTTGGGCAGGCGCGCCCGGGTGATTATGGCGAATCTTGACGTGGGCTTCGACCGCGTCGCCATCCCGGATCGGGCGAATCCAATTGAGGTCCCGAACCACGAACTTCCGGTGGAATAACTCCTGCTCAGGCCCCACAATGACGCGGTTCTTCTCAGGCTCGAGCTTGATGACATAGAGTGGCGAGCCCACGGCAACTCCCAGGCCTTTCCTTTGGCCCACGGTGAAGTTATGAATGCCCTGGTGCTCCGCAAGCACCCGCCCTTCAGTTGAGACGACCTCACCCGGGTGCGCCTCCGGCTTCTTGCCCTGCTCCTCCAAATAGGCTTCGATAAAGTCGCGGTAACTGCCCGAGGGGACGAAGCAGATCTCCTGGCTTTCAGGTTTCTCGGCCACGGGGAGCTGCTTAGCGCGGGCAATGGAGCGTACCTGCTCCTTGCTCAGTTCTCCCAGCGGGAAAATGGCGCGCGCGAGTTGCTCTTGCGTGAGGCCAAAGAGGAAGTAGGCCTGGTCCTTGCTTCGGTCCACCCCGCGAAGAAGTTGAGAACGCCCCGTCCTTTCATCGCGCCGGATGCGAGCGTAATGCCCCGTGGCGACGCGCTCAGCGCCGATCTGGCGAGCCAGGGCGATAAAGCGCTGGAATTTGATTTCCGTGTTGCAGAGGCTACATGGAATGGGTGTTTGCCCTGCCAGGTAGCGCGCCACAAATGGCCGGACCACCGTCGCCTCGAACTCCTGTTCGAGGTTAATCACGTAGTAGGGGATACCCAGGAAACTCGCCACGGCTCGGGCATCATAAACATCATCAAGTGAACAGCAGCGGCCGCTGGCGTGGCTTGGCGCGTTGATGCTGTCCCCCGGGGCCTGCAAGCGCGGCAAACGGCGCTGGTTCCACAACTGCATCGTCAGCCCAATCACCGAGGCGTGGCGAGCGGACCCTGCGCGGGGCTTGGAATCCGAATTGTTTTCGACGAGCAAGGCGGCCGCAGTGGAACTGTCCACGCCTCCGCTCATCGCTACAGCAATAGTCATCACGGGAAAATCGAAACTCGAAAATAGAAATTGGAAAATAGGGACTTGAAAATGGAAATTGAAAACTGGAAACTCGAAGTTCGAAACTCGAAAATGGAAAGTCGAAACCCTAATCCAAAATCCAAAATCTAAAATCCAAAATCGCCCTAGTCCCTAACCCCGAGTCCCTAGCCCCGAGTCCCTAGCCCCCAGCGTGGTGACACGGAACGGAGTCGTTCGACCACGGCGGGGAGGGTTTCGAGCGTGGCATCGATATCTTCGGCGGTGTTGTAACGGCCCAGGCTCAAGCGGATGCTCGATCTCGCCTGCTCCGGCGTAAGGCCGATGGCGGAGAGGACGTGCGAAGGCTCGACCGAACCGGACGAACACGCCGCCCCCGTCGAGCAGGCGATGCCCCTCAGGTCCATGGCGATGACGAAGCCTTCGCCCTCGACATAATCGAAACAGAGGTTGCTGGTGGTGGGGAGGCGCCGCCCTGGGTCTCCGTTCACGCTGACTTGAGGAACCCGCTCCAGGATTCCGCGCTCCAATCGATCGCGCAGGCCCGCCACCCGCTGCACGGCCTCCTCGAGGTGAGCCAGGGCGAGTTCCGCCGCCATTCCCAGCCCCACAATCCCCGGCACGTTTTCGGTGCCCGGACGGCGGTCGCGTTCGTGATGGCCTCCGTAAAGCAGCGGCTTCAGGATTGTGCCTTTGCGGATATACATCGCGCCCACTCCCTTCGGCCCGTTGAACTTGTGCGCGGAGAGAGAAAGCAGGTCCACGCCGAGCTTCTCGACGTCCACGGGAATCTTGCCCACCGACTGAACAGCATCGGTATGGAAGTAGACATCGTGCTCGCGGGCGATGCCCCCGATTTCCTCCAGGGATTGGATGGTGCCGATTTCGTTGTTGGCATGCATGATGGAAATCAGCACGGTCTCAGGACGAACGGCGCGCTTCACCTCCTCCGGATCAACCACCCCGCTTGCGCCCACGCCCACATAGGTCACACTGACGCCACGTTTTTCAAGAGCCTGCGCCGTGTTAAGCACGGCGTGGTGTTCGATGCCCGTGGTGATGATGTGTGGGGCCGCCAGGCGGGCTGCCTGGACAATCCCAAAGATCGCAGCGTTATCCGATTCTGTGCCCCCGCTCGTGAAGATCACCTCGCTGGGCCGGGCATTGAGCAGCTTGGCAACCTGCTGGCGAGCCTTCTCAACCGCGTTCTTTGCCCGCTGGCCGTACCAATGGATCGAAGAGGCGTTGCCGAAGTCCTCGAGCAGGTAAGGCTTCATCGCCTCAAACACTTCCGGCGCCAGCGGCGTCGTCGCGTTGTTGTCTAGATATACTCTTCTCACTGTTGCTATTTCACCCTTAGGTCACGATCTTGTGTTCCAGCAACATGTCCCACGCTGGATGGATTAACCGCGCCATTTCAGGTTAGCCGAGCGCCCTGGTGAAGTCAAATGCTCACAGGATGACAAGCTTGGGGCGAGCCCGATGTCATTCTGAGACCCCGGTTCTTTGGGGCCGAAGAATCCCCGCAGTTTCTTTGAACGGCCAGCCAAACCTCCTTGCGAACTGCGGAGATCCTTCGTCGTCCGCCAATAAGAATGGCGGACTCCTCAGGATGACATGCCTGGGGCATGCGCGGGACTCCTCGGCATGACATGACTGGGGTCTTCGTTATTGCGTTCCTCCTCTTTGCGCCGGTGGCGGCTTTGGCAGTAGTATTGCCTTAGCGGAAAATGGTGAGTGACCAAACCACATTTCAGCCCGGTCAGGGAGCGGCCATCAAGGTCTCCGCGCGACTTCAGTGCATTTTGTCCCTTATCGGCTTTACCTCCGTAATAGCCCAGATTGTCCTGATGCGCGAACTGATCGTGGTCTTTTACGGCAACGAGATTTCGCTCGGCATCATGTTGGCTGCCTGGCTGCTTTGGACTGCCATTGGCTCCAGCGTGTCAGGTCAGGTTTCCGCGCGTTTGCGCGATTCCCGGAAACTGATGGCCTGTCTCGAAACCCTCATTGCTGCGGTTTTCCCGCTGACCATTCTAGCCGTACGCGCCAGCAGACCGGTTCTTCAATCAGTCCCAGGAGAAATCCTTGGCCCGGCTCCGATGTTCCTCACCTCCTTCGTCACACTCAGCGTCTTTTGCCTGCTGTCGGGCGGTCTATTCGCGGCGGGCAGCAGGCTGTGCGCCGACGAAGCGCGAACCTCGACTGCGTCTGCGGCAAGCTCTGTTTACCTGCTGGAAGCTGCGGGTTCGGGCCTGGGAGGCGTACTGGCAAGCCTCGTCTTGATCCGGTATTGCACCTCCTTCGAAATTGCCCTCTTCGTGGCGCTGCTTAACTTGCTGGCGGCGGCATGGGTGGGAGTCCGCACGCCTTCTTACCGCCGTGTCCTGCTGGCGCTGATTTTAATTGCTGCGCTTCCGATTCCGCGCGCCGCCCGCTTGCTTGAGGCGAAGTCGCTCGCGCTGCTGTGGCATGGTTTTAGCCTCGTGGAGTCACGGAATTCCGTTTATGGCCATCTGGCGTTGGTGGCGACGAGCGAAAGCCGCAGCCTTTTCGAAAACGGGCTGAGGGTTTTGACCGTGCCTGACCCTTCGGCCGCAGAGGAGTCCGTACACTTCGCGCTTCTGGAACACACCGCGCCTCGATCCGTGCTGCTCATCGGCGGTGGCATCAACGGCAGCGTCGCCCAAGCCCTCCAATACTCCAGCCTTGGGCGCCTCGAGTACGTCGAACTGGACCCGGCCATACTCGGTGTCGCAGAGCGCCACTTTGCGCAAGCTTGGAATCGCGTGCGGAGCGATCCACGTGTACGCATCCACCCCATGGATGGGCGGTTGTTCCTCAAAACCACCAACTCGAGGTTCGATGTCATCATCATTAACCTGCCCGACCCCTTTACCGCGCAGTTGAACCGCTTTTATACCCAGGAGTTTTTCATCGAGGCGGCGGAGAAGCTCAACCCCGGCGGAGTCCTGTCTTTCCAGGTGACAGCGTCGGAGAACTACATCAGCCAGGAACTGGCCGACCTCTTGAGATGTTTGCAAAAGACGCTGCGCGTAGTGTTCCCTCAAGTGGTCGCCATCCCGGGCGAGACGGTGCACTTTCTTGCTGCGAATCAGCCCGGCTCGCTCACTCTCGATCCCTCCGAACTCATGACCCGGCTTCGCGAGCGCCGCATCCGCACCCAGTATGTGCGCGAGTATTACCTCCCCTTCCGCATGTCGCCGGACCGCATGCTCGATCTCCAACTGCAAATTGAGCCGCAGCCCGCGACGCCAATCAACCGGGATTTCACCCCCATCGCTTACTATTTTGACGTTGTCCTCTGGAGCTCGCGATTTCACTCCCACTGGCGCGAGTTACTGGAATCCCTGGCGCGGCTGAGATTCGGTGCGGTAGCCGGCGCCGTGGCCCTCGGCTTGTTGGGTCTGGCGCTGCTTGCGGCGGTGTATGAGCGCACTAGAGTTGCGCGGCCTGCGGAGGAGATGTCCCGCCACAACGCCACGCTGGGCCTTTGTGTTGCCGCCATGGGATTCACGCTGCTGGGTCTTGAAGTACTGCTTTTGCTCGGGTTCCAGGCCCTTTACGGATACGTTTACCAACAACTGTCTATCCTGGTAGCCGTTTTCATGGTGGGGATGGCGGCAGGGGCGTGGCTGGCCTTGAACAAAGTGCGGGCGCTTCCGGCTCAGTGTAAGCCTGTGCCTGCGTCGCTCGACCCAAAGATGTCTGCGGAAATGAGGAGAGCGTTTCAGTTTGAATTCCTCAGACTCGCGCTCCTGCAACTGCTGGCGGCTCTGGCGCCTCTTCTCCTCTACGCATTATTTGTCTTGCTCGAGGGCGTCAGAAGTCTGGCCGCGCTTCTCACCATCAGCCAGATGGTCTTCCCGGTGCTGGCTCTGATCGCGGGGTTGATGGGCGGATATCAGTTCCCGCTGGCCAGCCGCATTTACTTCGCGCGTTCGGACAATTCAAATCGCAACCCTGGGATGCTTTATGCCCTTGACCTGCTCGGGGCGTGCCTGGGAGCAGTGGCGCTGAGCGCCTACCTGCTCCCGGTCTATGGCTTCCTGCGAACCGCCATGCTCATGGCCGTGGTGAACTTGGCGCCGGCGGCACTGGCAGCCCTGGCGGCTTTTGAGGCGAGGCTTCGTCGAACGTAGGTGCCTTTGGAGCGGTCGGCTCTGCGAAGACCAGGGCGGAAAACATGAACAGGTCGGCATCCTCGTCCTTCCAAGCTTGCTCAGGAAGGCCCGCTTTCACGCACACCTGTTTAAGGAAAGTGTCCCTGTCCCAACCTTCTTCCGTAGGCACCTGAGGTAGCAGAACGCCTTCATAGTCCCCCTTGCGGATGAGCAGTCCGTGCTGGCCCACATGGATCTGGTTGATGTCCTCAACTTTGCGCAGTGGTGAAAGCACTGAAATCTCGTATTCCAGAATCCCCAACTCGCTCTCGCTGACCGGGCGGAAGCGCCGGTCTTCGAGCGCGGCGTAGGCGGCCACATCCCGGACCGTTTCGGCGAGCGGTTTTACAGGCGACATATAGCCAATGCAGCCGCGCAAATCTCCATGCTCCTTCAAGGTCACGAAAGCGCCGCGGGCGTTCCGGAGGGCTTCAGGCTCATCCGCGGGCGGCGAGTAGAGCTTCTTTTCTCGAACCGCAGTTTCAACAGAGGTTCGCGCGATCTTCAGAAGCTCCTGCTTCTCAGCGGGAGTTAGAGAGAATTCAGCGCTTTTGCGCCCGTGCTTCTTGTTTTCTTTTTCAGCCACCAGTGCCACCGCCCCATAGCCGACCACGCGGCTCTTATCTCCTGTGACGTCTCCTGAATTTGCATACTTGAGGATCTGCGCGCGATGTGCGCCCAGGCGCTCCGCTGCAATCATGGCGGCGACGATGGGCCCGCCTCCGCAGGCCTCCCAGGTGCGGCGCTCGAAATTCTGTGAAAGGCTGAGGTAGTCCCACTCCTCAATCCCCTTCAGCGTCTGGTGGTCAATACGCACCGCTTCGTCGTAGGGGTGGTAATGGGAAAGGTCGGAGCTGACCAGAATGAGCGTGTTTGTGCCTTGCACTGCCTTTGCGAGAGCGATTCCCAGCGCGCGGCAAAGGTCATAACTCTGCTCTCCCATGACGATAGGCACCAGCTTGAACTGCCCCAGCACGCGCTGCAGGAACGGCAGTTGATCTTCCAGCGCGTGCTCACCATGCCCTTCGACTACGCCGTGTCCACGTCCCGAGATCTTGATTGTCGAGCTCAGTTTGGCGAGCTGGGCGGCAAAGTCTTTGTCCACGGGAACGGCGCCGAAGGGCGTCTGATAAGCCTCTCCGTCATAAATGGAGGAAAAGGGAAACGCCTCGTAATGCGAGGGAGCAATCACCACGACGCGGTCGTAGCGCCTGCCTTTGAGCTGGATATAAGAGTAAGCTGCCACCCCGCCGGAGAATTCGTAGCCCGCGTGAGGACAGATCAGCGCGACTAAGCTGCCTTCCAGCTTCTCAGCCGACGCATGCGCCAGAAATCCGTCGATCATCTTTCCCAGTTCGTTGGCGTCTGCGGGGTAGAAAGCTCCTGCCACATAGGCAGGCCTGATCTTATGCTCCTCGCTCGAGCCAAGATTCTTAAGGCTGAACACCAACAATGCAATGGGGACAAGCAGGGCAAATAGCAGTAGAGTCAGTTGTACCTTCATGTCTGGACCTTTGGCGAGGAATCACGGGCAGGCAATTTCCTAGTTTACACCTGAACTGTCCTCTGGGATTGCCTTTTGTTAGAACCTTACGGCCAAACCCTGTGGCACTAGTCGCCAACTTCATCGCGCCGCGAAGATTTCCCCTCGTGTCGTTAGCGCCTCCGCCCTGCGCCATCCGGTTCGGGGCTCCGTGTCCTCCGTGGCCAGAAGAGCCCCAACACAGAGGTCACTGAGACGCTCCGTGTGCTCTGTGTTGAAGCTTGAGAGGCACGCAGGACACAGAGAGTCTCGTTTTGGTTGCGGCCACCAAGCCGCGTTGTGGCACTAGGCGCCAACTTCGTCGCGCCGCGCCAAGAAAAGCAGATCCTTCTCCCGCAAGGCGGGCTCAGCATGACATGTCATTCTGAGTGCAGCGTAGCAAAGAATCTGCTCTTGGTTGCGGCCAACGGCCGCGCTGTGCAGGTTGTCGCACACATTCTAGCGGTATCGACCTTTTCGACTTTCGACTCTCGACCCTCGACTGCCTCACGAGGGCGGAGAATCTCAAAATCCGTTTGGCTAGAACCTTGAGCGCAGCCTACCTAGCAAGGAAACTTGCCGAAGGAGTCGCAGAATGGAAGCGAAATTGACCTTCAAATACGACCGTGAGGCCGACATCTTGCATATCGATAGATGTCCGCCTTACGCGCAGCAGGAATCTGAGGAGCTGGGCGACGATGTGGTGGCCCGGCTGAACCCCTCCACCGGCGAGATCGAGAATCTCGAAGTAATGTTTCTTTCCACCCGGCTTCTGCGCAGTGACCTGTTCCAGTTGCCTGTGACGGCAGACTTGCGGCCTGCGGTGTAGCCCCTCGTGGGACGCACTCCACACCAATCGCCGCCGCCGGTAGCCACTCCTCAATCAGAACGCGCGGCAAATTCGGCTTTTGCTCCAGGTGCTTCGCGGAATTCTCTACGACAGTTCTGGATGTTCGGCCCGAATCCAGCGTTTTACCTCAGCACGCAACTCCGTGGCCAGCGCGGCCATTTCTTTGGCTTCCCCGTCGGAAACAGTCCCACCCATTTCGTAGCTTGAAAGATTCCTTTTCTTCCGAAAAGCGTCCAAGCGTTGGATCAGTTTCGGTTTGGCCCTGATTGTATATTCGAGCGACTGAAAGGCCCGGTAATGGTGTGAGTCACGGGTGGCGCGATAACCCGCGGCAGCAAGTGCGGCGGTCGCCGCTTGCAGCGCAGCATTGTAGGCAATGGCGAAGCGCCAATCCGCGCCCAACCCTTTGGCCTGGCACTCCTTAAGGTCGCGGTCCACAACGCCCAAGAGGTTTTCGATTTCCTCGCGGCTACTTCTGTGGTCGGTCAGCCAACCGTATTGGATCCAGTCCCGCAAGCCCATGCTCATCGCCAATTACAAAGACTTTTTCATTTCTCAACACACTTGACAGAAAGTGATGATGTGCCCTCAGCTTTGATCTGAATTCGGCCGGCGAATAAACCGTAGGATTAATCTCTCGGCCGAGGGGTTTCTGGGCGGTTGCCAACGCCGAAACGACATCACCGAAGCTCACGTCACCTATCACGAGCAAATCCACATCACTGGCGCTTCTCTGGTGGAATCTGGCCACAGAGCCATAGATAAATGCCACCTTGATCTGACCGGTCAAGGGTGCCAGCGCATCGCGCAGGACATCGACAGCGCCAGCGGTCTTGACTACCAAGCCTTTCAGGTCGGCGAAAACTGGACACTCCGGATCGGCTTGGTAATAGACCTGGTGCCCTCGGACTGTGCGTCGGAGAATTCCCGCCTCTGTAAGCCGCTTGACTTCCCGCTGCACTGCTCCCAGGCCGAGCCCGCCTGACCGGGCCAGTTGACGCAGATAATAGGCTTCGTCAGGATGGCCATAAAGCAGGGCCAAGATGGCGCGGCGCGTCTGGCCGAATAGTGCAGCAGACAGACTCGAACTGGTCGGCGCTGTACTCATATTGGATACAATTGTAACCAATTCGGTTACACACGGCAAGCAGGAACCTCGCGGCGTTTCCTCACCAAGACAAATAACCCCGCCCGAGGCTTCGCGGCATGTCGGACGGGGAGCAGTTCATTCTCTGTCACACGCAAGCCCTTGGCCTTCTCAACCGTCCTCACTTCACGGCTTCAACTGAAACGCGAAGCGCACGCACCGCTCGCCTACCCTTGCTGTTCGTCGGCGGAAAAGTCCAGAGCGAGATTCTTCGCTCCGCTCCGCCGCACTCAGAATGACAGCATGGGAGACGAGTGAACGCATGTCACGCTGAGCAGCGCAGTTGGCTATTGGCAGGCCAGTGCCTCCCTCCTCCACCTTCATTTCGGTCGAGGCCAGGGTCTGCAGTTGATGCCGCCCTTCTTCGACAGTGACGTCGAGGTCAGGCTAGACCGGGTCAGTTGCCGCCTGCAACGGACTACAAACTGTGTGACAGGATTGCTTCCACTTCCTTCGGACCGATGTCTTGGCGTTCTCCGAGAGTCGTCCAACCGCGAGCTGCGAGGCGCTTGGAAACTAATTGGACGACCTCCGGGGCCACACCGTAGTCCTTCAAACGAGTCTTCACGCCCACAGACTCGAAGAATGCGCGAGTGTTCTCGATCGCCTGGTCGATCTTTTCATCCTCGGCGCCTGTGTGAATGCCCCAGACGCGTTCGGCATATTGCAGGAGTTTGGCGCGTTTGGCTTGCTTTCGCTCTGCCAGGACTGCGGGAAAGACGACAGCCAGTGTTTGAGCGTGATCCAAACCACGCAGTGCCGTGAGCTCGTGGCCGATCATGTGGGTCGTCCAGTCCTGCGGGACGCCGAGACCAATGAGTCCATTGAGTGCCATAGTCGCACACCAACACAAATTGGCGCGAGAGTTATAGTCGGCCGGGTGGGCAAGCGTCTTAGGCCCTTCCTCGATCAGGGTGAGCAAGATCGATTCTGCAAATCGGTCCTGGAGTGGGGCGTTCGCCGGGTAGGTCAAATACTGCTCGAGTACGTGCGCAAACGCATCCACGATGCCGTTACCCACCTGGCGCGCAGGCAGCGTGAAGGTCACTTGGGGGTCGATGATGGAGAATTTCGGGAAGATGAGTGGGCTGGAGAAGGGAAATTTTTCGTGCGTGCCCGCCCGCGAGATGACAGCAAAAAAGTTCATCTCCGAGCCGGTAGCCGGAAGCGTCAACACCGCACCGAGCGGAACGGCGGCGCTCACGGGCGCATGCTTGGCCAGAATATCCCAAGGCTCACCTTCAAATCTTGCTGCCGCGGCAATGAATTTCGTGCCGTCCAAGACCGAACCGCCACCCACCGCGAGCAGGAAATCGATTCTTTCGCGCTTCACCACTTCGACGGCCTTCATGAGTGTTTCATAGGCGGGGTTGGGCTCGATGCCACTGAACTCGCTCACAGTGTGCCCTTGCAGATTGGCCATCACCTGGTCATAGACACCGTTCCTTTTGATGCTGCCACTACCGTAGGTCACGAGCAAACGCGCGCCCGCAGGGACCGCGCCGCGAAGCTTCGCGATCTGGCCCTTTCCGAAGAGAATCTTCACCGGATTAAAGAATTCAAAGTTCTCCATTCGCCCTCCTTGTAAGTGTCGCGCATGCAGCGATGCGCGTGAATCAGTAATCTAGTGTCCTGTCCCACGTAGTATTTGACAGTGAAGATGTTGAGTCGACCCCCTCACCCCCGGCCCCTCTCCCCCAAGGGGGAGAGGGGAGAATTGATTCCGTTTCTACCACGCTCGCCCCCCAAAGGGGAGGGGGGAGAGTACGAGAGAAAGGAGGGTGTCGACTGCAGCGACAGTGCCGAGGAATGCCGGGAGCCTGGAGCGTCCTCTTTCAACCCGCTTACGCTCGCCACACGCCGGGGATGGTCTGCTGGCAGTATTGGCATTTGTTGTTGTGGATGTGCACCGTGCCGACGGTATAGCCTGTGCGTTCCACAACAATCTTCCGGCATTTGGGGCAATAGGTATTCTCGGCGGGGTGGCCCGGCACATTGCCGATGTACACGTAGTGAAGACCCTCGGCGTCGGCGACGGCCTTGGCGCGCTCGAGCGTCTCGACGGGCGTGGGAGGAAGGTTCTTCAGAAGGTATTCGGGATGGAAGCGCGAGAAGTGGAGCGGAACGTCCGGTCCCAATTCGGACTTGACCCACTTGGCGAGGCCTTTGAACTCCGCGTCGCTGTCGTTCAAAGTGGGGATCACAAGGTAAACGATCTCATTCCATACCCCGTGCTTGCGGATGGTCACCAGGCAATCGAGCACCGGTTTCAGTTCGGCGTTGACCACTTCCTTGTAGAACTTTTCTGAATAAGCTTTCAGGTCCACCTTGATGGCGTCCACCTGGCGGCACAATTTCTGCAGAGGCTCTTGTTGGATGTAACCGCCGGTGACCACCACGCTCTTGACGCCCAATCCGTGACTAGCCTCGGCGCAATCGGCCAGGTACTCGTAAAATATCACAGGCTCGCTGTAAGTGTAGGCGATGGTTGGGCACTTATACTGCTGGGCCAACTCCGCCACCCTCTGCGGGGGCGCGTAGCTCGACCGGACCTGCTCGGGGCGGACCTGGGAAATATCCCAGTTCTGGCACATCTTGCAGTTCACATTGCAGCCCGCGGTGGCAATGGAGAACGCGACGGTGCCAGGGAGAAAATGGAAGAAGGGCTTCTTCT
>JBEKVC010000037.1:0-18942 GCA_049514395.1 Terriglobia bacterium
CCTTTTTGCCTGGGCATAGGCCTCGAAGGAAGGGTGGCGGTCCAGGTGGTTCGGTGAAATGTTCAGCAAGACAGCCACGTGGGGACGAAAATCGCGAATGGCTTCCAACTGAAAACTACTCAACTCGGTGACTATGATCGAACCCGTTGTGACCCGATCCACTGCGGAACTCAGAGGAACACCAATATTCCCGCCGACAAAAGTCGGGAAGCCGGATGCCTCGAGCATTTTACCCAGAAGAGTTGTAGTGGTGGTCTTGCCGTTAGAACCGGTAACGCCCACAATGGGATCGCTCAAGTACCAGCTCGCAACTTCAATCTCAGGGACAACAGGAATGCCGCGGGCGCGAGTTGCCTGCAGTTGAGGCAAGTCCCACGGCACCCCGGGGCTGACAACCACGAGATCGTGAGCGAGAAAGACTTCGGCACGCTGCGACCCAAGCTGCACACCAATCTTTTGTGCCAGAAGTTCCGGCAGGAGGGGTGCGAACGCAGCAGGAGGTTTGCTATCGGTCACCGTCACGACCGCGCCATGCCGTTGCAGGCAGAGTGCTACCGCGTGCCCGCTCCTCCCCAGGCCGACAACGAGCACGCGCTTCCCGCGTACATCATTCATGCGATCCCCCGGGGCAGCGACCGGCCATTCTTGCGAAAGTGTGAGTCCAGAATCTCAGAGATGACCTCCGAAAGAGACCTCCTTGCCTGGCGGGCCAGCCGCCGGACCATCGCGAGCGTCTCTCGGTTGAGGGTCAAGCTTACGCGCTGCGGGTTGCGAAATGATTTCGGTCTTCCCATGAAAATAGCGTTATCTCAGCTTTAGCGTCGAAAGCGCCAAGAGTGCAAAAACCAGCGCCGCGATCCAGAAGCGCGCAATGACCTTGGACTCCTTCCACCCCTCCAATTCAAAGTGGTGATGAATCGGGGCCATTCTGAACACCCGCTTGTCCCTGAGCTTGAACGACACCACCTGGATAATCACGGAAGTCGCCTCGATCACGAAGACGCCGCCAATAAACGGTAATAGGAGCTCCTGTTTGATGATCACCGCAACCGCTGCGATCGCGCCGCCGAGTGCCAGCGAACCGACGTCGCCCATGAAGATCTCTGCCGGATAAGCGTTGTACCAGAGGAATCCGAGACTGGACCCCACCATCGATCCGCAAAAGATGGTCAGCTCACCCACGCGCGGCAGGTGCGCCAAGTCCAGATACTCGGAGAGAACTGCATGGCCGGTGACATAGGTCAGGACCGTCAATGCTGAGGCGGCAACGACGACACAACCGATGGCCAACCCATCCAATCCGTCGGTAAGGTTGACCGCGTTCGAGCAGCCCACGAGAATCAGGACTACAAAGAGCAGGAAAGGCAAAAAGGCGAAAGGGTAAGTCCATACTCGGGAAAGAAAACCGTGGATCAAAAAATCAGGCCGGAAGCGCTTGAAGAAAGGGAACGTCAAGGTGGTCGAGTAAAGACCCCGCGCCGAAAAGAAAACCAGCACAACACCAAAGACGAAGCTGACCAGAATCTGAAGCATGAACTTGGTCCGCCCAGTCAAGCCCAGATTCTTCCGCTGCCGGACCTTTTGGTAGTCGTCCCAAAATCCAATCCCTGCAAAAGCCGCTGTGACCCCTAGAACCAGCCAAACAAAAACATTTCCGAGGTCGGACCAGAGCAGGGTCGGAACGAAAATGCAGAGATTGATGAGCACGCCGCCCATGGTCGGAGTGCCCGCCTTCAACAGGTGGGACTTCGGCCCGTCTTCCCGGACGTACTGGCCGATCTGGAACTCCTTGAGCACCCGTATAAGCCAGTGACCAACGACCAAGGAGAGCAACAGCGCGGTCAGGCTCGCGTAAGCGGTTCGGAAAGTGATGTAGCGGAAGAGATTGAGGAGGTGAAACTGGTTATGGAACTTGAGGTAAAGAAAATAGACCATGCATTTCCACTCAGGCTACGGACTCCGAATTCTGTTTTGATGCGAACACAGCCTTGGCCACAAGTTCGCACCGAAGCATCTCGGTTACGGTCTCCAAGTGAACCCCGCGCGACCCTTTCACCAGAACCACGTCTCCGGGTTCGAGCAGCGAACGGCAAAATTCTCCCGCCCCCCGCGCGTCGGGGAAGAAGCGGGTCTGTTGGAGCGGCAAACCCGCGGCCACCGCGCCTTCGACGAAAAATCTCGCATCGCCTTGAACCGCGATGAGCCAGGAAAGATTGTTCTCGGCGCACTTGCGGCCAGTCTCTTTGTGCAACTGCGGGGACTGCGGCCCCAATTCGAGCATTTCGCCGGCCACCACAATGCGCCGGCGAGCACCAGGCCATGTCCGAAGCGTTTCCAGCATGCACTCCATGGCTTGCGGGTTGGAGTTATAGCAATCGTCGATGATCGTCACAGGTCCCGGCAGTGTAAGGCTCTCCCCCCTTTGAGGCATATTCTGGAATTCCGCAAGACCTCGCTGCATTTCCAGGGGGGGAACATCGAAACTGGATGCAACGGCGATAGCGGCAAGCGCGTTCTGGACGTTGTGGCGGCCGGGAAGGGGAAGAAGAAAATCGGCATCCAGGTTCGGTCCAATGACTTGGAATTCGCTTCCGATCCCTTCTCCGCGCTTCACCCGCCGTGCTTGAAAATCTGCACCTCGCCCAAACCCAAATGTAACAACCTTCCCCTCAAATCCCTCCGCAAATCTTTGGACGCGGGGATCATCATAGTTCAAGACTGCGGTGGGCGGTCCACCGCGCGAAGAGAGGTTGTCGACGAGCTCCCGCTTCGCCTTGGCGATGGACTCCACGGAATCAAAGAACTCCAAGTGTACCGGGGCAACGTTCGTCACCACGCCGGTCTCCGGCTCAGCGATCAGAGCCAAATGCGCAATCTCGCCGGGGGCGGACATGGCAAGCTCCACCACCGCAATTTCGTGCTCCGGCTCGAGTCCCAACAGAGTTAAGGGCAGGCCGTAGCGGTTATTTAGATTTCCGGCAGACTTATGCACGGAAAACCGAGGGCCCAGCAAAGCGGCGATCATCTCCTTGGTGGTGCTCTTTCCCGTGCTGCCTGTTACGGCTACGAGTGGACGTCCCCACTTGCGGCGTACGCGCCGTCCCAGATGCTGGAGCGCCTCCAGCGGACTCTGTACTGGAAGGAGAATTGGCGTGAGCCCTGGCGGCGCTTGGTCAAAAAAAGCCTGCTCCACCACAGCGCCAGCAGCCCCACGCTCGATGGCCTGAGCAATGAATTGATGTCCGTCGAATCGAGGCCCGCGCATCGCGAAGAAGAGTTGCCCCGGCCTGATTGACCGGGAATCAATCGAGTATCCAGCCACCACCCGTTCCCGTGTACCGCATCGGGTATTAAGCAGTGTCGCTATGCGACCCAATCGTAGTTCCATGAGTTCTTGAGGCCCTGGGCCATTCTGCCCTGTCGAATTAAATGACCTTTCCCCGCAGGCTCTATGTCATTCCGATCCCGCAGTTGCGGGAGAGGAATCTCGCTCTGATTCCCTCCTCCACAGACCAGGGCGTGATTCCTCTCCCGCAACTGCGGGATCGGAATGACATACTTCATTTCAGGCGCCTGGGCGATAGCCCATTTCACATAATATCTTCCGGGCAACTTCACGATCGTCGAGAGGAATCGTCCGGTCCTTCAGTATCTGGTAAGTCTCATGCCCCTTTCCAGCTAAAACTACCACATCCCCTTCGCGCGCTTCCTCAACCGCCTTTCGGATTGCGGTTTCGCGGTCCACTTCTGCCCAATAGGGTTTCCCGGCCTTCTGCAGGCCCACCAGCGCGTCGCTCATGATGAGCAGCGGGTCTTCACCGCGCGGATTATCCGAGGTAAGTACGGCAAGATCGCTCAAGGACCCGGCAGCTTCGCCCATCAAAGGCCGCTTCGCGCGATCGCGTTCGCCACCGCAGCCGAAAACCACGATCAGCCTGTTGCGCGTGAGTTCGCGCGCCGTGCTCAGGACATTGCGCAAAGCGTCGTCGGTGTGCGCGTAATCCACTACTACCAGGAACGGCTGGCCTTCGTCGATTCGCTCGAAGCGGCCCGGGACCGCTTTCAGATCTTTAAGCCCCTCTTCGATTTTTTCGAGCGGGATGCCATAGGCGATGGAGGCTGCGGTCGCTGCCAGAATGTTCGCCAGGTTAGCCCGACCCACAAGCGACGAGGCAAGCTGCACCTTGCCTGCCGGCGTTACTATCGTGCCCTCCAGGCCATTGTGTCGGCGGTCGAGATGCTTCACCTTGACCTGGGCGTTAGAGTTCATGCCGTAGGTCAACCGATGGGGGCAGGGCACGTCCAGAAGTTTCCTGCCCCAAGGGTCATCCAAATTAATGACCGCCCATTGCGGCGGAGGTGTTCCAAGCCCCTCAAAGAGACGACGCTTTGCTTCATAATAGTGCTCGAAGTCTTTGTGGTAATCCAAATGGTCGCGGGTCAAATTGGTGAAAACAGCGACCGAATAAGGGAAGCCCCAGACCCGTTCTTGCGCCAGGGCATGCGAGGAGACTTCCATCACCACCGCCGTGCCACCCGCATCGACGGTCTGAGCGAAGTAAGACCACAAATCAAGCGACTCCGGAGTCGTGTTGAGCGCCGGTAGGGCGTGGTCACCAACTCGGTACTCGATAGTTCCGAAGAGGCCGACGCGGATTCCTGCGGCGCGCAAAATACTGTCCACCAGAAAGGCTGTCGTAGTCTTTCCGTTCGTCCCGGTGATTCCTATTAGCTTCAGGCGTAAATCAGGTTGGCCGAAGAAAACGCGTCCGGCCGTGGAGAGCGCCCGGCGAATCTGGGGGACTCGCACCCAGCGCGATGCCAGATCGCTGGGCGGTAGGCGCTCACTGACGACGGCTAGTGCGCCCCGCTCGAGGGCTTGAGGGATAAACGCATGCCCGTCCGCTTTCTCACCTTGAATAGCGAAGAAAAGGCTTCCCCGCTGGACTCGACGCGAATCGTAAGCTAAAGACGCGACCTCGGCCCCGACATCTGGTCCCGTTTCGAGGCCGTCCAGTCCTCGCAGCAACTCGTTCAGTTTCATTTCTCACTCGCATTATATCACTGCGAGAATCTTGATAGCCTTACCACCAGTCGCGTTCCCAGTGGCACTTGCGCATGCGCTGGGAGATTCTGCTCGACGGCCAATCCGCTGCCCAAAAGGCTAAGTTCCAGACCAAGCCTTTGACACTCTTGGGCAACGCTCCGCGCCGCCAAACCTGAGAAGTCCGGGATGGTCACCCGAGGACCATTATCCATGACAACGGTACCGGGCGTCGTAGCTGCCTCCGGCTCACGGTCCGTTGAAACTCGCGTCTGCTCAATCCTTGAGAAGGAAGCGGGTCGAACGGGGGAAGCGGCAGCCTGGAGATGCTCAGAGCCCTTAGGAAGGTGTCCCACAAGGTCTCCGAGTTTCTGGCCCGGAATCCCTGGGGAGATTGAGGAGGCAAGCTGAGGCCATCGGGAGGGGGTGTCTTGCGGAACGTTCAAATAACCCAGAGTCTGCTCTGCGATGGACTTGAACACCGGGGCTGCCACTTCGGCCCCGTAAATTGCTCCCACCGGTGAGTCGATAGTCACCAGAATGGTTACCGCCGGTTTTCCTACGGGAGCAAACCCGACAAAAGACGCTACATAGTGCGATTTTGAATAAGCGCCGGAAGGATCGATTTTCTGCGCCGTGCCGGTCTTCCCGGCGGATGAGTAGCCTGCGAGTTGCGCAGCCTGGCCGGTTCCTCTCTCCACCACGGCCGAAAGAATTTCCTTCATGAGACCTGCCGTCCGCTCGCTGATCACCCGGTGACCGGGAACAGGAGGCATGGCGTCATGTGCCTGCCCGAGAAAGAGGTCGTGAATCAGGCGCGGCTCAAACAACACACCCCCGTTGGCGACTGCGGAGTAGGTCGTGACGAGTTGGATGGGGGTCACGCCAATTTCCTGCCCCATGGAGATTTCGCCAATTGAAATCCCTGACCAGCGGCTGGGGGGCTTGAGTAGCCCCCGCTCCTCTCCAGGGAGTTCGACTTCAGTTTTTTCGCCAAAACCGAAGCTGCGGATATATTTGTAAAGCCGTTGCGCGCCCAAGCGCAGCCCCAGCTTAATGGCCCCAACGTCGCTGGACTTCACCACCACATCCCTCACCGTCAGGTCGGCGAATGACTTGTGGTCGTGAATGACATGCCCGGCAAGCACGATGCTTCCCTGCTGGCAGTTGACGACTTCGTCCGGGTTCGCCAGTTTCTCTTCCAGGACGGCGGAGACGGTCACGAGTTTAAAGGTTGAGCCGGGCTCAAAAACCCAGGACAGGCCGCGGTCCTGCAGTGCCTCCGGCGGGCTCTTTGCAAAGTCATTGGGGTCGTAAGTGGGTTGGCTGGCCATGGCCAGGATTTCGCCCGTGTTGGGATTCTGAACGATAGCCACACCCCCGGCGGCCTTCCATTTTTGCACCGCTTCCGCCAAGGCCTTTTCCGTAATGTACTGGATCTTCTCATCCAGGGTCAGAACCAGGTTCTTACCCGGCTTCCCCGCCCACTCGGTCGATTGAAACGACCGGCGACGCGCGTCCGTGGCCAGAAGCACGCGTCCTGGGCGGCCCCGGATGACGCTATCCATGCCGTATTCGAGGCCCGCGAGCCCCTTGTCGTCCAAACCCACGTAACCCAAAATGTGGGCGGCCAAATCCCCTTTGGGGAAGAATCGCTTGCTCTCCCGCTGGAAGTAAATTCCCTTCAGGTTGAGGTCGCGGACGCGGTTTGCTTCTTCGGGGCTGGTCTTCCTTTTCACCCAGCAAAACGCATGGGAGTTGGTGATCCGGCCCAGCAGGTCGTTCGCATCCAGGCCCAGCACCGGGGCTAGCAAGTCACTCACCATTTTGGGGTCAGGAATCTCGCTGGGTACTGCAAAGACGGAATCCACCGCCAAGCTCATGGCCAGCGGGTTCATCTGGCGGTCGAAGATTTCGCCGCGCTTGGGCGCGACTTCAATCATGTGCTGCTGCTGGCGCCTGGCCCGGGCCAGCAAATTCCCGTAATCGATGATCTGGAGGTGGTAGAGCTGAACGACCAGACCGGCCATCCAGAGAAAAAGAATGCCACCTAGCAACAGAGCCCGGTTCGTTGCGCGGGACCTGTCGGTTTTCTCCGGTCGCGCCTGGCTAATGCGAGGTGGCATGAGACTATGGCTCGCCAGCGTTACCTTCGCCAACGGCGGCGAAGTTGCGCGCAAACTCCGCGCTCTCCGGTAGTCGCGGTGACGGCGCGTCCGCCCCGCCCCACTGGATCACTTGTTGCGGACGGGGCGAGACCATCCCGAGATCCTTCCGCGCCAGCGTGTCGATCCTTTGTGGATCGGCCAGCGCGGCCTGTTCCAGCCGCAGTTGATGGTTCCATTCCTGCTGTGCGGCGCACTGCGCCTTGAGCTCTTCAATCTCGTAACCGGCCCGCACGCACTGCAAATGCTGCCACGAGAAAAGCAAGACAGAAAGAAAAACCAGAATGCCCAATCCGAGCAGACTGAAACATTCACAGCACTTCTCCAGACCTACCTGCCGCACCAGACGGGAGTTGTCAATGTGCTTGATAAAATGGATTTCCGGAAAACTCGCCCGGCCCCCCGCCAGTGGGTTTGCCGGACGCCGCCTCGGTTTCGGGAACGTAACTGCCGCCGTCGCCATGTTCCAGGGACTGGGGGCTCGGTGTTAGGGACTGGGGCAACTCAAACCTCATTCCCTACCTTTCCCCCTTCCCTCCTTTCTGCTGGTTATCGATTTCGAGGGCCGTTCGCTGCTCTCCCTGTCGCTGCTGCTGGGTTTTTCCTGGCCCCCAACATCTACCCTGCGGTCCTTTCCGCGGCCCGCAGCTTGGCACTGCGCGAGCGCGGATTGGCTCGCACTTCCTCTTCACTCGGCCGCACGACCTTGCGCGTCAGGATTTGCGCCCGCCCCTGGCGTTGCCACGCTTGAAAGGCTCGCTTCACCATACGGTCTTCGAGCGAATGGAAACTCAGAACCACCACGCGGCCGCCCGGCTTCAGCACTCCCAGCGCCTGCGCGAGCAGCGACTCCAGGCTTTCCAGTTCCCGGTTCACCGCCAGCCGCAACGCCTGGAAAGTGCGCGTGGCGGGATGAATGTGGTGAAGGACCGCCCGGGAGGGGATCGCTCGCGTCACCACCTGCGCCAGTTCGGTGGTTAATCGATACGGACGGCCCTTCACAATAGCTCGCGCAATCCTGCGCGAGTGGCGCTCTTCCCCCAACTTGAAAATCAAATCCGCCAACTCCCGCTCGCTCATCTGGTTCACAAGGTCTGCCGCCCTGGCGCCCGTGGTCGCGTCCATGCGCATGTCGAGCGGTCCTGGCGCGTTGAAACTAAACCCTCGGGAAGCATCTTCAACCTGCAGGGAGCTCATGCCCAGGTCGGCCAGCAGGCCGTCGGCGGGCGGAAGCCCGCTCGCCACGTGCAGCGCGTCAATCTGGGCAAAGTTCCCACGCATTGCGATCAGTTTCTCCCCAAAACTCTTCAGCCGTTCCTGGGCGGCAGCCAGCGCCGCCGGGTCCCGGTCTATCCCTAACAACTTCCCGCTTTCCAGCCGCCGAAGAATTCCCTCGGCATGCCCCCCTGCCCCCAGGGTCGCGTCAATGTAGAATCCGTCAGGCCGTACATTGAGAATCTCGATGGCCTCTCGCCACAGGACCGGGACATGCGCAAGCCAGGGTTCGGGATTCGGGTTCCGTGTTTCGTTTTGAGCGAACGCATCATGGGTCACGTCTCACAATCCCAAACCGCGGCCGCTGACTACTAATCCGGAATCTCAAATCACAGATTCAAAATTCCAGATTGCTAGATCCCTAAATCACTCAGCGCCTTCTCGTCTTCTTCCGTGAGCGGCTCGCGCTCCAGGTGCTCGAGGTAGCGCTGGTTGTTCCAGACTTCGAGATACGTCAGGTAGCCGAGTACCGCCACCTCGCCCTGCATCGCCGCCGATTCGCGCAACACGGAGGGAATCAGAAGTCTTCCCTGGCCGTCTGCGCGGCCCATCTGTCCGAAGTAGTTGGTGCGGTCGAGGAACTTCTTCACGGACTTTTTCATGGAAGGCTGCGCCTTCAGCTTCTCCTCGATCTCGCGCCACACGGGAAGGGGGTAGATGCGCACGGCCTGCCCGTTGAGGCTAGTCACGTAGAAATCCGCACCGTAGTTCTCGTCCAGGTAAGCCTTGAAGGCAGCCGGGATCTTCAGCCGACCCTTGCCGTCTACCGTCGCGGGGTAGTTACCACGCAGCATCTGGAATCCCCGAAATCTTTCTCAACTTACGCGAAACGCACGCCCTAGACCACTTTGAGCTACTAATGACCACTTTGCTCCACAAGACTAAGGTCCTCGAACTCCCATGTCAAGGGTTTTTTCACCTTTCTTGAACTTTTTTATGAGGCTCCTGGGACATGGTCGGTAATAATGTCCTTAAAAGCAGAATTAACAACTTAGAGCGGCTCCTAGGTTGGCAGCACAGGGATGGAAGTGCAGGTGTCAGGTGTCAGGTGCCAGGTGTCAGGTGTAGCGAATCAACAGCGGACGAGTGGAAACGGCGCACCCCCCGCTGGTGTGCAGAGGTCAGCCGGTCACCTCAGGTCCCATGTTCTCCTATGGTCGGTGCTGCTGCAAAAAAAGGCTTGCGTTTTTTCTCATCCTGTTAAGATTTCATTTCTGGATGCCGCTGAAACACCGGAAGCGCAGGTGGCACTGGCGGAGCAGAAAATGAATCATGGATTTCAGATAAACTAAGCACAAGGTGCGCCAACATGAAAAACGTTCATTCCACTTCCGTTGCACTCATCGCAGAGCAGACGCCGAGAACGGCCTCCAGTCACTGGAAAGCTACCCTCACATTTTCGGCTCTGCTCATGTTGATGCCGAGCATTTCAGCAATGTCCGAGGATAAGAAGGTGGAGGAAGCCGTCAAGAGGATGGAGGGAGTTATCGCTCAGGGTCCTTACAGTGCTTCTTGGGATTCTCTGGAGAAATTCAAAGTTCCGAAGTGGTACGAAGACGCCAAGTTTGGAATTTTCATCCATTGGGGCGTCTATTGCGTGCCGGCCTTCGATAGTGAGTGGTATCCCCGCAACATGTACCTGAAAGATAATCCCGTCTTCAAGCATCACCTGGAGAATTACGGCCCACAGTCAAAGTTCGGCTACAAGGACTTTGTCCCCATGTTCAAAGCCGAGAAGTTCAAGGCGGATCAGTGGGCTGAGTTGTTCAGGAAGTCCGGGGCGAAGTACGTGGTACCCGTCGCTGAGCATCATGATGGTTTCCCGATGTATGCCTCCGACCTTACGGAGTGGTGCGCCGCTAAGATGGGCCCGAAGCGCGACGTGGTGGGCGAGCTGGCCGCGGCCGTGCGCAAACAAGGATTGCATTTTGGCGCTTCCTCGCACCGCGCCGAGCACTGGTGGTTTTACAACGGTGGCACGACCTTCGATTCCGACGTCAATGATCCGCGCTACTCGGGCTTATACGGCCCGGCCCAATCGGATAAGGTCCAGCCCAACAACGCGTATCTGGACAATTGGCTGGCGCGCGCGGCTGAGATCGTGGACAAGTACCATCCGGAAATCGTCTGGTTCGACTGGTGGATCGAGCAGCCTGCCTTCAAGCCTTACCTCGAGAAGTTTGGGGCCTTCTACTATAACCGCGCCGCAGAGTGGAAGCGCGAAGTCGCCATCAACTATAAGAACAAGGCCTATCCCGAGCACGCCGCCGTGCTCGACATCGAGCGTGGGCAACTCGACACGCTGCGCCCCATCTTCTGGCAAACCGACACTTCCGTGGGCGAGAAGTCCTGGGGATACATCAAGGACGAGACGTTCCGCACCCCAGAATCGCTCATTGGCGAACTCGTGGATATTGTGAGCAAGAATGGCTGCCTGCTGCTGAACATTGGACCCAAATCCGATGGCACCATTCCGGACGAAGTCCAGAAGATCCTGCTAGACATGGGCAACTGGCTGTCCGTCAACGCTGAGGCCATCTACGCCACAAGACCCTGGAAAGTTTACGGCGAGGGTCCAACCAAGGTGGTGGGTGGTTCCTTCAAAGACATGGCCACCCGCGGATACACAGCACAGGACATCCGCTTCACGGCCAAGGGCGATACACTTTATGCCATTGCGCTGGCATGGCCGGAGGATGGCAGACTGACCATCAAGTCGCTGGCCTCCGGTTCTGAGTTGACGAAGCGGGACATCAAGACAGTCCAAATGCTTGGGTCCAAGGCCAAAGTCAAGTGGACCCGCAGCGCCGAGGGCCTCATCGTCGAAATGCCCAACGAGAAGCCCGGCAGTTACGCTTTCGCGTTAAAGATTTTCCCCGTGGATCGAGCCGCGGCACAGGCCCCATAGCTTGTCATGTGCGGTTCTTGTACTAGAGGACACCGCTGGCAATTCCGAGTTTCTGATTTCTGATTTCTGATTTCTGCTTTTTGGCGCTTACCTTTTCCCTGTCAAGGCGTCGTAAAGGGTAGAGAGGTTCAAGCGAACTTGGTGATGGAAGGCTGCTTGGAGCTGGCCGGAAACATACCAGAAGAGCCGAGGCAACTGAGTGGGGCGGACGAGCTAGCGCTGATCCGCCGCGCCCAGGGAGGGGACCCTGAAGCCTTCGAGGCGCTGATGCGGGTATACGATCAGAACGTGCTTCGCCTTGCCTTGCAAGTGGTGCACTCCCAGGAAGAGGCGCGAGACCTTTACCAGGAGGCGTTTTTGAAGGTTTACCGCTCCCTTCGCACCTTCCGCCTTGAGGCGCGTTTTTCCACTTGGCTCTATCGGGTGGTGATGAATGTTTGCCTGGACCATCTACGACGCCAAAACACGCGCAAGGAAGTCCAGGGACCCGAAAGCGAAGACGGTCAACCGGAGTACTTTCAGACGGTGCCTGACGAGAGGCCGGTGCTCGACCCGGAACGCGCCGTACACTCCAAGGAAATTGGGCGGCGCATCCAGGCAGCGCTCCAGCGCCTGAACCCTCGCGAACGCATGGTCTTCGAACTGAAGCATTACCAGGGTCTCAAGCTCCGCGTCATTGGCGAGCTTTGCAAGACCAGCGAGCAGACGGTTAAGAACTGTCTGTTCCGCGCTACCCAGAAACTGCGCATGGAGCTTGGAGATCTTGTCTAGAGGGAATAGGGAACAGGGAACAGGGGCGAGAGTTTTTCCCCACCTGCCGCCTTGGGAGACGTGATCATGAACTGCAATGAGTTTGAAGAGAACTTGACGCTCGATCTTTATGGCGACCTTCCGCCTGAGCAACGGGCGGCCTACGAGGCGCATCTTGCGGGCTGCGCCCATTGCCAGGCTGCGCGGGAGGAAGTCCGCAGCCTTCATGAGGTGCTGGCTCAACGGCCACGCATTGAACCTTCTCCTGATTTTCTGGTGGAGTGCAGGCAAGCGCTGGTGGAAGCGCTCGACAGGGAACGACTGGGATGGCACGGCCTGATCCGGGAGTGGCTGCCTTTCCTGCAACTCCCGCCGCGGCGGGTGGGCCCGCGCATCGCCTTCGCTTTAAGCCTGATAGTTTGCGGTTTTGGGCTAGGTTGGACGCTCCGCCCGCAAGCCGCCCGAGTGGTCCCTTCCGAGCCTGGAAACGTGACCACGTCTTCCCTGGCCGGCACGGACTTTGAAAACATGCGCATCAACGACATCAGCCGCGTGGCTCCAGACCCGAAGACGGGCGACGTGCGCATCACCATGGACGCGCAACGCCGTGTCACCCTCGAAGGGCCGCTTGACGATCCACACATCCAACAGCTTCTGGTCTATGCCGTGAAGAGTTACGACAACGCGGGGATTCGCCGTGACACACTGGACGCCTTGCGTGCCCGGACCAAAAGTCCTAACGTCCGAGCCGCCCTGCTCTATACCATGCAGCACGACTCGAACGTCGGGAACCGCCTGGCAGCCTTGGACGCGGTTCGAGGCATGGAGGGCGGCGATGATCTGCAGCAAAGCTTGGTTGAGGTCCTGGAGCATGACAGGAACATGGGAGTCAGGGTCGAATCTGTTGACGTGCTGGTTGACCACGTTGAGAAGGAAGGACGCGATGAAGCGATTCTGAGCGCGCTCGAGCGCCTTGCCACAAACGATCCGAACCGCTATGTGCGATTGAAGTGCGCGAGTGCATTGAGAAAGCTGGGAAGCGATGGGTTCTAACAACCTCATGAGAAATAAACGCCTCTTGCAATCCGCAATATGGCTTTGGCTGGCTGCCCTGCCCTGGCCCGCCCTTGGCCAAGTCCAGGTCAGCGTGAAGCGAGGCGGCCCAGAGCGCCATGGGGCCTGCTGGACGGAGACCTTTGAATGGAACGCTCTCGCACGCGAGGGTGGAAAGCTCATTCTGCGCGCGGACATGGGCTCCGTGGAAATCACCCCGGGGGCCGGCAATCAGCTCGAGGGTCGCCTGGTTCTGCGCGTTTACACGGGAAGCGAGGAGAAGGCTCGCCGCGTTTTCGATGCTTACCACCTCAGCGCCCGCTCTATAGAGGGCAGCGGCGTTTATGTGAACGGGGAGTTGTCCGGTTCGAGGCATCGCGACCACTCCGCGGGAGCGGAATTCGACATCAAACTTCCGGCTCGTTTCAATCTGGACGTTGAGACGCAGGGTGGCGACATCGGCGTGGAAGGCGCCCTCCAGGGCGAGGCACGGCTGACCACCGCCGGGGGTGATATCCACACGACGGACATCAGCGGCCCAATCAAAGTGGAAACCGCCGGCGGAGGCATCACTTTGGGGAACCTTGGGGCCCGCGCGGAAGCCCGGACGGCCGGTGGCAGCATTCTTGTGGGGAACGTCCGGGGTGATGCGAATATCGAAACTAGCGGTGGGGAGATCCAGGTGGGGCAGGTGGACGGGACATTGCGGGCCGAGACGGCGGGAGGCGATGTGGTCATCGCCGGGGCTGCCGGTCAAGTTGTGGCGCAGACTGCGGGAGGACAGATCGAGGTGGGGCCAACAGGGGGCAGTGTGCGGGCGGAGACCGCCGGAGGAAGCATCCGCCTTCAAGGGGCGCGTGGCCGGGTTGTGGCGGAAACAGCGGGTGGCAGCATTGACCTCCTGCAGGTTGAGGCGGGCGTCCGAGCCAGCACCTCCGCAGGACGCATCCTGGCGGAGTTCAACGCTTCCGCCAAGACTTTTGCGGCATCGCAACTCGAGACCTCCATGGGAGATGTTTACGTTTATCTGCCCGTGGGTTTGCGTTTGACTATTGACGCTGCCATCGACGCGGCCGCCGGCCATCACATTGTCACCGATTTTCCACTCAGCATTCTGGGTGATAAGGAGGATTTTGGCGAGCGCACGATTCGTGGCCACGGCACCTTGAACGGCGGGGGTGAAGTTTTGCGCATCCGGACCGTTGCCGGCAACATCGAGATCCGAAAACTCGACTCACGAAGCTTGGAAGATTTGAAGAGCCGCGAAGAGACGAGTTGGAATCGCTGGCAGGAGCGGCAGGCGGAAAAGAACCAGAAGCAGCGCGAGCGTGAGCAAGAACGCCGTGAGCGTCAGCGAGAGAAGGAGGAAAACCGTGACCAGGACTGACCACACGCGACTCCAAGGACATTTGAGAACCTGCCTTTTCTTTTGCCTCGGGATGGCATACACGGCCACGCTTGCAGCTTCTCAGGAGCTTGAACGAGCCTGGTATGGGCGCTATCCACTCCCTCCTGGAGGAAGCGTGGCGGTCGAGAACGTCCAGGGCGAGGTCAGCGTGGAGGGATGGGATCGGGCGGAAGTGGAAATCACGGCGGCAAAGATCGGCTCGGGGCAAGGCGACCACCTGGATGACGTGCGTGTGGTAACCGAGCTTGGGGTCCGGAGCTTGAAGTTTAGAACCGTCTACCCACCGCATCTGGAGGAACCGGTGCGGGTGAACTACCGGTTGCGTGTGCCGCGCCAAGTGCGGCTCTCCTCACTGCGCACGCTGGAAGGAAACATAGCCGTGCACGATGTCGAGGGATCTGTGGACGCGCGGACGCTGAGTGGGAACATCGAGCAGTTGAATGTGACGGGCCGAGTAGTGGCACGGGCGCTTACAGGAAGCATCCTCGTCTCCCTGCGCGCCCTGCCGGTGGGTACGGCTCCGCTGCTCCTGGACACCGTGAATGGCAACGTGGTCCTGCTCCTTCCACCCCGCTCGAATGCGGACCTGGAACTGAGCACGGTGGCCGGGACGATCGAAGGCAATTACGCCTTTCAAATCAGCTCCATCCCCGGCGATTCGACACGACGGACGCGTGTGGGGCTGGGCGGAGTGAGGGTTTCTCTGCGGACTGTCCGGGGCTCGATCCGCGTCGCCGAGCGGGACGACCTTTTGTAGTCGCGCTGGTGACGAAATCAGAGGACTCACGTCCAATGGACCGGGTGCCTTTAAGGAAGCGCCGGGTGAAGATGAATTTCCGAGCCTCTGAAGGCGCCATGGTCGGCACCGGGAGGAAAATCATGAATCGAAAATTCGCCATGGGGTTACTGCTATCAGCGTTGATGTTGCTGGTTGGCGTGGGTGACTGCCGCAGCCAGGAGGCGCCCGAGCCTCCAGAGCCGCCGGACGCGCCGGAAGCTGCAATTGGCGGGCTCGAGTCGCAACTCCTCGCTGCGGATGGAGTCGCCCGGCTGGGTGTTACATTGAAGGATGTGACCGCTGATGAGGCGCGGGACTTGAAATTGCCCGGCGAGTATGGCGCCCTCGTGGAGAGCGTTGATGCGGACAGCGCGGCGGCCAAGGCGGGCCTGCAAAAGGGCGATGTGATCGTTGAGTTCGCGGGTGAGCGAGTGCGAAGTGAAGCGCAGTTGCGTCGCCTGATTCGCGAGACACCTGCCGGCCGTACAGTCAGCATGCAGGTCATCCGTGACGGTCAGGCTCGAGCCCTTACCGCCAAGCTTCAGTCTAGAACCAACCATTTCAACATTCAGATTCCGGAAATACACATCCCTCCCATTAATCCGCAGCTTTTTGACTATCGGGGTTTTAACTTTCAATTCGGCGCCGGCAGACCCAGCCTCGGAATTTCGGGAGACGAGCTGACAACGCAGCTCGCAGGCTATTTCGGCGTCAAGCAGGGCAAGGGAGTTCTGGTGCGCGAAGTGGTGGTCGGCAGTGCTGCCGAGAAAGCGGGGCTGAAGGCAGGAGACGTCATCGTGGCTGTGGATGGGAAGAGCGTGGCTACGGTTACGGAACTGCGCCAGGCACTCGAGATCAAGCCTTCAAAAGAAGAACGAAAGGTCAACCTGACCGTCGTGCGCGATCGGCACGAGCAGACTGTGCCTGTCGAACTGGAGAGGCTAGGGCCTGGCGAGCGCGGGAAAATGGCTGCGAATTTTGGGATTGATGCGGGTGAATTACAACGCTTGGGAGGGGAGGCAAAGGCGCAACTGGCGGCGGCTCAGCTCGCCCTGCAAGAATCTCAAAGGCAACTGAGTGACCAGCAGCGTCTGATGTCGGAAAAGATGCGGCATGCCTCGGAAGAGTACCAACGGGCAATCCAGGAACAGCTCAAGCTCCAACTGCAGAAACAGTTCCACCCTCTGGCCGGTCAGAACGAGGCCATTTGAGCCGCTCGAACTTCAGGCTGTCACTTTCATGAAGCTCGGGGTTGGGCTGTAGCAATTAACCTTTGAATTCAGGGTCGGCCTCTTGTGTCCACCCCCGGCGGGCGCACTCGGAGGAAAATCACGGGCGAGATCTCCGCAGGTCGGGGCGGGCTGCCAGTGCTACAAGTCAGGACCGGGCGCTTCACAGCGCGGTTCTTGGCCGCAACCAAAAGCAGATTCTTCGCTACGCTACGCTACGCTACGCTCCGCTCAGAATGACATGTCATCCTGAGCGAAGCGAAGGATCTGTTTTTCCTCGCGCCACGCGATGAAGCTCGCCATCAGCGCAACAGAGGGCGCCCCGACGAAAGGACTTACTGCAAAATCTGATCATGCGGCGAGTTCGTTTTCCCGGGAAGCGGCGTCGTGTGACGGTGAACCAATAGCCACCGGCCCCGGTGACGAACAAAGATATTGGTGGTTTCGATCAGGGCAGAGGAGAAGCCGTCCGTTTGTGTGGTGGTGATGTCTTCGAGACAGGACACCCAAGCTGTGTCGCCCACGATTTGAACCAGGGGGCGGCTGATTGAAATCAACATCTGCCCGGTTGACTGGAAGATGGCGGCCCAGCTCCTTTGGATCTCCTCCCAACCTAGGAGCAACTCCCAGCCGGGGTGCAAGCACCTGACCCAATCTTCTTGAAGCCACACTGCTTCCATACGAGCCATGTCCAGGGACCGCATGGCTTCATAAAACGCCAAGTTCGCAGCCAGAACTTTCTCTTCCTCTGCCTCGGGGTGATGCTGCATTACGATGATGGGTACTCGCTTTCCAGGCGGCAGGCCGAGCGGGCTCGGCAGCCTCAGCATTCGAAAGCTGCAGGAATAGGCGCGGCGGCGAAAATCCTCCCAAGACCCCACCGCTTAGCGGCACAGCAAACGCCTGGCCGGTAAGGGGAGTGGGCGCAGAGGGAAGCGTGATGCGAATTTGAGCCGTCATGCCGGTGAATCGGCTGAACCCGGCCATATGAGGAAATCTCGGATGACGCGGCGGGCTTCCGAGCTGTTGTCAACAAGGACATCAGCAAACGGAGGAGGCATCGGGGCCTTCAAAGCCCGCTGGAATCATCGAAAGTCAGTGCGGGTTCACCAACCAGCAGCGATTATAGCCCATGGGTGGCGGTTGGGGGTAGCAAAATAGCCACCCTCACCTGAGACCCCCGCACCAGGCAATATTGCCAAAGAGGTCGATCAGGTATATTCACAGAGGGATGCATGAGTTCCGTCGAGGCGATCGGTGCCGGTGCTGTCACGAGGCGCGGCGCAGCACGCAACCGCGCTCACGACTGGCCGGGATTTCCTGTGTTATACTAGCGCCACTTGAAAGGGAACCATCGGTCTGAGATCTGGCGTAAGCCTATGCAGACTTGTCAGTCCCGAGCAGCACGGCTGGGAACAAAAGCGGGCTTTCGCAGGATGAGCACACGGCCGACCCAATTCGAAACAGGTTCCACACTGACTCGAGAGGGAGTGCAACCATGTCTGACAGATGGGTTTTCCTGATCGCATTTCTTACCGTGATTGTGATGGTCGCGGGGGCTTTCGTCATGCCCCACTATTTCACCTTCGAGCTCTTGAAGTCATTGATTTTTCTTGCCATCGCCTTGCTGGTATTTTTTGGCGAGGACCGCTTCAGTTACATGCTGGGGATGGTTACGCCCATCTTAGGGTTCGTGCTGAACATTCTGTTGGGCGGTTTCTTTGGCGAGTTCAAAGGTCTGTTCAACGCCCTCACAGGAAAAGGTTCGCCTCTCATGAGCACGCCTCTCCACGGCTTATCAATCCTGCTGGAGATTGTGCTTGTCATTGTTTGCTATCGCGCCTGGCACAAACAGGTCACCGAGAAGTTCTTCGGAAAGACGTTCTGGATTAGCCTGGCGATATCGATTGGCTACGTCGCGATTCTGGTGGGCTGGCATTTCACTCATGCTCTTTGAGTGTCCGCCTTCGGTAGTCGGGTCCTTACCGTGGCCAGGTGGATGGAAATAGGAGCACAAGTTCATGCGCCGCCTGGGTTCTCTGCGCCCGAGAGATAGCGCGGCAGGGCGCGAATCCGACAAAGGAAGGGAGACAACGACAGGTGCGGGAAGCGCGACACCCCGGCCTCAATTGTACTTCCATGCCGATGTATCCTCGCCCGCCGGCGCGTTCTTGGTGATGTGGCTGGCCATGGTCCGGATCAGCTTCTCCTGGGTCATCGATTGCCAGCCGTGGCCCTTCTCGGGCCGGCCGAATTCGAAGCTCCCTTCGTAATGCGGGTCGTGGGTGGTCTTGAGGAACTCCTGGAGATCGTAAACGGCAAGGTTCAGATA
>JBEKVC010000038.1:0-18941 GCA_049514395.1 Terriglobia bacterium
CCCGGCCCTCTTAACCCCAAAACGGGTGTCATTATCAACCCTCCGAACCTCCCGGGCTGGCGCAATATCCAGCTCGCGCATTTGCTCGAAAGCCATTTCCATCTCCCTGCCAAAGTGGAAAACGACGCCAATGCTGCTGGGCTTGCAGAGGTCCTTTTTGGGGCGGCGGTGGGATATCGGGACGTCTTCTATGTGACCGTCAGCACCGGCATTGGAACCGGGGTCATCATCAACAAGAAGATCTATCACGGCAAGAATGGAGTGGGGGGCGAAGGCGGGCACGTCTCCATCGACTTCCGCAGCCCGTATCGTTGCGGCTGCGGCACGCTGGGCTGCATCGAGGCGCTGGCGGCCGGTCCTGCCATGGCTCGACGCGCGCGCGTCGCCCTCGAGCAGGAGCATAGCCGGCCAAGCCTGTTGCGCGAACTCTCGGCTGGCGACCTGCGCAAGATCACTCCCGTCATGATCCAGGAGGCCGCGCGCAGGGGAGACGCCTTGGCCAAGTCCGTCGTCGACGACACAGGGTTTTATCTCGGCGTGTGGCTGGGAGGAATGATTTCGCTATTTGATCCGGAAGCGATCCTCATCGGGGGCGGAGTCGCGCAGATTGGCAAACCCCTCTTTGATAGAATCCGGCAGACTATCCCCAATTACACGATCAACCGTCGCTTTGTCGAGAAGCTCCCCATCCTGCCGGCCAAACTGCAAAAGAACGTTGGCGTTTACGGTGCGGCCAGCGTCTTCCTCCCCGCCGGTGAGGAGGCCGAAGCCGATTGATTCCTCGGGACCGACGCAAAGGGGCCGCAAGTTCGATCCTGCTAGAAGGTAAGCCTCGCCGCTAACTGGATAATGCGCGGATCATAGGTGCTCGTGATCTGACCGAAACTTGGATCCTCAATATTCAGCGTAGGAAGCTCAAACTCCGCGTGGTTGAAGATATTAAAGAACTCCACGCGAAATTCCGCATTCAGCCGCTCTCCGAAAATCGCGGTCTTCTTCGCCACCGCAAAATCCAAATTACTACGGTGTGGCCCCCGGAGGTAGTTCCTGGGATACGTGCCATAGGTGAACACAGCCGGGTTGTAATTGGTATTAAACACTGTGGGATCAAACCAGAATGAGCCGGTAGCTCCGTTGAAGGTTTTTGTCTGGTGCGGATCGAAGATGGGAACATTCGGAGTGTTCAGGTTCGCCCGCACGATGCCGGCATCGCCGGCACCGGACGGCCCAGGGTCTGTCCGGGTGGTGTAAAGCTGGCTGAAAATGTCCATGGGGAAGCCGGTGCGCCAAGTCAGAATGGGATACAGACTCCATCCCTTCGTCAGGCGCCTGGGACCGGAAGCCCAGAGTTGATCGAAGGGAAGGTCCCAGCCCCCGCTGAAGGCAATGCGGTGGCCGATGTCGTAGTCGGAAACGGCACGCAATAGGTTGTGATTGTAATAGGGCACATACGAATTCACGTTGCGAAAACCGGAGGCGTCATCGATCGACTTGCCCCAGGTATAGGCTAGGGTGAAGTAGCTGTTGCCCAGCCAGCGGTTTCCGGTAATCCGTTTGGTGAGGCTGGCCTCCAGGCTATTATAGTTGGCGTTGACGACATTCTCGAAGGTATCGAGGTAGCTGAACCCATTCGACCCGTCGGGCAGGATTCCGGGTTGGGTGTTCAGCAGACGCGTGTCGGTGCCAAGGATAAATGGGTTCTGGTCGACCATCCCGGTTTGCTTGTGGGTAACGCTGCCCACATAGCTGGTTTCCAGGACCACGCCCCTGGTTAGATCCCGCTCGATGCTGAAGTTGAACTGATAGGTGTACGGGGTGCGCAGGTGTGGGTCGACGAAGTACACGCCACCTCCGCCAAAAGGCAGAAAGCCGGCGGCCCCAAAGTCGATATTCGGGGCAGGCGGCTTGGAGGGGAACGGGTTGGTAGCGCCCGCCGCGACAAAAGGTTGCGTCAAGTAACCAGGATCGGAGCTGGGATTTCCCGCCAGCGGCGGGAAATACATGTCCACGTACCCGAAGAACGGCGCTTGGCCGTTGAACTGCAAGCTATCCTCGCCCTTCAGGATGTCATAGAACACCCCGAACCCGCCGCGGATGCTCGTTTTGCCGTCGTTGAGCGGGTCCCAGGCGAAACCGAAACGCGGAGCGAAGTTGGTTCTCACCGGGAAATTGGCGCCCCTGGGGGCACCTGGGTCACCGGGAAACAGCAGGCCGATGGGAGCATTTGCGAACCGAGTCGATTGCGCTCCGGGAATGATGGAGAACGTGCGTCTTTGGGTGTCCAGCTTGGGGGAGTTGTACTCGTATCTCAAGCCGTAGGTAATGACCAAGTTCTTGCGTAGGTGCCACTCATCCTGCGCGAACGTGTAGTACGACTTGCTACGGATGTTCGAGGGCGCGGCGCCGAACTGCAGGTACTCGTCGGGCAGGCCCAACAGGAAATCCGCAAAATCGTTACCGGAACCAACCCCGGTCGACGGGCCATAAAAGTAAAATTCGCCATCCACATAATAATCGTAGTGGGTGTTATTCTGAAACGACGAGAAAGAGAAGCCGAATTTCATCGTGTGCTGCCCCTTCAGCCACGTGAGGGTGTCCGACGCGCCAAAGGTGTTGTTGATCTCAGTGGTGGGCCCTTGCGGGCTGAAGCCGAGGGTCAGGCCTCGATTGAAGCCGATGAGGGTCGGTCCTGTAGACTGGTCGGGTGTGGTTCCTGTCCCCAATTGGCCTGGCGTGGGCAAACTCGTGGCGGGAAAGGCTTGTGCGATGTTCATGCGTTGCGCGGTCACCCGTGCCTCGTTCAGCAGGGTGGGCGAGAAGCTCCGGTCCCAGGCCAGGTTGGCAAACTCTGTGTGATGGTTACCGATGCTGCCGTATCCATAGGCATCGGAAGGGGTAGAGCCAAAGGCGAAGCTGAACGGAGTCAGCACCGGATTACGGGCCCAGCCTAAGGTGGCCGAGAGCTTGTCTTTGGAACCGAGTTGCGCATCCAGCTTGGCGCTGAATTCGTCGGTATCGTTCGTGCTGCCCGCCTGAGCTATCTTAACGCCCTCCGGAGAAGTCGGGATGAGGTTGGCTTGGATGTACTTCTGCGCCACGGGGCTGAATTTAGCAGGATCGATAACCGCCTGCGCCGCCAACGTCGGGTTGGACTGCCAGTACGGGTTGGCTTGCAGAAAAGCCGCCACCTGCGGGTCCGGAATCGGATTGCCGCTTACATCGGAGGCAGACTGGGAAAAGTCTCCCTGGAGCTCCTGCGGGGTGTACACCGGAAGCTGCGTGGTGGTAACGGTTTGGACCTGGCGCTGGCCGGAGTAATCGATGAACCAGAAGAACTTGTCTTTGCCATGCACCACGTGCGGAATCACGACGGGCCCACCCAGGGTGAAGCCGAACTGGTTGCGCTTGAGCACTTGCTTGGGAAGGCCCTCGCGATTGTTGAAAAAGAGGTTGGCGTCGAAGAGGTCATTGCGCACGTAATCAAACGCACTGCCATGCAAGGTGTTGGTGCCGGACTTGGTGACGACGCTCACGATACCCCCGGCGTTGCGGCCGTATTCCGCCGAGTAGTTGCTGGTCAAAATGCGAAACTCGGCGATGGCGTCCGGGTTGGGGTTATAGACGACTTCGTTCGCCAGCAGGTCGTTGTTGATGCCCCCATCCAGCAAGAAGGTGACGGAGTCAGACTTGCCGCCGGCGATTCCGAAGGCGCCGGCCTGATGATCATTGTTGGTGGCGGCTGGGTTCACTTCCGTGACCCCGGGCTGGAGCAGAGCAAGATCGAGAACGTTCCGTCCGTTGAGCGGCAGGTCCACAGCAGCTCGGGCGGTGACGGATTGCCCCAAGGTGGGGTTCACAGTTTCCACGGCGGCCGCCAAGCCTTCTACCGTAACCGATTCGTTACGCGCACCCACCTCCATGCGCAAATCCACACGCAGCACCTGGTTGATTTGTAGCGGCGGAGCATCCGTAACCAGCCTCCTAAAACCCTCGCGCTCCGCGGTGATGCGGTAATCGCCGATGGGAAGGTTGAGAACCTGGTAGGACCCCTCTTTATCGGTGACGCTCGTGGTGCTGATCTGCGTAGCGGTGTTGGTGGCCGTAACCTTTACCCCCGGCATCACCCCGCCCAGGGAATCAGTTACCGTGCCAACGATTTTACCGGTCGTCTGCTGTGCCGATGCTGAAGCCGAAATTAATAGTGCCACAAAGATTGCCAATATAAGCCTCTGGCAACCCATGTAAGCAGCCTTCTTGCTGTCGAGGCTCATCGAAGTCTCCTCCTGTTCGCCAAGGGTGCTGGCCAAATCCCCTCCAGTCTCGCGCATGTCATCTGATGGAAAGTGCAATATACACCCACCGCATAGAAACACACAATTGTATTCCTGGGACACCCGCCGCGTTCATCACTAAGATTTATGGCGAGTATAGAATTACTTGATACTGCGCTCAGTAAGGAAGCGGAACGCGAGAATCTGTTTTTCGCCTTCTATCTCAATCACGCTCAAAGCGCGAGAACGACCGGTCAATCGTCAAGGACAAACTCGCCTTGGCATCCTCGACATACTGTGCAAGCGCATCACGGTAGAAGGCCAAACTCCGTTCGCGGACCGAAGCCTCTGGCTCTTGGGAACGAACCATATGGTTAATTTCGTGCAGGAGGATGCTGAGAAATTGCAGGCGCAGCCGCTCTGCCTGGAACTCTCTCAGCCGGCTCCCCGCCACAAATTGCGCATCGAGCGCGATATCCATCAAAGGCAGCGCCAGCCAGCTCTCCACGCGCTGGTAAGCGATATCCAACTCTCCAGCAGGATCACCACCTAAGGCATCATGCGGTTCGGCAAACGGCTTCTCTTTCACCACCACATGGCGGTGCCCCAGGCAGCCGCAGATGTTGGTCCGGCGGAATTGGATGATTACTAACTTGGGGGCATCCTCGAGGATTTCTTCATACGCTTCGCGGCATTGTTGGGGAGCTTCAGCCCAGTCCTGCTCTACTGCGCGCACCATCTCCAGGGCTTTCACCGAGTCTCGACGGGAATAGGCCACCACCACCAGCGGCTTCGGTCGATCTGGAAATGCAGCAAAAGCGTACCGGCGGCCGACTAACCACTCACGCCAGCGAATCCAACGGGGGCGGGAATGGAGATACGCCTTCACCGCCTCTGGCATGGCCGATGGCTCTTGCACCATAACTGTGCATTTTACTCCTGTTTCCGGGACGTGCAGGAGCCAGAAAGGCAGGTCTCACGCCTCGGGTAACAGTCGGCCGGAGGAGACCCGCAACGGACAACGGACTACGGACTACTGACAGCATCGCTGAGAACGACAGACACAGTGGGTTCTCAGCACACTTCAATCGGCTTCTCGTTCGATGCCAGGATATCGCTCGGGAGTCCCAACAAGCGCGCCAGGGTGGGCGCCACCTGCGTCAAAGCCATCCGGCCCAAGTTCCGACCTCCGCTGAATTGGGGGCCGACCACGATGAAGGAGGCCTCGAGTCCGGGGCGGGTGGGTAATTGACCGTGAGTTCCTCGGTCTTTGAGGCTGTCTCTCACCAGCGGTCCCTCAAACCGGTCGGAGAAGTAAACGCCGGGGGCCGCGTCGATGCTCAATTCCGCGTCCGGGTCGGCCGAGAGGGATTCGAGCCGCTCGCGGTCCACGACTTCTTCAACAGTTCCCGCTTCAATGAGTCGCCTCACCGCTCGCTGCAAAGATGCTCGATCCGTTGCCGACGGTTCTTCCAGCCAGTAAACGGCGAAGGACCCTCCGGCATGGATGGCCCCCAGCTTGCCAAGCTTTGGCGTGCCATCCGCTTCCCGGTCGAACAACCCTTCCTCCGCCAGAACCGAAAGCGGGGCAGCTTCTTTCTCGACGGGCACAAAGCCATGGTCGGAGAGGACCACGAGTGTAGGCGCCTCATCTTCTAAGAAGCCTTCCCGAAGGCGTCCGATTTCTTGGTCCGTCCGTTCGATCGCGGCCAGGGCTTGCGGCGAAGTCGGCCCGAACTGATGGGCCAACTGGTCATAGTGAACAAAGTGAACAAGGAGAAGGTCCGGCCGATAGCGATCCCAGAGGTAAAGCGCAGCCTCAGACCGCAAGCGGTCCGGAGTTGCGCCGCCCAGAATGGGTTGCAGAACCTTCAGGATTTCAGGGAACAACCCCGGGGTTGAATGGCGGGCGGGCGTTGCGAAGTCCCGATGCGGGTCTGCCGTGGTCGGATCCCAAATCTCCGGAATGTTGTAATCAATGGCCGCCGCAGCGCTCACTGGCCAACTGATGGCCGCAGTTTTCCGCCCGCTGGCTCGCACCACATCCCAGAGAGTGGGAACACGCAGGGTGCCCGCAAACCAGCACCACGGTCGCGCTTTTTCGGTGGGGTCGAGCGATGCCAGGTGGCTATAGATTCCATGCACACTCGGAGGCACGCCCGTCACGAGGGTTGCATGGGCCGGATAAGTTGTCGTCGGATAGATACTCTCCACTGCCTCCGCGCTGGCCCCCCACTTGACAAGCTCGAGAAGATTCGGAATCTTCAGCCCGAACTCTTTTGGTCGCCAGTAAAAGTCCGGCCGCATTCCATCCACGGAAAGCACCACCAAGCGCGATGGCCGGAGCTTTTCCCTCATAGCTTTCAACCTTCCCTCGTGAACTTCTTCTTGGCGAGGGCATAGCTTCCAACGGGATGTTGAGGGCTTCGTAGCTTGACACTCGCGGGCGTCGGCAAGCGCGACTCTGCGGCGCAGCCTGAATCGCGCCACGCTCGACGACCCAACCGCCTTGCGCGGTTCGGGATCGCCTCAAAGTGCTCTGATATGGATGGAGCCGCCGCTCGTGTGAAGTCGCAAGGTTTCTCCGCCTGAGCCAAGTGAACCGTGCAGGCTGGAGCTTGAAATCTTACCCACCACCCGAATCGGCAAATCACTGGTGACGGAGCCGCCGGAAGTTGAGGCGTCAATATCGAGGTTAGCGGAGCGGTCCACTTCCACTTCGATTGACCCCCCGGAGGTCTCGAGCACGCCGCCGCGCGCGTTTCCCCGGCCGAAGTTCACGGAGATCGGACCGCCGGAAGTCTCGGCCTCGACATATCCGGTCACGCGATCAACGCGAATGGGTCCGCCGCTGGTGTGTGCGGTAAGCGAGCCGTCGAGGGAGGCCACCTCAATCTTCCCTCCTGAAGTATCCACGCGCGCATCCCCGTCAACCTCCTGCAAGTGGATCGGCCCGCCGGAGGTCTTCGCATCGAGTTTCCCGGACAAGCCGGAAACCTCGATCGCGCCGCCCGAGGTCTTCAGCTCAGAGTCACCACGAAGGCTTGAAAGGTTGATGCTTCCCCCTCCGGTGCGTATTTCGGTTTGCGTCTGGGAGGGGACTTGGACTTCGAAATGGACGGAAACATGCTCCCTCCAACCGAAATGGTCCTTCCGGCGCACCGTCACGCCGGCACTTCCTGGATGCTCCTCGAAGTTGATATTGTAGAGAGCTTCAAGGTCATCGCGGTCGGAAGTTATAACTACCCTCGCTCCGGAAGAAGATGCGCCGGTCAGGGTCACGCTCCCCACATCGGATTCGAGCACGAACCGGCCCTTAGGTTCGAGCTTCAGGTTTTTTTCAATACGGGAACTGGCTTCGGCAAGGGTCGCAAGGGCCGCTGTGACAAGTGAAGCAACCAATAGGATGCTGAGCTTTCTCATCTTTCCCTCCAGGAATAAAACTCCCTATCCAGGATAACGGTTAGGGGGCCTCGGAAGTTCCGTGAGGCTGTCGTGATGTTGGACGGAGTAGAAAACCAAGGGTTAGCAGTGTTCCGTGCGTGTCATTCCGATCCCGCAGTCGCGGGAGAGGAATCTCGCTCTGGAGACGGGAGACCTGCGAGATTCCTCTCCCGCGACTGCGGGATCGGAATGACAGGCAGGAGCGCTCGTTTCCAAGCCGAGTCTATTCATCGCTATAGACAAAGACTCCGCCCATCCGGACCTTGACGTAGATGTCCTGCGCGCCCGAGGGATTCCAGTAGGAAATTCTGGGGCCGAAGCCGGCGTGGTCCTCTCCGTGCAGATCACTCTGCACGTATCCCAACCACGTGTGGGCGTGCAGCGAATGCAGCCGCTGAACGGACGGAATATCAATCTCCACATCGCCATAGTTGACCAGGATCTGCTCTTTTCCCTCAACGCCACGAATCCAAACATCCCCATCCACACACTTCAGGAGGAGGTTGGCGTCAAAAGGCATTTTGATACGGTAATTGACCGTAAGATGCGACTCGCCCCGAAACGGTCGCCACATCCGGCGCGGCGGGTAAAGGGTGCGCAGCAGTACGCGCTTGTCCTGTCCCTCAAGGACCACTGTGAGTCTTTCATAGAGGGGCTTCGCCGCTTCTTCAGACTTGGCGCGCACCAACTTCTCGGCCTCAATTTCCAGGCGCGGTTCGTCCCAGCCCTCGACGTGGATGTCACCCATCCGAGTCTCAATGGTAAGCAGGCCATAAGAAAACATGCGGACCGAGTAACGAGACACTTGGCTGAATTCGTCAGCGCGCGCGGAACCACACAACGCCCACAGAAGGCAGAGAAAAACCAGCAGCCACTTTGTTGACCAGGCCATCTGATTGCCAACCCTCGCCATCGCTTGCGAGTCGCCTCTCAAGCTCGCATTAACTTATCCTACTGCCAACAGACGGCTGGAGCAATTTTGAATTGTGAATTCTGTATTATGAACCGACTTCCTCCGCCCCGCCGCGGCCTACCACCACGACCCACCCTCCGCGACGGGACATGCGCCACGCGAGCTTCCCCACCTACCACCTACCGCTCTTGGCGTTGCTTGACACCCTCTGCGGTGGCCCGCATAATCGCGGATGGGCATCCGATTGCCCGCAAGCGCTTGGCGCCCAGGAGATGCAGCGCGGGCGCCTGCCCCGGTCCCGCAAGGTGGGATGGGTCTTGCCGGCAGCGTGGAATGCCGCGGGGGGCGACGACCCCTGCGGCGACCTGCCTCGACAGGTGGGGAGCAGTCGGCGCTACAAAGAATGCCTATGACCAAATTCTGCGCACATTTCTAGATCACGGTCTGGTTGCAGGAGCCGAGCGTGCCCACGCCTCTGTTTACTTACCTCCATGGTCGAATCCCCATTCGCCGCCATGAGCACGTTGCCGTCCTGTACCGAGGCCGCGCGGAAGCGTTCAGTGTGGCTTCCTTTCTTGCCGATGGGCTCAAATGCAATGACCTGTGCGTTTACCTTGCTCCAGATGACTACCAGGCTGAGATGCTCAACCGCCTTCGGTCACTGCCGGTGGAGGTCGATCGTCACATTCGTGATGGAACCTTTCGGTTACATCACGGCTTGGACACCTATCAGTCGCTGCAGGAGTGGACCAAGGCGACCTTTACCGATGCAGAGCGCGCCGGCGCTCCATCGCTACGATGGCTCGAAGAGGGGCTCTGGCCAGCCCCGCTCGATTTTCCAATGCCGCAGTTCTTCGAGTTTCATGCGCTCCTCAATTACCAGGTGAAGCACTACCCCAGTGTGGCGCTCTGCCAGTACGACCTCGAACAGATTGCAACCCATCACCTGTTTACCGCCATCGCCGTTCATCGTCACTTGTTGGTGGAAGGCGCTCTGGTCCGCGATAACCCGTTCTACATTCCTGCAGAAAAATTCCTGCCTCTAAGCCCTGCGGAGCGGGAACGCGACCTCCTCCAGCTCTTTCGCGATGTGAAATTCGACATCATGAAACTCCTCGCTACTCTTAGCGGTTACGGTCAACTCCAGCCACCCTCTTCAAAATCTCCCGACTACTGACTCCTGGCGGTTGGTCCGTCATCTGTGGCGAGTGCTCGGTGGTCAGTTTTCCGCTCTCAGGCCTCAGCTTTCAGCAAGAAGACGATGGAGTGCCTTATTTCAGCAACCCGGCAAAGCAAAAGCCCGGCACGAGGGCCGGGCTTCACATACTTAGTTTCTTAAGCGTTGCGCAACGCGCGGTTGGCGCATATCCGTCCACCATTAAGATCGGCAGACCGTAGGCCGCGGTGGACCTTGTGTGTATGCGCCCGACCGGGGAGGTTGTCGCCCCGCGGGTGTAGGGCGTTTTGCTAGGGTCGCCGACATAAAAAGTCCGCAGCGGCGGATCGGCGCCACGCGCGAGTATTGAATGACCGCTGTGCGGCCATCCCGGCCGCGAGGCCATGAAGGTCGCACCTACTTCACGGTGTTGAATCGCTTCTCGATTTCGGCCCAGTTCACCACCTTCCACCAGGCGGCAATATATTCAGCCCGGCGGTTCTGGTACTTGAGGTAATAGGCGTGCTCCCAGACGTCGAGACCCATGACGGGATGCTTGCCTTCCATCACGGGGCTGTCCTGGTTGGCGGTCGAGTAGATGTCGAGCTTCCCACCCTGCGCCGTCAGCCACGCCCAGCCCGAGCCGAAGCGCCCCAGAGCGGCGGCGGTGAATTTCTCTTGGAACTGGCCGAAGCTGCCGAAGGTGCCCTTGAGGGCCTCCGCCAGATGGCCGCTGGGCTGCCCGCCGGCTTGGGGCGCCATAATCTGCCAGAACATGGAGTGGTTAATGTGACCACCGCCATTGTTGCGCACCGCCGTTCGGATGTTCTCCGGAACGAGGCTCAAGTTGTTGGCCAGCAGTTCCTCGAGGGTCTTGCCGGCCAGGCCTGGCGCCGACTCCAGCGCCTTATTCAAATTGGTTACGTAAGTTCCATGGTGCTTGCCATGGTGAATCTCCATGGTCATCTTATCGATATACGGTTCCAGCGCGTCAAAAGCGTAGGGCAGCGGTGGAAGTGTGAATGGCATAGAAGCTCCTTTGGCTGGTGCGATTGATGTTTACCTTACTTACTTCCCAATTGATTTGATGCAGCCGCCTCTTGAAAGGCTCAACTTCTGTGGCCTCCCTGCTTTTGCGCGGAGTTCTGAAGCGACTCGAGGGTCGCCTGGTCGAGTCCGACAGTTCGCGCGGGGAAAGGTGTGGCGATGCCCTCTTTGGCAAAGCGCGCCAGGATGCGCTTGCGCAATTCGCTCTGCACGGGGATCTGATCCTCAAATCGCTGCACATTCAGATTGAGCGAGAAATCCAAGGAGGAATCCCCAAACCCCGGATTCAAGCAAACGCTAGGGGGCGGGTCCAGAAGCAACCCAGGAAGCCCCTCTTGGGCGGCTTCTCGCGTAACGTCCAGAAGCGCTTTTTCAACCCCGCCGGGGTCAGTTCCATAGCAAACATGCACGGGAATACTGACCGACACCCGCAACTCGGGCAGGGAGTAGTTGATGATAATGGCCTTGGCCATGGTGGAGTTCGGCACAAACAGAATGTTATTTGACTGAGTGCGCAGGGAGGTGGAGCGCCAGCCGATGCGGACAACGTACCCTTCCTGGCCGGAATCCAGCTTGATGTAATCCCCCGGGCTAACGGGCCGGTCCGCCAGCAAATAGAGCCCGGCAAAGAGATTGCTGAGGGTTTCCTGCAACGCCAGGGCAACGGCTATGCTGCCGACGCCCAAGGTGGTCCAGACGGCAGTGAGAGAAATACCCAAGTTTTCAAGGACGATGATGATGGCCAGGATGGCGAACAACCCGCGAATGACCAGAATGGACGGATTGGTTACCCGCTCCATGCCTGGTTTCCGCTGCCCCACGCGACGCAAGAAAAGGACCAGCACTTTGGCGGGGAAATAGAAGACAACCACAATGGTCAGGGCGAAGATCAGCTTCGAACCAACCCTCTCAAACCGATGCGGGAGCGTGAGGAGTTCCAGGCCGGCGTAAATGGAACTCAGGAACAGCAAAGGGATCGGCAGTGACTCCAACAAGGAGAAAACCAGCTCCCCCCAAGTGTTCGCCAGTTTCTTGGTCCAGTAGTGGATGATCCGATTCAAAACCAATCCCAGGGCTAAAGAGCCAATCACCAGCGTGGCAAAGAAAAGCATGTAGAACACCGTGGGGCTGAGGTGTAGGGCGCGGGCCAGATCTTGAACCATATTCCTGATCTCCTAATGCGATGACAATGGCCTCTAAGATAACTTGCCTTAGCCGTTTTCCGCAAATCGCATCCGGTAAGTGGCAGGTGGCAGATACTGGGTCCGGCACCGAATTGCGAAAGATCGGCATCTAATTAATAGTGGAGCAACTCGATCGCGCGTCTTTAAGGATTGACAAATACTAAAGAGTGTCTATCCTTGCGAAACGAGCAAGAGTCACTTGCGTGGTAGAATGACGCCGCTTAAACTTGCAGGTCTCCGGGTGCGCGCAAGATGGAAATGAGGAAAACGAGGTTGATGGGCCATGCCCTCAAAACATAAAACCGATATTGACTTTAATGATCTTCCAATCCTGCCCGTTCGTGATACGGTGCTGTTTCCAAACGCTATTTTGCCGCTTACCGTGGGTCGGGACAGTTCTCTGAAGCTGGTCGGCGATCTCAAGGATGAAGAGAAGTTCATCGGGGTGATTGCGCAGCGCGATCCCCGCGTGGACAATCCCCAACCGGTAGACCTCTTCCAGATCGGGACCGTGGCTTTCGTTCATAAGATCATCAAGCTGCCCAGTCAAAGCCTGTTCATTTTCGTCGAAGGCTTGCAACGGATTGCGGTCGAGGAAGTCACCCAAGTTGAGCCTTACATGATCGGGCGGGTGAAGCCGCTCCAGGACATCATACCGAAGGAGAAGCAAGCTGATTTTGAGGCCCTGGTGCGCAGCGTCACGACACTCTTCCAGCAGGTTGTACAACTTTCGCCTACCCTCTCTGACGACCTCCAGACCGTCGTCATGAACATTGAGGATCCCAGCCGGCTGACAGATTTCATCGCTGCCAACCTCCCTTCGCTTTCCAGCACCGAGAAGCAGGAACTGCTGGAAAGTCTTGACCTGAAGGTCCGGCTGGAACGCCTGAACCGGCAGTTGATCAGGGAAGTTGAAGTCCTGCAACTGCGGTCCAAGATTCAATCCGATGTTCAAGACCAGGTTACGCAAAGCCAGCGAGAGTATTACCTGCGCGAACAAATGAAAGCCATCCAGAAGGAGTTGGGGGAAGCCGACGAGCAGTCGGAAGTTGAAGAATTGCGCAAGAAGATTGAAGCCGCGGGCATGACGGAAGAGGCGAAGAAAGAAGGGTTGCGTGAGTTGGGCCGCCTCGCCAAGATGTCTCCGGCTGCGGCCGACTATCACGTTACGCGCACCTACCTGGAATGGCTGGTTGCCCTGCCTTGGACCAAAGTCAGCGAAATCAGGGTTGACATCCAGAAGGCCAAGCAAGTGCTTGATGAAGACCACTGGGACCTGGAAAAAGTGAAAGAGCGCATCCTGGATTACCTGGCGGTGCTCCAGCTCAAACCCCAGCTCAAGGGTCCTATACTCTGTTTTGTAGGACCGCCGGGGGTGGGCAAGACTTCACTGGGCAAATCCATCGCGCGCGCGCTGGATCGCAAGTTCTTCCGCATGTCGCTGGGCGGCATCCACGACGAGGCGGAAATCCGCGGCCATCGGCGCACTTACATCGGGGCGCTGCCCGGCCAGATCATTCAGGGCATCCGCCGGGCGGAAACGCGTGACCCCGTCTTCATGCTCGACGAGGTGGACAAGATTGGCCGCGACTTTCGGGGCGACCCATCTTCGGCGTTGCTGGAAGTCCTTGATCCCGAGCAGAACGCTCATTTCCGGGACAACTACCTCGACGTGCAGTTTGACCTCTCCAAAGTGTTATTCATCTGCACCGCGAACGTGCTGGATACCGTTCCTCCTCCGCTTCTCGACCGCATGGAAGTCCTCGAGCTCCAGGGTTACAGCGAGGAGGAGAAAATTCAGATCGCAACACGCCACCTGATTGCCAAGCAGACCGACGAACACGGTATCAAGTCCCCTGAGCAGATTGAGTTCACGCGGCAGGCGCTGGCCCACATCATCCACCATTACACGCGTGAGGCCGGCGTCCGGAATCTGGAGCGCGAAATTGCCACCCTTTGCCGCAAGCAGGCGCGCAAGATCGCCGAGGGCCAGGCGGAGAAGCTCCTAGTGACGCCTGACAATCTCCGCGATTTCCTTGGAATTCCGCGCTTCCGCCTGGATACCGAAGTGGTGGAGCGCACTCGCCAGCCGGGTGTAATGGTTGGGCTGGCCTGGACTCCGACGGGCGGCGATGTGCTTTTTGTTGAAGCCAATGCCATGAAGGGGGGAAAGGGATTCACCATGACCGGCCATGTCGGCCAGGTTATGCAGGAATCAATGCAGGCCGCACTTGCCTGGGTGCGTTCGCACGCCGCGGACTACGACATCGACCCGGATTTCTTCCAGTCGAAGGATATCCACTTCCATGTTCCCTCGGGCGCCATCCCCAAGGACGGCCCTTCGGCCGGCGTCACCATGGTGACCGCGCTCGTATCAGCCTTGACTTGCCGGCCAGCCAAACCGCGCGTGGCCATGACGGGTGAAATTACCTTGAGCGGACAAGTCCTGCCGGTGGGGGGAATCAAGGAAAAGGTCCTGGCGGCCAAACGCGCCGGGGTGCTCGAAATCATCCTGCCCGCCGACAACGAGCCGAACGTCCACGAGGACCTCAACGAGGAAATGCTCGAGGGGTTGTTGCTCCACTACGTGAAGTCAATCACCGAGGCCGTTGACTTGGCGCTTGAGAAAGAACCGGTACCTGTCGAGGTGGGCAAGCCGACCCGCGAGGTGGCCTTGACCCCGGTGGCGGCAGGAACGCCGAACTGAACGGAATGCAGAAGGCAGAAAGCAAAGGGCAGAAGCTGGAAACTGGAAATTGGAAACTATCATCCTCAGTTTTCCAGTTTCTGGTTTCCGCTTTCCAGCTTCCAGTTTCTAATTTCTAGTTTCTGATTTCTAGTTTCCCTCTTGTCTCAAATCTGTTTACTTTTTACTTGTGAGCCGCTATAAATAACGCGCTGGCGTAGGTTGCATCCCCTCGTGTGAGGACCCTTTATGTATTGTCGAAACTGTGCAAGGCAGTTGGCGGACAACGCGGAATACTGCATTAACTGTGGCCAGCGGCCCCTCCTGGGGAACCGCTATTGCCAGTCCTGTGGGCAGGAGACGGTGCCGGGCGCGGAAATCTGCGTGAAATGTGGCGTGAGGCTCGGGCGTGGCAGCGAAAAGGACTGGATGGTGGCGCTGATTCTCTCCATCCTTCTGGGGACGTTTGGAGTGGACCGCTTTTACCTGGGGTACGTTGGGCTAGGGGTTCTGAAGCTCGTAACCCTTGGGGGCTGTGGCATCTGGTGGCTGGTCGATGTCATCCTGATCGCGATGAACAAGCTGCCGGACGCGCAGGGCAATCCGCTGCAACAGAGGTGACGGATGGCGCTGTTTTCCCGCAGGGTGCTGCGGTTGCTGGCCCTGGGCGTTGTGCTGACAGGGTTCTGTGTGCTGCCGCCGGAGGCTATATCGCGAGGCCCTGACCTGTGCTTGTGGCGCCGCCTTTTGCACCTTGCCGCCTGTCCGGCCTGCGGGAGCACGCGTGCCCTGGCGGCTTTCTTTCACGGGCGGTGGGGCGAGGCCTTGGCCTACAACCGAAATGTGCTGGTCACGGCACCCCTGCTCGTTATGCTTGCGGCAAAGGACGCGTTGACCGTCATAAGAAGGATAAGCTATCCCGCCACGGCGGGTCAGCTATCAGCTCTCAGCAAGAGAACGCTGATAGCTGACCCGCCGTGGCGGGATAGCTGAAAGCTTCTTTTCTTTGGAAACTCGAGTGACGAGTTTACGCGCCTTTATCGAATCTTGGTGGACGGAACTCCCCCACGCCCCAGCAGCGCGGTGGGCGGCGTTGTTTTTCAGTTTACATATCCTGACGCTCCTGATTTCCGTAACTGTGACGCAGGCCTTTCTTGCCGCTGCCACCGTCGCTTACTTGACCCACTTGCTACGCAGCCGTCCCACGATCAGTTTCCCACCGCTCAAGCTGCCGTTGCTTCTATTCTGCCTGACCACTCTCAATTCTGTCCTGTGGGCCGAACATCCGGCTGGCGGCTGGGTCGCCGTCCGCAAGTTGGTCCTTTTTCTGATCTTGCTGCTGAGTGTAAACTTGGTGGCCAGCGCCAGGCACTTCGGAGCGCTCTTTCGAGGGCTTTTTCTCGTTTCGGCTTTAGCCGGTTTGGTGGGAATAGCCCAGTTTGTTATTCAGTATCACAGTGTTTGTCACCTTCACCAGGAGCGTGTCTACTACTACATGACATTGACCCGGATCCACGGATTCATGGGACACTGGATGAATTTTGGGGGCCAGCAAATGCTGGTCTTCACCGCCTTGCTGGCCTTCCTGCTGTTGTCCGCGAGTTTGGCAAAGGGTTTCCTAGCCGGGCAAAAGGGGAAGGGCAAGGGGCTCTATGGGCTGGTCATATCCGTCGTTGCAACCTCTTTAGTCTTAACTTTCACTCGAGGTGTATGGCTGGGTTGTTTTGTGGCAATCCTTTACATCGTGGCGAGGTGGAAACTGCGCACGCTCTGGGTAATCCCTGTTCTGCTCGTCGTCGCCTATCTGGCCGCACCTTCAATGATTCGCCGCCGAGTGTCTCTCGCCTTCCACCCCTCTGACGAGCCGGCGCTGGCTATTCGCCTGGAGATGTGGGGTGCGGGTCTAAGGATGGTCCGGGAACATCCCTGGGTGGGAGTTGGTCCTGAGAATATTCCGCGGGTCTACACCCAATACCTGCCGCCCGGCACGACGCCCATATGGGGATACCACGGCCATCTACACGACAACCTCCTGCAATTGGCTGCCGAAAGGGGTCTGCCTTGCCTGGTGGCCTGGCTGTGGTTCATGCTGGCACTTGGCTGGCACATCCTGAGGATTCGTGGCCGGCTCTCCGGCGGGCGGTGGGTGGCGGACGCAGCCTTTGCGGCCTGGTTGGCATTCCTTGCCGAGGGCTTCTTTGAGTACAATTTTGGGACTTCACCCGTCCTGATGGTTTTTCTGTTCTTGATGTCCACGCCATTTGTAGCGGAACATCTCGAGAGCCGCGGGCAGGAATCGAACGCGACAGCGCTTGTCGAACAGGGAAGTTGAATTTGAAGCTCGAGACTCGGCACTTGTCACTGCACCTAATATGGCTCTGAAGCGCCAATTGCTCTTGGGTTCTGCGGTGGTGGGCTTTTTCAGCCTCCTGAGCGCCCTCTCGGGCATCCTGGTTGAAACCAGCATTGCCGCCAAGTTGGGGCTCTCCAGGAACTCTGACAGCTTCTATGTTGCTTTCACAATTCCCTACATCATCACCAATTTGCTTTCAGCGACCAGCCAGTTCTCGCTGGTGCCTTTCTTTTCGACGCTGGATTCGAATGATTCCCTAAAAGGCCTCGGCAAGGGCGTCAGCTATGTGGTCAACCTGGTGTTCCTTGGGCTGGGTTTGTTTGCGGCTGTGGGCGCCATCGGGGCGCCATGGATCATGCGCGGAATCGCCCCTGGTTTCACACGGCCGCAAATCGAGCTCGCCACCCAGCTTAGCCGATGGCTCTTCCTGGTCATTGTTCCCGCGGGCATCGCAGAGGTCTTCCGCTCATTCCTTCTCAGCCGTCGCAGCTTCGTCCTCTCCTCGGCGGCGGGCTTTATCCGCAATGTCGTGGTCATCTGGGTCATCCTGTGGTACTTCGGCCGCTATGGGCCCTTCAGCATCGTGCTGGGCTACCTGGCGGGTTATCTTCTCCAGACGGTCGTCCTGGGCGTGCAAATTGTGATTTCCTTTCCTGTCCGTTACTCCCTGACACTCACGGGAAGCGGTGAGGCGTTCCGGAGACTCCGCGGCGCCGGAACCGCCCAGATTGGTGGCGCATTAGCGTGGCAGGTTGTGGTCCTCGCCGAGAGGATGATCGCCTCGTTTCTACCTGCCGGAACGCTCACGGCCGTGAACTATGGTTCGAAGATTCTGTACACCCTGGTGGAATTACTGGGTGGCAGTGTGGGCACTGCCGCCCTGCCCCAGCTCTCGCGGGCCGCGATGAACAAAGCTCACGAGGAAGAACGAAGAACATTTAAAGATATTTCGGAAATCAGTCTTTTCCTGACCTTCCCCGCGGTGGTCTTTTGCCTCATGCTCTCCCACAACATTATCCGACTGGTTTTTGAGCGGGGCAACTTCACGCCGGCAGCCACCGGCCTGATGTCGATGGTCTTCTTCTACTACTGCCTCAGCCTCCTTCCTCTCTCTTTCATTCGGCTGCTCACTTTCTACCTTTTTGCGCGCAACGAGAGCGGGGCCTTTCTGCGCCTCTCCATCCTGCTTTACAGCCTCAACTTGGGATTCGATCTGTTTTACGTCGGCGTTCTCAGGTGGGGCGCGAAGGGAATACCACTAGGCTTATTGGTTGCTTCAATCCTTGTCTGTGCCCTGTCCATCCGAAGGAATCTTGGCGACCTCCGTCAAGCCCTCGGCCGGTCCGAGGTTCGTTTTGCCTCGAAGAATCTACTGGGAGCCATCCTGACGGCATTGGCGGTGTGGGCTTTGCGCCTCTGGGTTGCCCCCCCTCACTCCGGTTTCCAGAACTTCATTTATCTCTGCGAGCTGTGCGGAGCAGGAAGTGTTGCTTATCTGGCGGCGCTCGCGGCTCTGCGCATGTTTCCCATCGCACGGGCGATGAACATCTGGCCGCGGGATGACAACTCATAAGGAAGAGGGAACAGGCAGGCGGCGAACGAACAGATTCCACGCACCGGGAGACGGAAAGCAGTAGGCGGCCGACAGTAGGCAGGATGCAGCATGCGAGGGCGGTCAGGTATATATTGTTGGTCGGCTGGGAAAATCCAATTGGAAATCCCGGTGGAAATCTCCCATCAATCAGTTATATTCGCTTGCGGAAAAGTGGCGTTTCCCAATCAACCGCATTTGCATTCCGTCGTCTTTGAGGTGGCTTTCTCGTGAGATCCCGCTTGGCCGAGTTGCTGGTTTGTCCCAAATGCTCCGTTTCGTTGCAGCTTGAAATC
>JBEKVC010000039.1:0-18865 GCA_049514395.1 Terriglobia bacterium
GCGTCAAAGTGGGTTTTGACCCCACGGCTCCGGACATTCATCTCGGCCACACGGTCGTGATCCGCAAGATGAAACACTTCCAGGATCTCGGCCACACGGTCATCTTTCTCATCGGCGACTTCACCGGCCTGATTGGCGACCCGTCGGGGCAGAACGTGACGCGCAAGCCGATAACGCCCGAGCAGGTGGCTGCCAACGCAGAGACCTACAAGAAGCAGGTCTTCAAGATTCTCCATGCGGAAAAGACCGTGGTGGATTTCAACAACCGCTGGCTCGGCAAGCTCACGGGGCGGGACTGGATCACGCTCTGCTCCAAGTACACGGTGGCGCGAATGCTGGAGCGCGATGACTTCTCAAAACGCCTCAAGGAGCAGCGCCCCATCGCCATCCACGAGCTTCTCTATCCCCTGGCTCAAGCCTACGACTCCGTGGCGCTCGAAGTGGATGTGGAGTTGGGCGGGACGGACCAGAAATTCAATCTGCTGGTGGGGCGCACGATCCAGCAGGAGTACGGACAGGAACCGCAAGTCATCATGACCATGCCGATACTGGAGGGACTCGACGGCGTCCAGAAAATGTCGAAGTCGCTGGGCAATTACGTTGGGATCAACGAGGCGCCCGCCGAAATGTTCGGCAAGCTGATGTCAATTTCCGATGACTTGATGTGGCGGTATTACCTGCTCCTAACCGATATGACGCCGGCGCAGATCGAGGAGCTTAACAAGGCAGTTGCTTCGGGCAACCTCCATCCGCTCGAGGTCAAGAAATCTCTGGCTCGCCGCATCATCACGGATTTCTACGACGCCGAAGCGGCAACCCAAGCTCAGCGAGACTTCGAAGCCCAATTCAGAGACAAGGGCCTGCCGTCCGTGGTCGAGCAGTTCGCATTTCCGCTTGGAAGCAAGCGAAAACTATTTCGTTTGCTGGTGGATCTGGGACTGTTCCCTTCAAACTCCGAAGCCCAGCGAAAGATCAAGGAAGGCGCCGTTTACATGGCGGTCGGGGACTCGAAGCAACCCGACTGGAAACGACTCACCGACCCAACCTGGGATTTCGATCCCCGTCAGTACCCCGTGGTGATCTTCCGCATTGGCACACGACCGCCTGTGAAGGTGGTGTTCGGAGGTTAGAGATCATTCGGCACCAGGGGGACAACGATGGCCGACGTTCAGGAATCTTTCCTTCGCGGACAATTGCTAGAGCGGCGCCAAAGGCTCGAAACCGCCATATTCAGCTCCAGGGGGAGCGAGAGCCTACTACAGCTTTTAAATGAGGTGGATTCCGCGCTGGACCACATGAAGGCTGGGACCTATGGCATCTGTGAAACCTGCCACGATACCATTGAAAAAGACCGATTGATTACCGACCCCTTGATCCGATATTGCCTGGATCACCTCACCGCGAGCCAGCGCCGGGCGCTGGAACAGGACTTGCAGCTTGCTTCACAACTCCAGAGAGGATTGCTCCCCAATCAGAACCTGGCCTTTGCTGGCTGGGAGATCCACTCTCACTATCAACCCCTTGGACTCGTGAGTGGCGATTACTGCGACGTGGTAACTCACCAGAATGAGTCCCAGGATATTTTCTTTGCGCTGGGAGACGTTTCTGGAAAAGGCGTTGCCGCCTGCATGTTGATGAGCCAACTGCACGCCATCTTCCGCACGCTTATCGCTTCCGGGTTGACTCTTCAAGCCATGGTCGAACGGGCGAGCCGTGTCTTTTGCCAGAGTACGATATCAAGTTTGTTTGCCACGCTTGTCCTGGTTCGAGCAGGACAGTCGGGTAATATTGAGGTCTGCAATGCCGGTCATTGCCCTGCCCTGTTGCTGCAAGGCGGAAAGGTAATAGAACTTCGAGCCACAGGCGTGCCTTTGGGATTGTTCTGCGAGGGAGTTTATCCGACCCAGAAGGCGGAAATGGCCTCCGGCGATGCGCTCCTTCTCTACACGGATGGGCTTTCCGAGGCGCGGTCAGCAAATGAGGAAGAGTACGGCGCGGAACGGCTCAAGGAATTGGCAGCTTCAAGCTGGGCGCTATCCGCACAGGCCCTGGTAGCCGCCTGTATTGACGATTTGGAAGTGTTCCGATCTGGAGCCCCGCTCCTGGATGACCTCACCGTCATGGCGATACGGCGCGTCGCTTAGCGCCATCAGCCCTCTTGCCGCATTGAACCAGGGGAGAAGGTGTTCCACTTCCATATACGGCGCTTGACATTGCCTTCAGTCTTTTGCATCCTTTCCGCTCCGACTCGTGCGTATTATCATTCTTCTCAATCCTAACGCCGGCCGAGGCAAAGCACGCTTCATGTTGCGCGAGGCGCTCGAGGTCATGCAGCGCGAGGGCGTCGAGATCGACGTGCAGGAGAGCCGCGATGCGCAGCACCTGCTGGCATTAGCGCGCCAGGCAGCGGCTGAAAAACCTCACGCCATCGTTTCGGTCGGTGGTGACGGCACGCACCACTACGTTCTAAACGGGATCGTGGGGAGTGAAATTCCGTTGGGGATTATTCCCGCTGGGAGCGGGAACGATTTCGCGAAGGGTTTGGGAATTCCTACCCAAGCGCGCGCGGCTGCGGAAGTGCTGCTCGCCGGCAACACTCGCCGGATCGACCTGGGGCGGGCGGGAAACACGGTTTACGGCTGTATTGCCGGAGCAGGTTTTGATTCGGTTGTAACCCGGTATGCCAACGAGCGCGTCCGCCGCCTGCGCGGCCCGTGGGCGTATGCCTGGTCAATTCTCCGCTGCCTCAAGTCGTATCGTCCGGAGCCGCTCAAGATCGTCTCAGACGTTCAGGAGTTCTCGGGAGACGTCGTCTTTGCCGTGGTAGGAAACAACGTTTCCTACGGAGGGGGAATTCATCTTACGCCGCGAGCAAAACTCGATGACGGCTTATTGGACGTCTGCGTCGTCCCCTACATGGGGAAGTTGGAACTCTTGCACTGGGTCCCCCGCGCTTACCGCGGGGAACACCTGAGACATCCTCGCATCATCTACTTTCAAGCCCACAAGGTCTCCTTGAGCACCACCTCTCGTCTGGAGCTTTTCGGGGACGGAGAATTCATGCAGGAACTCCCCGCCACGATTGAGATTGTTCCACACACGCTACCCGTAATTGTGCCGGTGACATCTTCACCGCGCTCGACGCCCACGAGGGATACGATTTGAGAGGAGCCTAAGAGCCTGGCGGGGGGATGGTCAGGTTTATAACCAGCTTCCTGCGAGTATCGAAGGAGTTGACCTGCCTGGTTTCCGAAGACACACCTTTGAAGCTTGCCTGGATCTGGTAATCGTGATGCGGATCGAGGTCGGAGAACTGATATTGCCCATTGGCCCCCGTGTATATGGCTACGGTTTTCGCCGTCTGGAGGTCCTTGAGCGTCACGGTGGCGCCGCTAATTCCGTTCTCGGCCTTGTCCGTCACCGCGCCACTCACCGTCTTGGTGGTGGGGGCCTTTTCCTTCGCCGCCAGACCCGGAGCGTGCAGCAGCCAGGCAACAGCAAGCACGCCGCACAGGACGCGAACGCCCCAACTGATTCTCCGCGTCCAGAGGCAGCTCGACCGAGCTCGCAACAACGGGAGGGTAAGAATCGATGGGAGACGAGTGCTCAAATTACCAGCCCTCCTCTTCTTCTTCCTCGCCCGCGACCAATTCCAGCTCCACGGGATTTGTGTTCACAACTTGCAGCTCAGCTCCGCACTCGGGGCAGTCCATCGTCTGCCCTTCTTCGACATCATCTTCGATGTCAATTGCGGTACGGCATTCGGGACAAAAGGCCATGCCTCACCCCCTGGCAACGGATCCTTCACCAGCAAGAGAAAAGTCTAGAACATTTCCCGAAACGCTGTCCAGCGCTTCGAGAATCTGGTCCTAGTGTCATGTCACACTTAATTCACTACAAGAGCGATTCGGTTGAACCCCCTCACCCCCTATCCCCTCTGTCGCCGCGGCGACAGAGGGGAGATTCAATTCTAATTCAAGCACAATTACTCGAAATGGACTTTTTGAAATTCCGCCAATTGGCTCTTCCCATTGTGGGCCGTGACGGCTACCCTAACAGGGTGGTGAAAGAAAGCCATTCCAGGGGCTGGGTGTTGGGGGCTAGGGGCTGGGGAAGAACAGTAGCCAGTGGCGGGAAGGGAGAGAGCAAATCCAAATTTGAAGTCCAAAATTGCCCCGGCCCTAGCACCCGTTTTTCAATGATTCAATGGCTCAATGAATCAATCACTCAATGCTATTGCGAGGTGCCTAATGAAGGAAGGTTATAGGTTTGAGACCTTGGCGGTCCACGCCGGGGAATCCCCGTGCCGTGTGACCGGAGCGCTCGACACGCCCATATATCAATCCACGACTTTTGTATCCGCTGATGCGGATGAGATGGCCGCCGTATACGGTGGAGAGAAGCCCGGTTATATGTACACGCGTTACGGCAATCCCACCGTGCACGCGCTGGAAGAAAAACTGGCCGCGCTGGAGTGCGGCGAAGCCGCCCAGGCTTTTTCCTCGGGCATGGCCGCCATCTCCTCGGCCATCCTGGGATACGTCCGAGCGGGTGACCATGTAGTAGCGGCACGATCACTCTACGGGGCGGCGTACGACTTCCTCAACAAGAAACTCCCCAGCCTGGGCGTTTCCACCACGTTCGTTCAGTCCACGCGTGTGGAAGAGTTCGAAAAGGCTATTCGGCCTAACAGCAAATTGATTTACTTCGAAACTCCCAGCAATCCCATCCTCGAGATCCTCGATATCGCGGCTCTCGCTCAACTCGCCCGCACGCGCGGCATTCCCTCCATGATGGACAACACCTTTGCTTCACCGGCCCTCCAGCAGCCTCTGAAGATGGGTGTAACGGTCGTCGTTCACTCTGCCACCAAGTACCTGTGCGGTCACGGCGATGCCATGGGTGGGGCGGTGATCGGCCCCAAAGATTACGTTCGCCATCTCAATCAAGAAATCCTTCGCGACTTCGGCGGATGCCTCAGTCCATTCAATGCCTGGCTGATTCTGCGAGGCATCCGCACACTCCACCTCCGCGTGCCTGCTCAATGCTCCAATGCCCGGAAGATTGCAGAGTTTCTCGCTAGCCATCCCCGCGTTGAGCGGGTGAACTACCCGGGCTTGCCCAGCCATCCCGGCCACGATGTGGCCAAGAAGCAGATGAAGGCTTTCGGGGCCATGATGAGTTTTGAAGTGAAAGGAGGATATGAGGGCGGAAAGAAAGTCATGGATGGGGTGAAGATTTTTGCCCGCGCTGCAAGTCTCGGTGACACCCGCTCGCTAATTGTTCATGCCGCGTCCACGAGCCACCGGGCGGTTCCACGCGAGCAGCGGTTGGCCATCGGCATTACTGAAGGGTTGGTGCGGCTCTCGGCAGGCATAGAAGCAGTGGAGGATCTGATCCAGGACCTCGATCAGGCCCTGGCCTTCTCAACTCTCTAGCGTAGTGTCCAGGAAATGGCTGGACCACGCGCCTTCTCGTAGCGCCGGCATCCTGCCGGCAGATGCCGCCGGGACGGCGGCGTGACTGCCGGGGTCATCTGAATCTTCAGCGTTTCTGCAGGGCTCGGTTTGCTTTCAGGCATGCTTAGGCATTTTATCAGGAACTCATCCTGTCGATCACAGCCGCTGCAAATTCTGCGGTGGTATTGCTGCCGCCCAGGTCAGGCGTGCGCACGCGCCGCTCGCCAGTCACCCCTTTCAGACCATCAAGAATGCGCGCGCCCGTTTCTCGTTCTCCAAGATGCTCCATCATCAACGCCGCGGTCCAAATGGCGGCGATGGGGTTCGCGATGCCACGCCCAGCGATGTCGGGGGCGCTGCCGTGCACGGGCTCGAACATGGGAGGACCGATCCGCTGAGCCGGGTTCAGGTTGGCACTCGCCGCCAGGCCGAGGCTTCCTTGCAGAGCGGCGCCAAGGTCGGTGAGGATATCTGCAAACAGGTTCGAGCCCACCACCACGTCCAGGCTTTCCGGGTGGGTAATCATACGGGCGGCGAGCGCATCCACATGGTAGTTCGCCACGTGGACGTCGGGATAATCCTTGGCGACCTCGTAGAGCACTTCATCCCACAAGACCATCGTGTAGGCCATGGCATTAGACTTGGTGGCGCTCGCCAGGCGCTTGCGGGGGCGGTGGCGCGCCTGCTGGAAGGCATAGCGAATCACGCGCTCCACGCCTTTGCGCGTGAAAATGGAGTGCTGGACGGCGACTTCATCGGGTGTGCCGCGCTTGAACCTGCCACCCAGGCCACAATATTCTCCCTCCGTGTTTTCACGAATGAAGAGCATCCGAATGTCCTCGGCCCCCTTCCCACGCAGCGGCGGTTCGAGGCCGGGGAGAATCTCAATGGGGCGCAAATTGACGTACAGGTCAAACCCGAAGCGAATGCGCAGCAAGAGTTGGCGGAGCGATACGTGATCCGGGACCGTCGGATGTCCAATGGCACCGAGAAGAATGGCGTCGAACGAGCGAAGCTGTTCAAGGCCGTCCTCCGGCATCATGCGGCCGGTGCGGAGATAGTACTCGCATCCCCACTCGAATGCTTCGAAGGACAGGCTGAAGCCCTCGTCCAAAATCCTTGCCGCCGTTTGCAGGACTTTAACGGCGGCAGGAATCACTTCCTTACCGATCCCGTCACCGGGAATAAGGGCGATATGGTAATGCTTGTTGGGCATGGCGAACTCCTTTACGGAACCACGATTCTCGGGCTTAGATAGTGTACAATCTCAGGGATTTGAGGCAAGCGGATACGGATTGCAGATGGGAGGCAAAGAGCATTGAGGTCAGGGCAATTTAAAGCGATTATCACCGACAGTCATTTCTGGGTGCCGGCGGTTGTCCTGATTCTTGGTGCTCTGCTTCTTGTTTACCTTCATTGAGAGGATACCCACCTGTCCACAAGAGCCGGAACTCCACCTCAAGCCAGAGCTCGTTCGCTGCACGTGGTTGGGGTGTTTTCCGCTCTCGCTGCCGGCGCTTGGCTTGGGGGGGCGGAAGCTCCGACGAAGCTAGTGACCGTGGGCTTATCACCCTATGTGATTTCGCTCACCATGGTCGCGGGTGTGTTCGTCGCCCGTTGGACGCTCCCCACCGTTCTGAAAGGCACGGGTTACGTATTCCATGACCTCCGGGCAAGAGCTCATCTGGTGATTTGGGCGATCCTTGCAGGGGCCCTGTGGGCGGTTGCAAATACCCTGACGGTTTTCGCCATACGGGACGTGGGGCTCTCCGTGGCTTTCCCGTTATGGAACATCAACAGCCTGGTGGGTTTGTTCTGGGGATGGTTTTTGTTCAACGAGCTGCGCGGCGCGGGCGCCCGCCAGGCGATGAAGGTCCTGGGCGGCGCATTCGCCATCGTACTCGGAGCTTGCCTCCTGGCCTATGCCAGCGGGCAACATGGTATTGGGGCGCCGCATCGCGCGGCGGCTGGCATCCTGGCGGCACTGGGCGCGGGACTGCTCTGGGGGACGATGTACATCCCCTATCGCAAGGCCTACATCAGCGGCATGAACCCGCTCTCCTTCGTGACGGTTTTTACGGTAGGAGAGCTCTTCACCATGTCGGCTCTGGCACTGGTTTTTCACGGTGGCCTCGCGCCACTCCTGCAGGAACTCGCGCGCGCGCGTCCGGTGCTTTTTTGGCTCTTCTTGGGCGGATTCTGCTGGGTATTGGGAGACCTGTTTCAGCAATACGCGGCAAAATATATTGGCATTGGGCGTGGCATCCCTTTGTCGAATACGAACCAGCTCTGGGGCCTGGCGTGGGGCGCCCTGGTTTTCGGGGAACTCAGCGGGAAGGGCGGGGCCACCCAAGGATTGGTCATTGCGGGTTCGATCATGATGATCGCGGGCGCCGTGGCAATCAGCCTGGCCGAGGCGCCGGCCTCCGAACAGGAATCGTGGCGGGCCAGTCAATGGCGCGAATCGGAGCGCTACCAATTCGATCCCCCACCAGCGGAGGCAGCCGCGCCGGGGGAGGACCCCGTCGCAAAGCAGGGAGTGGCCCGCCATTGGTGGGATGTTCCGATCGTCGTCGCGGCCGTGGGGGTCTTCCTCGTGCTGGCGCGAGGAGCGCGACGCCCCCCTATGGCGATAAACCTTTATTGGACGCTACTGCTCGCCCTCGCCATGCTGGGCTTTCTCGTCGCCTGCGGCAGGCTACTTTGGAAACGCACAAGGTTCTCGTAGCACCACGCATCAGGGTAGGTGGACATATCAGCCAACGCCTTCGAAAAACTGGTCTTCGGTTCCGACGTGTTTGGGGGCGACTTAGACGAGTTTGACAGGATTCAGGATTCGGGATTCAGGATTCAGGGGAAGAACTTGCGCTGTTCTTCCTGACTCCTGAATCCTGACTGCATTCCCGGGCCAAGTCGGGAATAAACTTGATCACTTGATTCGATGCCGGTCCGACACGGATACCGGAGGAACAAAATCGTGCGGGGCCTGCCGTAGGGGCATCCGCCGCGGCGGACGCTGTGCCCCCACAAGATGCACATGGCACCTACGCTAACTTCCGGATTCGGGATTCAGAGGAGGAAGTCACGGTGTTCTTCCTGAATGCGGACTCCTGAATCCTGAATCCTGTTTCAGAAAATCTCGAACCTTTCCTGATTCACGACCGGATCGCTCTTGATGATAACGTCTTTGTGGGTGAGTGATTCGAGCTCGGAAACCAACACCCCTTCGCGAGATTTGAGAGCCTTGGCCACTTCGGGATTCACGCGCAGGGTCATTACCTTACCTTCGATCTGGCTGGCCATCTTCCGAGCTTCAGCCAGAATCTCATAACAAACCGTGGTGGTAGATTTGACCCAGCCTGAGCCGGAGCAGTAGCTGCAACGCTCGCACAGCGTCCGTTCCAGGGATTGCTTGACTCGCTTCCTGGTGATGGCCACCAGACCAAAATCGTGGAAGGCGATGACCTTGGTGGGCGCCCGGTCGCTACGCAGGGCCTCCTCCAATGCCTGGGTCACTTTGGCGCGGTTCTTGCGCTCGTCCATGTCAATGAAGTCGACGACGATGATGCCGCCCAGGTCCCGCAAGCGAACCTGGCGGACGATCTCGTTCACGGCATCGAAGTTGGTCTTCAGGATGGTGTCTTCCAGGCGGTTGGTTTTGCCCACGTATTTGCCCGTGTTAACGTCAATGGCCACCAAGGCCTCGGTCTGGTTGATGACGATATAGCCTCCGGACTTGAGCCACACTTTGGGCTTGAGCGCCTTTTCGATTTCCGCCTGGACGCCGGACTCCTCCAACAGCGGCGTCTCCCGGGTGTAAAGTTTGACCTTGCCGACCAAGGAGGGCTGACTGCGACTCACAAAATCCAAGACACGCTCGTATTGGATTTCATGGTCCACGCGCACGCATTTAAAATCTGGGGTAAGCGTATCGCGCAGGACCCGCTGGACCAGATCGAGGTCGCGATGGATCAGCGCAGGAGCTTTTACGCGTTCCGCTTTGCTCCGTATTTCATTCCAGAGCGTGGAGAGGAATTTCAGGTCCGCTTTCAACTCTTCCTCGTCACGGCCCTGGCCGGCTGTTCGCACGATGAACCCGCCGGTCAAGGAGCCTTTGTGTTCGAGGACGATGTTCCTCAAACGCAGGCGCTCCTCTTCAGATAAGATCTTCCGCGACACGCCGATGTGGTCGACGGTGGGCATGTAGACCAGGTAGCGGCCGGGCAGCGCGATGTGAGAAGTAATGCGCGCACCCTTCGTACCCAGCGGCTCTTTGGAGATCTGCACGAGAATTTCCTGACCCTCTTTGAGCAGCTTCGAGATCTGGACCGGCTGATTGTTGCCGGGCCGTGACTCCCGCCGGGGCTCGCTCCGGCCCTGATAGCCCGTTCCTCGTCGCCCTCTCCGACCGCGCCGGGGCGCGAAGCGCGGGCGTTGGTGAGGCTCCCGCAACGTGTACGTTCCCTCGCTGGGCGCGCCAGGAGTCTCGGCGGTTCCTGCCTGAACGGGCGCTGGCTCCTGCGCAGCCCGCGTTTCCTCGTCTACCACGGGTGAGGCAGGCTCAGGAATCGTCTCGGAGGGTTGATCTATTTCCTGGCTAGTTTCGGCGAGGGCTTCCTCCGTGCTCTCGCCGACAGAAGCGAGTTCTGCGGCCCCTCCTGCCATCCGCTCGTCCGATGGGCTGGCGGCTTCGTAGGGAGCCTCGACATCAGGCTCGGCGGTCGCGAACTCGTCCGCCGCTTCGACGCAAGGCGTATCGGGAGTCTGTGGGGTTGCCTCCGCCTCGACAACTCGTGGCTCGGCAAAGGCATGTCCTGTTTCCAGAGCGACCGGACCGGGTTCTGCTCCCGGCCGTTCAGTCGCAGTGTAAACTTCTGCCACCGCACCTGCTGAAGGTCTCGCTCGTTCCGTAGGACCGACGACAGGCTCGCCCTCCGAGGCCGCAGAAGGCGCGGGAGGAATCACCCGAGCGCTCTCCTCGACACTCTCCGCTTCCGCGCTTGGGCCAAGTCTCTCACTTGCCGTCGCGGGGGTGGGATACAGTCCCTCCCCGACCGTCGATTCAGGGGGAAATGCGATTCCCGGCAGGTCAATTGCGGAGGAAAAAGCCTCCGCCGACGACGGCTCCAGACGCTCAGATTCTGCCGGACCAATCTCTGCGGCACTACCGCCTTGGGCTTGTTCCAGGGCCTCGGCCTCCACTGCCTCTGGCTCGGCAGGGATGCCCTCCTCAATGGCAAGCTCTGGCGACTCTGGGACCGCATGGCTATATTTCGCCAGGGATTCTCCAGGCAAGATCTCGAACGCGGGAGGAGCAGAACTCTCCTGCCGTGGGATGAACTTGTGCTCTCCCTGGCGATGCTCGCCAAACCTTCGCCCTCGATGCCGCCAGCGGCGACCGCGCGGCTCGAAATGACCCTGTTCATGCGCTTCTCCCGGGGGTCCAGGTGAAACGGAAGCGGCAAGGGTTGCCCCTGCTGCGGGGGTGACGCTCGTTTCAGGGGTGATTATCTCGACAGGTAGGCTTTCGAGTGGCGCTTGGGCTGGCGCGGCCACGCTGGGTATTTGTGAGATTGCCGGAACAGGAGCGCCCCTGTGAGGCGTTGCTTCTTTGTTCGCCGCCTCGGCAGGTGGAGTAGCCCCCACCGTTGCTTGCGCCTGTTCTACTGTAAAGTCCACCGCGCAAGCTTCCGCCTCCTCGAGGATCTTGTCGTAATCTTCCTGGTCCTCGAAAAAGAAATCCGAAACGTAGAGGAAGGCGTCTCGCTCCAGCCCAATGTCCACGAAAGCAGATTGCATCCCGGGAAGCACCCGGCTGACGCGGCCCTTATAGATCCCGCCCAGCAACCCCACGTCCGTGTCGCGCTCATAATACACTTCCACCAACTGGTCGTCTTCCACGACAGCCAACTTCGTCTCGTGAGGAGACGAAGAGATGAACATCTCCTTTGACATGGAAACTCCTTTTCAGGGTTTGCCGGGGGATCCACCCGCCTTGGCGGGGATCAACCCTCAGCTTCCCTGGCCCGGTCGCTTCATCGAGCCATGAAGCTCATCGCAAGCGAGGCCGGGCTACATCGATCTCAGGTGGCTTTGATGTCGCGCCTACAAGCGCGAAGCATTGCGGACCCACCCTGTCCGCAGATCAACTGGCGCTAACGCTGCCAGTTCCAAGGTTCAAATTCCTAAGCCGTTGATGAAAAACATGGTAGCGCCGACCTCTAGGTCGGCAGGTGCTGAGCTAAAGCTCAGCGCTACAACACGCCATCAACCTGCCTAAGCCGCACGCCGGATCGCTTTCCCGGTTACCCTTGAACCGGGGGGTCCACCTAATTGACGAATCGCCTTGCCCGGACATTCATAGCCACGCCCAGGCCCAGAAAGGTGAAAAGTAGGGAAGATCCTCCCTGGCTCATGAGCGGCAGTGGAATGCCCGTCACCGGGAAGAGCCCGATCATCATCCCCGTGTTGATGGCAACCTGGAAGAACAACACCGACGCAAGCCCAACCAGCAGAAACGCTCCAGCACGATCTGGAGCCATTTGCGCCCCATCCAGCAGGCGCAGCAGCAACGCGAAGTAAAGCAGCAAAACAAACAGCGCACCGACGAACCCCTGTTCCTCCGCATGGGCCGCAAAAATGGAATCCGCATGGGAGACAGGGATGAAGCCCAGACGGCTTTGGGTGCCGTTTCCGATGCCTTTTCCCCAAAGGCCGCCCGAGCCGATAGCAATCTTGGTTTGGGTTACCTGGTAGCTAGTGCCTTGCGTGTCCTGTGACGGATGAATGTAGGTCATTATCCTGTCGCGCTGATAAGGCCGTAGGAAGTGCCATCCCACCGGCAAGGCCAGCGCCCCCAACAAGAAAAGCACGGCCACCTGCTGCCACCGAATGCCCGCGAGCAGAATGCCCGCCGTGACAATCGCTAAGAATGTCAAAGCTGTACCGAGGTCAGGTTCTAAGGCTACCAGGATAGCCGGCACTCCAGCCAATAAGCCTAGCTTGACCAAGTCGCCCCAAGTAGCGGATTGGCTTCGCCTTTCGGCAAAGTACGCCGCCACCGACAGTATTATAACTAATTTGACTAACTCTGACACTTGGAAAGTAAATCCGGCCAAATGTATCCATCTCTTGGTCCTGGCGACGGCATGGCCAGCAACCAACATCTCTCCCAAGACGAGCACTGACAAGAGGTACAGCCACGGAGTTTGCTCGAGAAGGAAGTGGTAGTCGAAGTGGCTGATCACTAATGCCAGAACGACGCTTAGGATTAACCAATAAATCTGCTTTTTGTGCTGGCCTTCGAGGGCGGTATGCGCCGTGGTGCTGTAAATTTCAACAACTCCAATCACGGCAATAGCAACAGCCAGTCCAAGAAGCAGCCAATCTATATCGCGAAACCGAAACCGCATGCTCATCCTTTTGCGAACTCCTCCTAGCGAAATTCCGCGAGTTTGGCAGGCCTTCTGGATTGCACCGCGACGGCTTTGCTCAGCATTCGCACTTGGTTCTGGGTTTGTACCAGCGGAGGCTTCTGCGCTGTCTTCTTGTCAAAATAAGCTTTAATCACCTCGCGCGCCAGGGGGGCTGCCACGGTCGAGTGTTCGCCCTGCATGACAAGCGCGGCCACGACGATCTCAGGTTTACTGCTGGGAGCAAAGCCGACAAACCATGCGTTGTTCTTGAAACTTGCGTTCCGCTCCGATTTCTGCAAGTCAACACTGACAACCTGGGCGGTCCCGGTCTTGCCGGCAATATCTATTCCCGGGCAGCGAGCGCTGGCGCCCGTCCCTTCGCCTTCGTTGACAACACCCCACAGGCCGCGCGTTAACGCCTCCAGCGTACTCTCGCTCAGAGGAAAGCTCTGCTCGCGATCGTCGGGGAGATCCACTCCCAGGGCCAGCAATTGGTTCCTGAAAGCCAGATGGGGGCGGGAGAAGGTTCCGCCCCAGGCGATTGCGCCCATTGTATGAGCTAGCTGCAAAGGCGTAACCGCCACCGCTCCTTGTCCGATGGCTACGGAAATAGTCTCGCCCGCCCACCATTTTCGCTTAAAAGCCTTTTGTACCCATTCGGGCGAGGGGATCAGTCCTGTCGCCTCCGCAGGCAAATCGATTCCGGTTCGTGCGCCTAACCCCAGTTGCTTGGCAAAATAGTCGATTTTCTCGATTCCCAGGAGCTTTCCCAGCGTGTAAAAGTACACATCGCAAGAGACAATAATAGCGCGGTGCAGGTCAACGCTTCCATGTCCCCTGTGCTTCTCCCAGACCCAGTCGTGGTAGGTGTGGCCGTAGATATTAACCGCGCCCGCGCAATTCAAGGTGAAGTCTGGTTGGATGGTCCCTGTTTCCAAGGCGGCGGTAGCAGTAACGACTTTGAAGACCGAGCCCGGCGCCAGTTGGGCCTGTATGGCTTTGTTCATCATGGGTTTCATCGGATCGTCGGTGAGTTTTTCCCATTCCCCGAGGTCGATGCGCTTGGCGAAATCGTTGGGGTCAAACGAAGGGTGGCTGACCATTGCCAGCACCTCGCCGGTCCGGGGGTCAAGAGCCACGACGGCGCCGGGCTGGTCGCCCAAAGAGGCTTCTGCCGCCATCTGTAGATCCAGGTCAATCGTCAGTCTCAGATCGTTTCCCGGCAGGGCGTTGATGGTGGTGAGCGAACCCACTTCCTCACCGCGGCTATTCACAATCACCCGCCTCATGCCGTCACGTCCGGACAGGACTTGGTCGTACTGACGCTCGATTCCGAACTTGCCCACCACGTCACCGGGCCGATAAGGTGAGCCGGGCTTGGCGATCATATCCTCCGACACCTCGCCCACGTAACCCAGGGTTGCTGCGGCTACTTCGCGCTTGGGGTAAAGGCGCTGCTGAACCTGGATGAGGACCAATTCGGGATACTCAAGCCGGTGAGATTCCACGAAGGCGATATCATCGAGAGTCGCTGACTGCTTCAGAACGATGGGTTGAAACCGCGGCAGCCGGACCGCATGCTCCATCAGCCGTTGCATCTCGACAGGGTCAAGACCCAATCCACGCGCTATTCCTTCCAGGCGCTCGGGCGGCAGGATGGACGCGCTTTCGCGCATCAGTTGCACACTGAATGCCGGGAAATTGTCCGCCAGCACGCGCCCTTCGCGGTCCAGAATCCTCCCGCGTGGAGCGATGACCGGCAGGTTGCGAACCCGATTGCGTTCAGCTTGTTCGAGGTAAAAACGATGCTGGCCGATTTGTATCCGCCAGTATCCCACCAGCAGCCCGAGGAAGGTCAGAGCCACGGCGTATTGGAAGAAAGCGATCTTCCAGGCAGGAAGGCGTTCATGTTCCGGAAATCGAACTTCCATTTACATAAAACCACCGGGGCCGAGAATACGCTTGGTCCGAGCGAACCTGCCTGGATGCTCAGGTCGGTTGCACGGCACACTGCCACCCCTCCCCGGCGACCTATCTCTCTATCAAATCATAAAGATAGCACGCGGATTGCTACAATTCAAGGCAATTACTTTAGTAGGGAACAGGGATTAGCGTCAAAGGTTAAAGGCTAAAGGGTAAAGGGTAAAGGACAAAGGGTAGGACAAAGGCCAACGCCGCTTAGGCTTTAGCTCTAGCCTTTAGACCTTAGCCTTTAGATCTTAGCCTTTAACCTTTAACCTTCACCCTTTACCCCTATTCCTTATTCCCTGTTCCCTAGCTCGTGCAGGTGCTCTCCTTTCCAGCGCATAGCAGCGTAGATGCGTGTCCGGCCGCCCGGGTGATCGTAGAAGAGGAACTCCTCAATAGGGCCGGGATCGAGCTTGCGGTAATCAGCGAGCTTCAGGTCAACCTCGGCTTCGGCATCCGGCTGGCGAGCCGCATTCAGCCCGAAGATGTCTGCTTCGTATTCCTGGACTCGGGAGTAAGTGTTGAGGATGGGGGTAAGCACGAAGAAGTAGGAAGAAATGAGGAGGGCGAAAAGCGGCAGTGCGGCCAAGTCGCCGGCCGCGTGGGCTCTCCACTTATCCCCCCAACGCCCCAGTGCCCATTCTGAGCCTTTACGCAGGAAGGCGAACCCTAGGACAACCACAATCCCGAAGAACAGCAGGTCCTTGTAAGCGTGGTGCATGATGTAGTGACCCATTTCATGGCCCATCACCGCTTCGATTTCGGCGACAGAGCAGCGCTTCAGCAGGTTGTCATTAAGGACTATGCGCTCAGTGCCGAGGAACCCGGTGACGAACGCGCTCACGCGTATGGACTGTCGCGAAGCGTCCTGAACGAAAACGTCCTTTGCCGAGATGCCGTTGGCGCGCGCCATGCTGAGGATGGGGTCGCGGATGGCGGGGTCTTCGAGTCTCGTGTACTTATTGAACAGCGGGGCGATGAACACCGGTGCGATCAGGAATAAGAAAGTGAGGAAGACGAGGCTCGTTAACGCCCCCCAAATCCACCAAGTGCGCGGCAGTCGCCGCACGATGCCGTAAAGCGCCATCATCAGCACTCCGCCAAGAACCACACCTAGCCCCAATCCCTTTAATTGATCGCCCATCCAAGGGCCGAAGGTTTGTGTTGCCAGGCCGTACTTGTGCTCGCGGATAAATCCTTCGTAAACACCGAGAGGGAAGGTAAGCAGCGAGGTGAGCACCAGGAACTGGACCCAGTATAGGAAAGTATGGATCGGTTTGAAACGTGTGATTCTCTCTGCCAAGTCGCGCATGCGCGCCGACAAGCCTGTCACCAGCAATAACAAGAAGACAATTGAGGAAGCCAGAAAATCCCACAGGATGAGCCAGTATCCGCCCTCGAAGTAGGCATCAGACTTGGCCTTCTTATCCGGCGGCACTTTCGCCAGGTAGGCATTGGTCGCGGCCGCGGGATCAAAGTGCGCGCTAGTTGACGTCGTGGCAATCGCACCCGTTGGAGTCTGCGGCGCTGCCGTTGCCGCCGTTTGTCCTCGGACAGAACTCGTTGACGTCAACATTGCGAGCACCGCCGCGAAAACTGCTATCAACACGATTCTCCGCTGCATCTATTCCTCCCCATCAAATAGGGTTGTGGCGCACGCGAAGTCGGACGTTGCGTGACGCGCCGGAATCATGGCATTGCCATTTGCAGGCGGCAATGCCCGCGGCTCCACTTCACGGGGCTACCAGATACTCATGGTCACATTATAGTGACCATTGAGGGGATAAATGAAGCGAGGTGGCGCACCTGATACACCTTGGCCTTGCTTCAGGCCGCCCCCATGCTCTTTTCAGCAGCCGTCGGGCTGGTGGTGATATGTCTCCCAGCCTTTGTAATTGCTCAGTGCCTCAGCGACGGCGCGGCCGTAATGGCTGCGGTTGACGGCCACGTGATGCTCATAGCCGTGGTTGCAGATGTATTTCAGCAACTTTTGCATTTGCGGTATTCTGACAACACCGTAGCCGCCGAAACTCTGCGGCCGGTCGCTAGTGATTTCGCCCTCGCCGACGTAGGCACGCAGCTTGCCGTTCAGGTCGTCTGTGGAAACGCGGCAATAGGTGAGCGGACCGCTCTTCAGTTTGCCGACCACGGTCCCGAAGGTGTTTTCCTTGCCCACCGAGCCCGCTATGATCTGCTGGAAATCCATCTTGAAATCTTCGAAAAAGTGCTTGGGAAGATTTGAGCAGTGGAAGATCACAGCTTTATCGGGGTCTTCGCCGTAGTTATTGTTCCAGTCTACGATGGCGCTGGGCTCGCCGGCGGCAAGCTGCAGGATGTACATCGAAATCATTCCGATCATGTCCGTCTCGCAAGCGCTGGGCATGAGGTTGTTGGACATCATGCTCATCAGCGTGCAGGGTACAACGCCGAAAAACTCCTCCATGGCCGTCCAGCACTGAACGGAGGAGCCTACGAGTTCGTTAGCCTTGAGCCATTCGTCCACCACCAGGCCGAACTTTGCCATTTTCAATAGGGAAGCTGAGGGAACACCCTGCGTGGGGGCATAGCCTTGAATGGAGGCGATCTTCGCCTGCACATTCGCGTCGTCATCCTTCAGACGCTGAATGCGCCCCAGGACTTCGGAGAGGTCCAGCGTTTCGACGCTGATTCCATGGTTCTCCATCAGCTTCTCGCTGAACCGCACGGTGTTGAAGGCCGCAGGTCGTGCGCCGATCACGCCCACCCGGACGTTCTTGAGCCCCTTTACAATCCGGCAGGTGGCGGCAAAGGCCTTCAAGTCGTCCGCAAAGACCGGAGAGGAAGGAGCCTCCGTGTGCAGCGAGGTAAGCGTATAGCGGATGCCGTATTGCCAGAGGTTGTTGCAGGCCGACATCTTTCCGCAGAAGCTGTCGCGCCGCGTGCTCACCAGCATCTTGTTGGGCTCATCCGGGAAGGCATGGATCAGGACCGGCACTTCCAGCCCCGACATGCGGATGGAGTTGGCCACGCCGCGCTCGTCGCCGAAGTTGGGAAGGCTGACGAGGATACCGTCAATCTCGTTACCATGTTGCTTGAACAGCTCCGCGCACTTACGCGCGTCCTGAAGGGTTTCAACTGAGCCGTATTTTGTTTCTTGCGGAGTCAGGCAGATGCTCTTGTAGCCTTGCTGCTCGAGAGTGCGCAAAACTTCTTCGCGCCCATCGCGGGCCAGGATAGCGGGAAAGAAACCACGATTGCCGATTATGACGCCTAAAGTTGTTGCCATGGGAAAATCCTCCTTGAGCTGGCCCGTAAAGTCTTCCAACGAGGTCGGGCCAGCGGGGCATTTTAGCACGAGACGGGGGAGGAGTGACAAAGGCAATTGTGAATAGTGAATGGTTAGTAAACTGTGAATTGCCGCCGCAGAGTTTGCTTTGCACGCCGCTGGCCGCCAAGCTTCCTCAATTCATAATTTACTATTCACTATTCAGAATTGCCCCACCACTTGTTCTCTTCACCCCTGGCTCCAGAACCCTGCTTGTCACTCGATTCACGTTGGCTACCGTACCCGGTCCAGCACCGGGAAGACGATCAGGCTCAGGGCCACGTTGACCAGAACCGCGCTAGCTAAGTCCAGCGCCATGAAAGCAGGTGGCGAGTCGAGCAAGGCGTGCTGAAGCCCTGCCATGCAGAGGTTGTGGAGTAGGATGAGAGAAGCGGTCACCACGGACCGAGCGAAAAGCGATTCCACGTTGAAGCGGATAGCGGCGAATGCAGCCAGATAGCCGACCAGTGCTTTCGCCATTCCGAACATGCCTACGTAACCATGCGAGAGCGCGTCCTGCATCAGGCCTAAACCGGTGCCCAATGCGATGCCGAAAATCTTATTTTGGCGAACCAAGGTGAAATACACGGTGACCAGCAACGGAAAGTCCATGAGTCCTGCCAGAGGGATCTTGAGGGGTAGGAAGGTCTGGAGCAAAAGCGCCACCAGGATGGTCACCCAGAGGGTAGCTGGATGGACTCGAAAAGCCTCGACTTCTC
>JBEKVC010000040.1:0-17920 GCA_049514395.1 Terriglobia bacterium
CTGTTCGAGAAAATGCCACTTTTAGAGGCTTTTTCGCACACAAACCGTCAAGATGAACTGGACCTATTGTCCAACCAACTCGATCTATTCGACTTATGACCGGACAGTTGTGACCATTCACTATTCATGATTGCGCTCGTAGCCGAGTCTTCATCTCCTGGCAACCCGGCTATGCGCGCGCAGTAGCTGCCCACACTTCCGACACTGGCTCCGCCGCCGGGCGTTTAGCGTCTGGCACACTGGACAAACAAGGTACATGGCGCGAGCGAACAAATTGGTAAGCACCCAGGCGCCCCCCAGGATGGCGGCGGCAAGCGCGAAATTGAGCAGCGCTGACCTCATGCCTTGCTATTGGCCGAGCGATGCCCTGGCGGAGCGGACAGCTTCGATGAACTTTCGGGCATTGGCAACCACCACATCCAGTTTGCCTTCCTTCAGGACTTTCACGTTTACTAGTTCTCCGCCCACCGCCACTGCCGCTGCCCCAGCCTTGATGAACTCCGGTGTGGTTTCGAGATTGACTCCGCCCGTGGGGACGAAATCGATCTGCGGGAATGGGCCTTTCAGTGCCTTAATGTAACTGGGCCCGCCCACGGGTCCACATGGGAATATTTTCACCATGTCCGCGCCTGACTGCCATGCCGAAACGACTTCGGTGGGCGTGAGGGCGCCAGGGACACACGCCTTGCTATACCGGCGCGCCACTTCGATGACCCGGGGATTGAGTGAGGGTGTGACGATGAACTCCGCGCCTGCCAGCAGAGCTGCCCGGCAGCTTTCAGGATCGAGGATCGTTCCCGCGCCGAGCAGCACCTTATCCCCGAACTTCTCCACCACGCGTTCCATGACGTGAAGGGCGTTGGGAACTGTCATGGTGATCTCGGCAATTCCTATCCCTCCTTCTATAAGGGCTTCCGCGGCATGCAGGGCGTCGTCGGGCGAGGGCGCGCGAACGATAGGAATAAGACCAACCTCACGAATAAGTGCCAGAGCCTTTTCTCTTGTCCAGGACATTTGCACCTCTCAAATCAAGGGGCTGGGGACTGGGGACTAGGGGCTGGGGAACAACGACCGAACTTCTCCCCAGTCCCTAGTCCCCAGCACCTAGTCCCCAGAGTCTACCTTGCTACTCTCAGGCTGGCGCCATTGAGCAAGTTCTCCACTTCCTGGAGCGTTGCCCAATTGAAGTCGCCGGGTACAGAATGCTTCAGGGCGCTGAACGCATTTCCGTAACGGAGGGCGTCCGCATAAGACTTCTTCGTTAAATAGCCGTAGATGAACCCAGCACTGAAGGAATCGCCTCCACCCAGGCGGTCCACGATTTCGAGTTCGTACTTTACATCGTCAAAGTATTGCCCATCGTGGTAGGCAATAGCCGTCCAGGTGTTCCGCCAAACCAGCGGGTTCTCTCGCAAGGTGATGGCCACAGCCTGGAATTTGAACTTCTCCTGAAGCTGGCGCGCCACCTCCTTGTAAGTCTCGGCAGAGACTTCCGCAAAACCTTTATCATCGGTCTTGCCGGAGGCTTTGATCTTGAAGACAACCTTCGTGTCCTCCTCAGTGGTTATCAGGACGTCCACAAACTCCATCATCGGTTCCTGAACTGCCTGTGCTTTATCAGGCGGCCAGAGCTTGCCCCGGTAATTCAGATCGAAACTCACGGTAACCCCAGCCTGCTTTGCAGCCCTCAAGGCCTCGAAGGTAACGGCGGCCGCCGAGTCGCTGAGCGCCGGCGTGATGCCACTGGTGTGGAACCACTTCGCGCCCTGGAACACTTTTTTCCAGTCGATCTCGCCAGGTTGCACGGCGCTGATGGCGGACTGCGACCGATCGTAGAGCACTGAACTGGCTCTTGGCGCAGCACCGAACTCGAGGAAGTAAAGCCCCACTCTTCCCTCCTCGCTCCAAACCAGGTTGGAGGTGTCCACGCCAGCTTGGCGGACTCTGTTTTCCATTAGCTTTCCCAACGCGTTCTTGGGGAGGCGCGAGACCCATGTGCTTCTCAAGCCCAAACGGCTTACACCCACGGCGACGTTCAACTCGCCGCCGCCAATGCGCAAGTCCAGCGAGTTGGCTTGCTCCAGTCTTTCGAAATGCGGTGGAGAGAGGCGAATCATGGCTTCGCCAAAAGTCACAACATCGAACATCGTTCACCTCCTGGAAGTTTGCATTATACCGCCAGGAACGCGCAGTTCCTTGCCCATTTCGCCGAGGAGACGGCTCAAAACCATGTGCTGGCCCTGTATCGGCGATATTCTTCCCCAAATGCCTGTTCCAAAACGTTTTCTTCTTTTCTTATCCGCAGGATTTGCAGTGGCGGGTAAAACAAAAGTAAGCATAGTAACGGAATCAGTTTGCCCCAAGCGATAAACAGACCAAGATTGGCTATTCCACCGAAGAGATAGATGGGATGGCGAAATTTCGAGTAAAGGCCTGTCGTCACAAGTGTTTTGGCCCGCGGTCGGATGCTAAAAGACCGCCCGAGCTGAGCCCTTGCAAGCATGCATAACGCGAAACCAGCAACTGCTATCCCGATCCCAATGAGGTATCGAGTGCTCCACGGCTCCTGCGACACCACGAACACTCCAAAACCAAGGAAGAAGCAGACATCGATCCAGTAGTGGATTTTCACGAGCCACTCCTCGCAGGATAGTCCGCCCAAGGGTCTCCACCATCTTACACCGCAGCGAGTAGTCACGGCAGTGAGGAAGAGAGGCCCTGTAGCGCGGCGCGCAAGACAAACTCTGCGTCCGCACTTCACAATTTACTATTCACCATTCATAATGGTTTATGGGGCTCTCGCCAACATCGTTGGGGGCAAACCGTGCGTGACATTCGTAAAGTGGCCGTACTGGGCGCAGGAACGATGGGGGCTCGTCTTTCTGCTCATCTTGCCAACGCTTCAATTCCCTCTGTTCTGCTCGATATCGTCCCTCCCGAGCTGACCCCTGAGGAGCAAGCCAAAGGCTTGACGCTCGGCGACGCCAAGGTTCGCAACCGCTTTGCGCAAGCCGGGCTCGAGGCGGCGCTGAAGTCACGGCCGGCAGCGTTCTTCGTCCCGGAGGCCGCTCGGATGATCGCTCTGGGCAACTTCGAGGACAACTTAACCTGGCTGAAAGACTGTGACTGGATCATCGAGGCCGTGACGGAAGACCGCAGCATCAAGCGGACATTGCTCGAAAAGGTTATGGCAGTGCGCGCGCCAGGTGCGGTGGTGAGTTCCAACACCTCGGGCATCAGCATCGCCAGCATCCTGGAAGGCTTCAGCGCGGAATTGCGGCGGCATTTTCTGGGCACGCACTTTTTCAATCCTCCTCGCTACCTGAAGTTGCTGGAGATTATTCCCGTCGCCGAGACGCTGCCAGAGGTTGTCGAGGCGGTCTCGCGCTTCGGCGAGGTAGTGCTGGGCAAAGGGATCGTCATCGCCAAGGACACGCCCAATTTCATCGCCAACCGCATCGGGACGTTCACAACCCTGAACGTCCTGCGCGCCATGCAGGAGGATGGCTACACGATTGAGGAAATCGACGCGCTAACTGGCCCTGCCATGGGCTTGCCGAAGTCCGCAACCTTCCGGACGCTCGATATCGTCGGCCTCGATGTCCTGGCGCAGGTTGTCAAGAACCTTGCGGAGTCGCTGCCCCATGATGAACGGCGCAACCTCTTCCAGCTTCCCGATTTTATTGAGCAGATGATGCAGCGCCGGCTGCTGGGAGAGAAAACCGGACAAGGCTTTTATAAGAAAGTTAAGGGGAGGGAAGGCGGGGAAGAGAGCGAAATTCTCACGCTGGATTTCAAGACCTTCGATTATCGCGCGCGCCAGAAGCCGAAGTTCCCCTCGCTTGAGATGGCCCGCAATATCGAGGACACGCGGGAGCGGGTGAGGACGCTCTGCCAATCACCTGAGCGCGCCGGGCAGTTCTACCGGAAGGTTCTCTTCGATACGTTCCACTACACCGCGATGCGCGTGCCGGAGATTTCGGACGACATCGTCTCCATTGATAATTCCATGAAGTGGGGTTTCAACTGGGAGTGCGGCGTCTTCGAGCTTTGGGATGCGGTGGGGATTGAGAAGGTCGTCGATGCCTGGAAGAAGGCAGGCCGATCAACACCCCCCCTGGTCGAAAAACTCCTCGCCACCGGGAAGAAGAGCTTCTACGCGTCAGGCGACGGCGCTCGTAGCTACTTCGATTTCGGGAGCGGCGCGTTCCGCGACATCAAAGATAAGCCGGGCGTCCTGCTGCTGTCGTCACTCAAAGCCCGCAAAAAGGAAATCAGGAAGAATGCCGGCGCAAGCCTCATCGACCTTGGCGAGGGCGTGGTCTGCCTCGAGTTCCATTCCAAGATGAACACCGTTGGGGCTGACACGGTGCAGATGATTCACTCCGGGCTGAAAACCTTGAACGAGGGCTTTGACGCCATGGTGATTGGGAACCAGGCGGCGAACTTCTGCGTGGGCGCGAACCTGATGATGGTCCTGATGACGATTCAGGAAGGCGAGTGGGACGACCTTCACAGGGCGGTGCGCGCCTTCCAGAACGCCAACATGGCGCTCAAGTATGCGCCCAAACCCGTCGTGGCCGCTCCCTTTGGCCTGACGCTGGGAGGGGGAACGGAGATGGTTCTACACGCCACGCGCGTTCGCGCGGCGGCGGAGACTTACCTGGGTCTGGTGGAAGTCGGCGTGGGCCTGATTCCGGCGGGCGGCGGGACGAAGGAAATGTTAGTGCGCGCCATGGATGCCGTGCCTGCCGATCCGGAGGCCGACCCATTTACATTCGTCAAGGAAGTCTTTTTGAATATCGGCATGGCCAAGGTCTCCTCCAGCGCCGAGGAAGCGCGCAAGCTCGGCTACCTTTCCGCGAAGGACTCCATCAGCATGAACCGCGACCGGCAACTCGCAGACGCCAAGCAGTTGGCACTCGACTTGGCCCGCTTGGGGTACCGTCCGGGCAGGCCGCGCGAGGACGTTCGAGTCCTCGGCCAGGCGGCTTTCGTCAAAATGAAACTGGGATTGCACCTGATGCGCCGCGCCGAGTACATCTCCGACTATGACGTGGTGATCGGAACTCAATTGGCGAAGATCCTCTCCGGCGGGGGCGAGTTCACTTCCCCACAGCTCGTTTCCGAACAGTACCTGCTGGATTTGGAACGGGAGGCCTTCCTAAGCCTCTGCGGCCAGAAGAAGACCAGCGAGCGCATCCAGTACATGCTGAAGAAGGGAAAGCCGCTGAGGAACTGACGGCATTGGCGATTTGTGATTGGCGATTGGTGATTGGTGATTTGTGATTGGCAATAATTCGCAGACAATTTCTAGTCCTGAAGACCTGAGGCGGAGGACTAAAGAGTTTGCGTTGAGGGTTATCAACTTGTTTCGCGCGCTGCCAAGAACGGAAGAGGCCCGCGTCTTGGGTCGGCAGGTTCTCCGCTCGGGAACAGCGGTAGCGGCCAACTACCGGAGTGCATGCCGGGCTAGGTCGCGCGCCGACTTTATCTCGAAGATCGGGATCACGCTCGAAGAGGCTGACGAAACGGCTTTCTGGTTGGAGTTGATCGTCGACGCAGGCATTTTCAAAACATCCAAGCTGGAAAGCCTGCTGGCAGAGGTGAACGAGTTGGTGCGAATCTTTCAAGCGTCGCGAACAACCGCGCAATCACCAATCACCAATCGCAAATCACCAATGTCTTGAGTCAGGGGATGATCATGAAGGAAGCAGTAATTGTATCCATCGCGCGGACCGCGGTGGGCAAGGCGCCGCGGGGAACGCTGCGCACCACGCGACCGGATGACATGGCCGCCGCTGTCATTCAGGAGGTCCTGAGGCGGGCCCCGGCGATTGACCCTGACGAGGTTGAAGACGTGATCCTCGGCTGCGGGATGCCCGAGGCTGAACAGGGAAACAACGTGGCGCGCGTCGCCTCGCTCAGGGCCGGTCTGCCGGTAAGCTGTTCGGCGATGACGATCAATCGCTTCTGCTCCTCGGGTCTTCAAGCCATCGCTATCGCTTCCGAACGCATCATGGCGGGGTTCGCCGGGGCGGTCATTGCCGGCGGCACGGAAACCATGAGCATGATTCCCATGGGCGGATATCATTTCGCGCCTAACCCTTACCTGATGGAGCATTATCCTGATGCGTACCTCAGCATGGGATTGACGGCTGAAAACCTGGCACAAAAATATCACCTCACGCGCCAGCAGCAGGATGAGTTTGCGCTGCGCAGCCATCAGCGGGCGCTGGCAGCGATTGCAGAAGGCAAATTCAAAGAGGAGATCGTTCCGCTCGAGGTGGTGGAGGTCAACCTAAACGGCAAGGATAAGCCGCAGACGCGCAAGATCCGGTTCGACACCGACGAGGGACCGCGGGCTGATACTTCCCTGGATGCGCTGGCCAAGCTGAAGCCCGCTTTCCACGCCCACGGTACCGTTACGGCGGGGAACGCCTCGCAGATGAGTGACGGGGCGGCTGCGGCCGTGGTGATGTCGGCGGAGAAGGCGAAGGCGCTAGGATTGAAACCGCTGGCCAGGTTCGTGAGCTTCGCGGCGGCGGGATGCCTGCCGGAGGAGATGGGCATCGGCCCAGTTTACGCCATCCCCAAGGCGCTGAAGTTGGCGGGCCTGAAGCTCGCGGATATCGCCGTAATCGAATTGAATGAGGCGTTCGCGGCCCAGGCGCTTGCGGTGATCAAGCTGGCAGAATTGGACCTCGAACGAGTGAACGTCAACGGCGGCGCCATCGCCCTGGGGCATCCCTTGGGCTGCACCGGCGCCAAACTCACGGCTACCCTGCTCGCTGAGTTGAAACGGCGAAGCGCCAAGTTCGGTATGGTCACGATGTGCGTGGGCGGTGGCATGGGAGCAGCAGGAATATTTGAAAATCTGCAATCAGAAATCAGAAACTAGAAAATGGTTACAAGAGCAGGGTCCAGTAAAGTTGCACCGAAGGGCGGGAGCTTTCTGATCGAGACCCGTTCTCCTGGGGACGTGTTCACGCCGGAAGACACTACCGACCAGCACAAGTTGATCGCCCAAACAGCACAGGTGTTCATCGATCAGGAAATTGTCCCTCGCATTCAGGAGATTGAGGACAAGAAGCCAGGCGTGCTGAGGGAGCTTTTGAGGAAAGCCGCGGCGGTTGGCCTTTCCTCTACGGACCTCCCCCAGAGATTCGGCGGGCTGGCGCTGGACAAGATTTCTTCCATCGTCGTTTCGGAGAAGATGGCGCGCAATGGCTCGTGGGCGGCGACGGTGGGGGCGCAAGCGGGCATCGGGGTTCTGCCCATTGCCTTCTTTGGGACCGACGCCCAAAAAGAGAAATACCTGCCGAAGCTGGCCAGCGCCGAATGGGTGGGCGCGTATTCCTTGAGTGAAGCAAGTTCGGCCTCGGACGCCTTGAATGTCAAGACCAGGGCGGTCCTCAGCCCCGACGGGAGGCACTACATCTTGAATGGCACCAAGATGTGGGTAACCAACGGCGGCATCGCCGATGTGTACGTGGTGTTCGCTAAAGTGGACGGGGAAAAGTTCACTGCCTTCATCGTGGAGCGGGGATTCGCGGGTGTCTCGGCAGGCGCTGAAGAGCACAAGATGGGTATTCGCGGTTCTTCCACCACGCCCCTGAATCTCGAAAACGTGCCTGTTCCCCTGGAGAACCTTTTGGGTGAGATCGGCAAGGGCCACTTGATCGCCTTCAACATCCTGAACGTGGGGCGGCTGAAACTCGGGGCGGGTTGCGTGGGCGCCTGCAAGTACCTGTTGCTCGAAGCCCTGAAGTGGGCCAAGGAGCGCGAGGCTTTCGGCTGCAAGATCGCGGACTTCGGCCTGATCAAGGAAAAGCTGGGCGAGATGATCGTGCGCACCTTCGCCATCGAGAGCATTTCCTATCGGACGACGGGCATGATCGATTCCCTGCTCGAGGGAATTGACCAAGGGGGGCCCGCAGCGCCCAAGCAGATCATGGAAGCCCTGCAAGAGTACGCGGTGGAATGCTCCATCCTGAAGGTGATGGGAACCGAAGCCCTGCACTACGTCACCGATGAAACTGTCCAGATCTTCGGCGGCTACGGTTTTTCCAGTGACTATGAAGTGGAGCGATCTTACCGCGACCACCGCGTGAACCGCATCTTCGAGGGTACGAACGAAATCAACCGGCTGCTGATTACCGACATGCTCATGAAGCGGTCGATGAAGGGCCAGCTTGCGCTGATTCCCGCTGCCCAGAAACTGCTGGACGAGATTCTGGGCATGGGGCCGGGGGAGGAATCGCTGGACGATCAGCCGCTCGGGGAAGAAACCAAGCTGGTTGAAGGCGCCAAGAAGGTGGCGCTGCTGGTGGCCGGAAGCGCCGCACAGCGCTTCCTGATGGGGCTCGAAAAAGAGCAGGAAGTGATCGGCGTGCTCAGCAACCTGGTGATGGATGTTTACGCCATGGAGAGCCTGCTGCTTCGCACCTTGAAGAAGCTCTCGGCCCGCGGAACCGAAGCGTGCGCCGCTGAGGTCGCGGCCACGCGAGTGTTCATCTACGATGCCTGCGACCGCATGGAAGTCGAGGTGCGCCGCGCGCTGGCGCGGATCGCCGAGGGCGATACACTCCGCACCCAACTCGCCCTGCTAAGGCGCTTCTTGCGGCGCACGCCACCGGATACCATCGAATTGCGGCGGCGAGTGGCGGACCGCGCGCTGGGACTCAATCGCTACCCATTCGGGTGAAGCCCGTGCCACATCAATTACAAGCCGCGCAGGGCCTTTGCGGCGCCCGCGAGATCAGAGACGGCCAGCACGATCTCGGCCTTCTTACCGCCTTCAGCGACGCTTCCATAGCCATAGTCCACGTTAATGTTCGCCGCGCCGAGGCGCACCCCGGCCTCCCCGAGCTTTCCGGGTTGGTGGGAAAGCGTAATGCGCAAGACCTCTTCCTCGGTGCAGCGGATGCCGAGGCTCCCCAACACCTTTTTTGCCTTCGCCGGGCTGCTGACCAGCAGGTGAACCGGACTCTCACCGGTTGTGCTCCAACCGGAGAAGGCCGTGATGTTCAGCTTCGCCTTGCCCAGTGCTTCGGCGATTCGGCCGAGTTCCCCAGGCTTGCTTTCTACCCAAGCTGTAATCTGTTTCGCTTTTGGCATGATGAAATCTCCTCCGTGAAGCGTGAGTCAAAGGAAACGTGACCCACTTACTCCAGCGATCAATGTGAGTCGAACTCGATTTGTTATATGCGTCTCAGCGACGGCAAGGAACGACAGGACTAGGTTGTCTGCGGTCTCACGCAGCGCCATTTCATCCGTCGCAGTTACCTCCGGAAGACCACTCTTGCCAGTAATGTTAAAATACTCTTACCTCTTCAGTATGTAAAGGGGGGCAGGGCTACCCCGGTTGCAAGCAGTTTTTTGCGGGATCGAGCGGCCCAAGGGGTTCTTATGATACGTCGCGCAGAAGATCTTCAGGTTGTGGTTGTGGGCAGCACGAATTTCGATTTGGTTGTTAAGGCGGAGCGGCTGCCCAGAGAAGGCGAGACCATGTTGGTTTCAAATCTCCAGTTCTTTCCTGGCGGCAAGGGAGCGAACCAGGCGGTGGCCGTGGCGCGAATGGGCGCCCGGACCTCGCTTGTTGGTGCAGTGGGCAACGACATCATCGGAGACTTCCTGCTTCAGGGGTTGGTGGCGAACGGGATTGATACCACCTGCGTCCGGCGCGACCCAGCGCGCGCCACTGGGAGCGCTTTCATCATGCTTTTCCCCAACGGGAACAATTGCATTACGGTTGACCCAGCCGCAAACTTCAGCCTGACACCCGCCGACATCGAGCGGGCAAAGGACGTCATTGAGCGCGCGGATGCGCTTTCGACCGTGCTGGAAATCCCATTAGAAGTTGTGGAAGCAGCATTACGCCTGGGTCGGAAGGCGGGCAAATTGACGGTGCTTGACGCGGGTCCACCCCGGTACTGCCCGATGGAAATTTTGACATTGGCCGACGTTGTCTCGCCCAATGAGACAGAACTCGCGCACCTGACCGGCGAGGAAGTTTACGGACGAGTTTCGGCGCGCGAGGCGGCTGAAAAACTCATCTCATTGGGTGTAAAGACAGTGGTTCTAAAGCTGGGCAGCGACGGCTCAATGCTGGTGACCGCAAAGAAGTCAAAACACTTTCCTGCCTACAAGGTTGCCCCTGTTGATCCCACGGCAGCAGGCGATGCATTTACTGCGGCTCTGACAGTTGAACTGGCTGCCGGCCACGACCTCGAACATGCCATTCGCTTCGCAAATTGTGCCGGTGCTTTGGCGGCGAGCAAATTGGGCGCTCAGCCTTCCCTGCCCACGCGCCTGGAGGTCGAGGCCCTGGCGGCACAAGCGAAGAAAGGGTGATGGCGGGGGACTATCAGAAACCACAAAGCGGAGCACACCCAGGCGGTGTGCGCTTTCGAATTCGATGATCCGCAGGCGATTTACCCGGGGGCCTGGGCGGAAGAAATTGCAAGCCGGCTCCTGACCTTGGGCGCCCGCAACGCGGTGCTGAAAATGGGTCGAGGCGGCTGTCTGGTTGCCCGAGGCAGCGACCGCATTCGGGTGCCAGCCCTCCCTGCCAATGTAGTAGATACGACAGGCGCGGGCGATTGTTGGGATGCGGGTTTTATTGCCGGACTGGCAAGCGGCGAAGATATCCTCACCGCGGCACGGATTGGGAACGCCTGCTCTGCGTTCTGTATCGAGGCGGTGGGGGGATCGACCAGCGTCGCTCTTTACCGGGCCGTGCAGCGACGAGCAGCCCAAGCGCCGTCGGGCAGCTAGTGGCGTTATTTGGAATGAGATCCCTTTCGGTACGCAGGTCATTCCCGCGAAAAGCTTCCCCTGAGCTTGCCGATTAAAGGCGGGGCAACCTCTGCACCCTACGAATCCTCAACCGAATTAGCTTGACAGAATATAGTACTAGTACTATATTCAGTGCATGTCATCAGTCCATACTGACGCACGAAACGGACCTCGGTTGTTTAACCGCATTGCCGTGCTCCGCGCGGAACGCCAACTGAGCCGGAGCGACTTCGCGAGCGCCCTCGACATCAGCTATCAAACTGTGGGTTATCTGGAACGAGGCGAGTTTAACCCCAGCCTGGAGTTGGCCTTTCGGATCAGTGAGTTCTTCGGCGTTCCCATCGAGGCAATCTTTTCCAGAACGGCTTTCACTCCCATGAGCACTCATCTCTACGGGAAGAATCGGAAGAAGGAGGATGCAATCCATGAATAGTGACGCGAGATTCCTGCGGCTCATCCAAATCAACACACGGTTGCGGCGACGTGTCCTTGTCCTTGGCTTTTACGGCAGCGGAGTGCTGGGTTGTGGCTTTTCAGTGCTCGTTCGTTCTCACGCCAGCGCATCCGCTTTGACCTGGTATTGGATCGGCATGGTCACGAGCTTTCTTCTTGTTACGCCTTGTTGGATAGCACTCGTGAACTGGCTCCGCGAATATGGGTTTCCGGGTGATCATCGGCTGCACACCAGCAGGGATGAACGGCAGGAGCAAGTGCGGCATAGCGCTTACGTACGAGCCTATTGGATTCTCATGACCCTGGTCTGCCTGGGTAGTCTCGTGGTTCTAAGCAGCCCAACCTTGGCACTCCCGCGCCTCGTAGCGGGGTTCATCAGCAAGCCCTTGGCGGCCATCTCCATTGTATTGGCGATGACCCTGCCTTCGGCTGTCATGGCGTGGACGGAGCCTGACTTGAAAGAGGTCGCTTAGATCAGATGTGGATTCGGGGCAGGGCGGTCACGATTCCGAAATCATCCCGGGCCCCGTTCCGGAATGAAGCCGGTCACGATTCCGGGATGAAGCCGGTCACCGATGCCGATTTCAAGCCGGTCACTTTTGACCACTTGTCGAAATCTTGGCCGGGATTATTTCGCAACGATTTCCACAGCGGGTAGGCCACAGTCTCGTTTTTCAGAGACTCTGCGGCTGTTCCTTCAAATTCGCGCCCGTTCATCCGCCGGCAACAGGTCACCATCAACGGCCGGAATACCATTCGCGCTCACCGCTGTGCTCGCACTCCCGGTGTAATCGTCCATACTCGACCACTGCGAGTCCTCGGCGCGTTTGACCAGGCCCGCCCTCACTGGGTTGAGGTTAAGTATTCCGCTTTCTCGTAATATTCCTTAACGCTCCGCCCGCAATTCCCGACCCAAACCCTGAACCTCGTGGCGACCGGCGAACCTGCCTCCCCGGATACCACGCCAGTCTGCGACACGAGCCGGTCCGTCATCCCAGTGCTGGGGCGGCGAAGGACGCCCCTTTACAGGTCAAACGGTCAGGTTGTGCAGGTAGGTGTAACTGATCTTCGCGCTTTCCGGTGAGTCTCGGTCGCACTCGTCCTGCTCCACGTAAAAATGCTTCATGCCGCCTTCGAGTCCGGCCTTGAGAATCCTCTTCCAGTCGATGACGCCCTGGCCGACTTCCGTGAAGGCCCCAGGCCGAGAGTCTTCCCCGGTGGCGGGCGGGTAGCCGGGTTTCAAGTCCTTAATGTGAAGCTGCGGGAAGCGCCCCGGGAAACGCTGGAAGTAGTCCACCGGGTCCTTCCCCGCGCGCACGCACCAGAAGCAGTCCAGCTCGAAACCCACCACCGCTCCCCGCATTAGAGTTCAATTCGCTTCACAAGGCCTTCAGGCTGGCGTCACCCGAAGACCCACGGCAGAAACCGGAAGCGACAGTTACAGTTTTTCTGCTGCCACCAGCAGGTCGTTCGATTTTGCCGGGTCGAACCGTGCCTTGGCGTAATCGCCCCAAAATCCCACCTTCCCAAAACCGGCTCTAGTCAGAAGCTGGGCGAGGAGGTTGCGAAAAAGCGGGATCTGCCGAGAGCTTCTGACGTGAGATTGCCACTTTGCCCCTGCCTTTTCGCGCACCAGAAACATGGCATGAAAGTTGATAGCTTCTTGTTCGTAGTCGGCAAATTTCACCAGCAATACTTCTTCTTTGGCGGTTTCTCCCGAAAGCAGCGGGAACCAATGGGCCTTCTCTTTCCATCGAAGGTCGTAGTTGAGGTTTTGCGTGAGCAATATGCCTCCAGCTCGCAAGGCGCCTGCAATACCTTCTAAGGCTGCCAGCAACTGCCCCTCGCCCGAGATGCCCGGCAGGGCATTGCCCAAGCAGAAGGCTGCGTCGTGGGTGGGGCCGAGCTTCCCGGCTTGCTCCATCTTCAGGAGGCTTACGCTGGCTTCGCCGCCAGCCGCGGAGATGGCATCCGCCTCATGGTTGATTCGTTGCCGGGCAAATGCCACCGCGTCTTCATCGGCGTCGAAGCCAAGGACGCTGAAGCCCCTCTCGGCCAGCGCCGCGACATGCCCGCCCGTCCCACAGGCCGGCACAAGGACTCGCGGGCCGGCACTGCGGGCGAGTTCTTCCAGCAGCGGCATCTCGCGCGCCAGACGCTTCTTCCAATTAATGACCGCGTCGTAGTATTCCGCGAAGTTAGGAGGCATGGATCACCCTGGGTCGCGTTAGCGCACCTCCTCCTGCTTCGGTCCGATCATCTGCTTTTGAGGTGATTCAGGAAGAGGCTTGAATACTACCGGGGTATGATACCTCGGCTTGAGTGGAAGGTCGCGCAAGTTCTTCCATTCCTCGTTGGCCGGCACGAGGAAAGACACGATGTTGCCGGTATCGCGTTCTCGAGCGATGAATTGGAGCCCGGCGTTACGATGGAAAGATTCCGTGACGGCGTCTTTGGTGAAATTCGGGAGAAGGACCTGGAATGCACCGCCTTCGTCTGGCGTCACTCGCGCCAGATGGAAGGTCGTTACCGCCCCGTCCGCGATACCGAAAAACTCATGCGCCCAGTAGGCCATGTAGTTGATTTCCACCTCGTAAGGCCGGCGGCGAAGAGGTTCTGGCAGTTCCACTCTTCCGTTGAAGGTCATAGGAGGGAGGTCCTCACAGGAAACATCTGTGGTCTTCTCAGACTGAGATATCGAGGGAACCGCGATGGTCACAAGCTGGCACCCAGGCGCATATAAAATGACTTTGAGGGTTTCTGCGGCTTGATGATTCACGGAGGTGCCGATCAGGTACGCGTTCCTCTCCGTCTCTGCCTTCACAAATTCTCCGTGGCCCCCAAAAGGTCCGGTTAAGAAGTATTTAGCCTGGACCTGCTCCGAGCGAATTTCTGGTGGAAGCCGGATTTCGAACGGCGCCGGTTCTTCTTGCTGTCCCCGGCCCGCTTCACCAAAAACTAGTGGCAAGCCCATCAACAAGAAGAAGGCGAGACCACGTCCTGTGGAGTGCATCATCGGCTGACCTCCTGCCGCACGCCCGGCTTGGCCTGCTTCCCACGACGCGAGCCCATAGCCGGCTCGAGCGCTGTTCACGCCGTCACCTATTCTACCCTACAGGGCGACGGTTTTGGATTCACGCGGCTGCGGTGCACGGAACACTCAGAATGACAGCATGGCAAGCGAGCGCGCGGATGTCACGCCGAGCGGGTAACACGAATTCTATAACCATAATACTGTAGAATGAGGATGTGCTATGCTGACGAGCTGATTCCTATGCATATTCCCGATGGCTATCTAAGTCCGGCGACCTGCGCGGCCCTGTACGCAACCTCCGCGCCGTTCTGGTACGTGGCGTTGCGCCGGTTGAAGCGACTGCTGACCACAAGGCTTATTCCGCTGCTTTCGGTGTTTGCGGCATTTTCCTTCCTGGTGATGATGTTTAACCTGCCGCTGCCCGGCGGCACCACCGGGCACGCTCTGGGCGTCGCCATCGCTTCCATAGTCCTCGGCCCGTGGGCTTCCATCCTCGCCATTTCGATTGCTCTGCTGATCCAAGCTCTCTTCTTCGGGGACGGTGGCGTCACCACGCTGGGGGCCAACTGCTTTAACATGGCGATTGTCGGTTCTCTGGTAGCATATCTTGTTTACCGCCTTCTGGCCGGCCGGGCGGCCATCACGTCATCGCGAAGAGTGGTCGCGGCAGCATTGGCGGGCTACATCGCAATCAACGCAGCCGCGTTTTGTGCGGCCGTTGAGTTGGGTATTCAGCCGCTGCTTTTCCGAGACCCCAGCGGAGCGCCCCTGTATGCTCCGTACCCTTTGAGCATTGCCATTCCGGCCATGATGATTGGACACTTGAGCTTTGCCGGACTCGCCGAAATGGTCTTGTCAGGTGGAGTTGTGGCCTACTTCCAGCGCGCGAATCCGTCCTTACTGAAGCTCACAGCCCCGGGCGCAACTGGAGGCGATGAAGAGCCCCACCAAGTTACGGGGCGAGGCGCTTGGAGTACATTGAAACCCCTCTGGACCGCTCTGGCCCTGCTGTTGGCCTTGACTCCTCTGGGTATCTTAGCGGGCGGCGCTGCCTGGGGCGAATGGGGGGCGCGCGATTTCTCCGATGCAGCGGCACGGAGGAGAATCGCGGCGGCATCCAGGAACCTGGCGCCGCCGCCACAAGCACCCCAAGGATTGGAGCGTCTTTACTCCGTGTGGACTGCACCCTTTCCCCAGTACGCTCCTTCAATCGTCCGGCGCCCGGCTCTTGGCTACCTACTTTCCGCCATGTTCGGTTCCGGCATCATCATTCTGGGTTTCCTGATCGCCGGCTCGCTGTTCGCACGCGGAGGCAGCTCACGAGAAGCAGACTCGATGAAGAGCCACACGGGAGAGTCCTGAGGCACATGAGGATTGAGACGTCCCCACCCAGGATCGAGAGCCTCTTGTAGGTACCGGATGAATTTTGTTGAGCGGACCCTTTCCAGTCTTGTTAGCGCGATGGAGCGAGCTCTTTATGCAGAAGAACTCGCCAAGACCGACGGCTTGCTCCAGCGTCTCGACCCCCGTATCAAACTGATCGGAATCCTAGCCCTGGTGATTGTGTCAGCGATGGCCCACAGACTCTGGGTTATCGGCGCGGTTTTCGCGGTCGCGGTGAGCATGGCAGTAATGTCTCGCGTCTCTCTTGGAATCCTGGCCAAGCGCGTCTGGGTTGCAATCCTCTTGTTTACCGGAGTCATCGCGCTGCCCGCTCCATTCATTGTCCCCGGCCGCGAGGTGTTGCACCTTCCACTCCTCGATTGGCCGGTGACGGCTCAGGGGCTGGCCAGCGCGTGTTACCTCGTGGCCCGAGTTGAAACCGCGGCAACGTTATCGGTCTTGCTCATACTTTGCACACCCTGGAGCCACGTGCTGAAGGCGCTTCGAGTGTTCAAAGTGCCCGTGGTCTTCGTCGTGATTCTGGGCATGACGTACCGCTACATTCTCTTGCTGCTTCAAACCGCCCACGATATGTTTGAGTCGCGCCGGAGCCGGATGGTGGGAAAGCTGGAGGGACCCGAACGCCGCCGAGTGGCCGCCTCGAGCGCAGGAGTTCTGATGTCCAAGAGCCTTCAACTCAGCGGCGATGTTTACAGCGCCATGCTCTCGAGAGGCTTTCGAGGCGAAGTGTATGTGCTGGATGACTTCCAGACATCAACGATCGATTGGGTCATGCTGGCCGTATTTGTGGTCCTCGCTTCAGGCGGATTCTATTTCGGGCGATAAGGGGTTTCTAGCCCAGCACGCTCCACACCCTGGCATCGGGGAGAGTTGAATGTCAGTTCCGGTTTTCGAGGTCCGAGACGTCACTTTTCGCTACCACAAGGTGACCGCGCTCGACGGCCTGAACCTTGCCATCCAAGCGGGTAAGCGGGTGGCTCTGCTGGGAGCCAATGGGTCGGGCAAGTCAACCCTGCTGCGCCTCCTGGACGGTCTGGCCTTCCCTGAAAAAGGCAGTGTTCTGTTCTGCGGCGAGTCACTCACCGAGGATCGTTTACAGGATCTTGAATTCGGTTACCGGTTTCGCCGCCGGGTAGGACTGGTATTCCAGAATCCCGATGTCCAGCTTTTTTCCCCGACGGTTTTTGATGAGGTGGCCTTTGGCCCATTGCAGCTTCATTGGCCCAAGGAGGAGGTGCGCAGTCAGGTCGCCCAAATGCTCGAGGTCATGAAGATAACCCACCTTAAAGACCGCTCACCCCATCATTTGTCGACGGGCGAAAAGAAACGGGTAACGTTGGCGTCGGTGCTGGTGCTTGACCCCGAAGTGCTCCTGCTCGACGAGCCTACGGCGGCCCTGGACCCGAAGAGCGCAAGCCAAATGATCGACTTCCTGGTGGGCTGGCGTGGGGGAGTCAAGACCGTGATCACAACCACACACCACCTGGAGATTGTCGAGGATATTGCGGATTACTGTTATGTTCTCCAGACGGGCCGTGTTGTCGCAGAAGGGGAGCCCTCGCAGGTGTTGCGGGAGACGGCCTTGCTGGAGCGGACCAACCTTATCCATGTCCATCGCCACCTCCACCCCTCGGGCGAAGTTCACTCCCACCCCCATATCCATCCCCACAAGCATTGACCTTGAAATCGCAAGTTCGAGTTGCAGTGTGTCGTGGGAACAATGCGCGTACTCGGTCCTTGTCATCCTGAGGAGCCCTGCTTTTCGGGCGACGAAGGATCTCGGCAGTTCACAGGCAAAATTGGCCGCTTAGCTGTGGCAACTGGTGGTTCCCTATCGCGCAGGGGGATCGTCCGGCGCCTTGTTCAGCAAATCCAGCTTCTCTTCTTCCGATAGGAAGGCCGCGCGGATGGCGTTCTGGCACAGATGAAGGATTTGCTGGCGCGCGAGACCGAAAGTCCTTGCGGCCAGCAAATATTCATTAACCAAGTCTGTCCCGAACATGGCAGGGTCATCGGTGTTCAAGGTCACCACAAGGCCGGCTTCCAGAAACTGAGGCAAGGGATGGTCTTCCATGCGCGCCAGCACGCCCGTGGCGACATTGCTGGTGAGGCAGACCTCTAATGGAATCTCGCGGTCACGAAGCAGCGCCAGCACGGCCGGATCGCGGGCCGCTGTGAGCCCGTGTCCGATGCGCTCGGCTCCCAGCAGCTCTACCGCTTTGCGGACGC
>JBEKVC010000041.1:0-17597 GCA_049514395.1 Terriglobia bacterium
GGCCCGGATTGCGGATTTCTTCGGCAAGGTAACAAACGTTGTAATAGCCGAAGTAATCGTAGAGGGCATAAAGCGTGGCATGGCCGAGCCCCACCCAGAAGATCCAGTTCAGGTGAAACGCGCCAGGAGGGAAATCCAGCAGGCGCCTGGCACTCAAGTGAGGCAGCCCGGAAAAGATGATCCAAAAGCATCCCAGAATCACGCCACCCACCAGGACCACCGAAACGTTTCCGAGGGCGCCGATGCGCCGGTAAAGCAGCGCGACCAGCAACAGCGGAAAAACCGCGGCGACAATGCGCACGCCCCCTGGCGACAGGCCTGGCAAGAGGTAGTGGAGATAGTTGGCAAAGCCGATGCTGCCGCTGGCCACCGAGAGTGGCGCCGAAAACATAATCTGCCAGACCATCAGGAACGAGAACCAGCGTCCCGCGCTGCGCGCTCCGTAGGCTTCGCGAAGATAGTTGTAACTCCCACCCGCCTTGGGCATCGCCGCGCCCAGTTCCGCCCAGACCAGGCCGTCGCAGAACGCCAGCAGCGCTCCCACCAACCAGCCCAGCATCGCCTGTGGCCCGCCCATCGTGGCCAGGAAGAGGGGAATGGTGATGTAAGGACCAATCCCCACCATGTCCGTGATGGCCAGAGACGTGGCCTGGATCAGCCCCAGTTCTCGACGCAAACCCGGTTTGCTGGACAACTCCATGCGGCTCACCTTGAACAAAGTTGTCAGTTGTCAGCAGTAGTCAGTGGTCAGTTGTTGCGAACCTGCGATCGCTTAGTGCCGGGGACCCGGCACCTGAAACCTGGCACCTGTCGCGTCTACTTCTTGAGGAGCAGGCGAAGGAGGTCAGCCTTGGCCTTCGGGCCGGGCGAGACGGGCCGGGCAGAGAGGCTAAGCAGATAGACCGTGCGAGCGGCTTCCTTAACTCTCTCCAGGCAATGCTCGCAACCCTGGTTGAGGTGCTCGCGCAGGTCCCGCGAGCCCTCATCCGAGAGCGCTCCGAGCAGGAACAATTCGTAAACGTCCTCTAGATGTCGGCAGTCCAAGTTCCCAACACCGCGTGTTGGCGGTGCCTCAGGAAGGTAAAGGCCGCGCGCAACCCCGCATTCACCTTGCCCAGGGGCTCGCCGAGCTGCTCCGCGATTTCTGCTTCGGTATAGCCACCGAAAAGCGCAAGCTCCAGCGCGTGGCGCTGTGGCTTGGGCATTTGGTTGAAAGCCCTTTGAAGCAGGCCCATCCGAGCATCAGCCAAGGCTATGTCCTCCGCACGCGGCATCCAGACCTGAGGAGACGCGGCGAGGAATAGCAACGTCTCCGAGTCACCCTTGGTTGAACGGCGCTCCCGGAGTTTGTCCTCTTTGCGTGCTGAAACGGCTGACTTGCCCGCCGCCTTCTCCTCTTTCGTACGACCCTGCCCGTGGCGACTTTGGGTAGGTCGAGCCCCGACTGTCCGCTGGGCGCGAAGACGCTTCAAGGCGATGTGCCGCGCCGTGAGCACAAGCCAAGCAGCCAAACTCCCCTTGGTTTGGGCAATACCAGGCGCTTCCTTCCACAGTCGCACAAAAACCTCTTGCAACGCGCTCTCGGCATCGGACCTCGCGGATAAAATGCGCATAAGCAGCCCCATCAGCTTGGGGGCGAGGTCCCCGTACAAGCTCTCCAGCGCTTCAACCTCACGGTCTGCCAGGCGGCCCAGAAGCTCCTCCGTCTTCAATTCCTGGTTCGCGCCCGATGACTTGGAGGACCCTGTTTTTGCTTCAGTAGGCATGGCATTTCAATCGAATCAAATCGGTAATCCGTTTCCCCCAAAACTATCGCATTCAGTCTTCCCTGCCCCAAGGGCCAAGCGGGCTTTCTATCCATTTGTCTCAAAATGTCCGAACCGTGTTGCCGCTTGCGTCGCAACGATTCTTTAATGATAACTATAAAGAGAATCGATTGGACTACTCAAGGCCTCCGGCTTTAAATGATAAGTGAGTCCCGTCAGAGCATCGGATCTTCGTCGCGAAGGCCTTGCCCCCAGGGCTTCACGACTTGACCATGGCGGGACCAAATTCCTCTTCTTCACTTCGGGCCCCCGTTAAGGGGCCCGAATTTTTTTGCCTGACTTTTGATGGTCTTTCCTGCGCGGTTCCCAAGGGCCGAGGTTTACCTGAGATTAGATTCTTACCAAGGAGTCAAAGAGTTAAAGAGTTCAACTTCTCCACTCTTCAACTCTTCAACTTTAGGTCACCTCATCCTGAAATTCTCTTCTTTCCGGCGTCCCAACTGGCTATGGTGTTGTTGAAGTACGAGTGATTGGCCATGTGGCAGGCAATGGCCGTATTGTTTCCGAAGGTCGCATCCTCGACCGAAGGCCTTCGCGTTCTCACCGACTCGAAGAAGTTCCAAAGGTGCTCGCGGTCGTCGTTGTAGTCCGGCGGCGCATAATAGCGTGCAGACTCTACCGTCGCCGAGGTGGCAGGTTTCGGCTCATGTTCCTTGTGCCACTGCTCTGCGAAATCGATTTTCATTTTCTTGGGCCAACCCGGGGTGCAGGGTTGGTAATCCACGCCTTGCTGGGGTGTCACGGTCAGTTCGCCGTTGCGGATTTCGAGCATTCCCAGCGTGCCCATGAATCGCGTCACCTCTTCCGTCTGCGTGTTCAACGTCACTCTGAAAGTGGCGCGGAACTGAGGGTATTCATATGCGGTGGTCATCGTGTCGGGGACGTCCCGCCCGTCCTTCCAGCGGAAAAGGCCGCCCATCGAGAAGGCGCGCTTGGGCGGCGCCGTGATTCCAGCGACGTAGTGGACCCCGGTCAAGAGATGCACGTAAAGGTCACCAGGAATCCCTTCTCCATAATCCTGCCAGCAACGCCAGCGTGTGAAGTGCATGGGATTGAAAGGCTTCTTGGGGGCCGTCCCCAGCCATGTCTCCCAGTCGAGAGTCTCCGGGGACAAATCCGGCGGCACCGTGTATTCCCAAGCGCCACAGGGGTCGTTGCGACCCATCGAGGCTTCGACAAGCCAGACCTCGCCGATCACGCCCCGTTCGTAGAGTTCTTTGGCTTTGGCATACATGATGGAGCTGCGCCGCTGGCTGCCAATTTGGACGATTCGGCTGTTCTTCTGTTCCGCCGCAATCATCTCAAAGCCGTCAGCCACAGTATGAGTCATGGGTTTCTCGCAGTAGACGTCCTTTCCGGCATTACAACAATCCACGACGACTTGCTTGTGCCAGTGGTCCGGCACCGCGGCAACGATGCAGTCTATCTCCTTGTTGTCGAGGAGTTCCTTGTAGTGGCGCGTGGTGGGAATCTCCTTGTCGACGATTTCTTTGGCCAACTCGCGCCGTCCGTCATACAAATCGCAAGCGGCCAGGCATTCAATTCCTGGGAGCTGGATAGAGGTGCGAAGCAGCCCAGAGCCTTGCATGCCCACGCCGATGATGCCCATCCGCACCGTCTCACCGGCCGAAACCGCCCGGGGAGAGGCATAGGACGGCCCCGGGTCCAAAAGAAATGACCGGCCAGCCAGCGTTGCGCCCGCCACACACGCCGTCGTTTGCATGAATTTACGCCTGGAAATCCGCTGCTCACTCATGGGGTATTGCCTCCTGGTGAATTAATATTATTCCCGCAGGCGCTTATCCTATTCGCCGCAAGACCCAAGATCAAGGGAGAATTTCCGTAGCTGACCGGTGCGAATCAGTGCGTGTGTAATAGCCTTTGCAGGCGAGAGGCGCTGCGCCACCGGTCATGTCACGATTCTCGCGGCGCGCCGGCGCTAGGGATCATCAAATGGCTACGCGCGCACAGAGTTGCCACACCCAGGCGCAGGGACGAGCCATCCGGTTTAATCGGGTCGAAGGGTCACTGCTACGAGGTAATCCTCTTCGCCCTCGAATCCCAGACGGCCGCCGTCTTGTTGAAATAGGAGTAATTCGCCATGTGGCAGCCGAGAGCGGTATTGTTTCCAAACACCTCACTCTCAACCACCGGCTGGCGTGTCCTCACGGCGTGGAAGAAGTTCGCCTCGTGGTCAGCCATGTCGCTGTATTGCGGTGGCGGAGTATAGACCTCATCCTCCTCTTCGATCTTGAATTGTCCCGGCGGCGGCTCGGGATGTTCCTTGCGCCATTTATCCAGGTACTCTTGGCGCAGTTTTTCCGGCCATCCATAGATCGAATAGTCCTCGGGCTGAGCTGAGGGCGCTTGCGGCTTGAAAGTGAGAGTGGAACCATGGATGAGCATGGTGCCTTTCTTCCCGTAGAAGCCGAAAAACTCACCCTGGTAATTGTTGTTATGGTTGCAGCGCAGCACTACCTGGAAGTGCGGATAATCGTACATGGTCCAGAGAAGGTCCGGAAACTCGCGGCCATCTTTGTAGTAGTAGAGCCCGCCGGTGGAAAGCGCGCGCTGGGGAGGCGTATTGGTGCCGGTCACAACGTGAATACCGGAGAGCAGGTGAACGAACAGGTCGCCCGCCAAGCCGGCCCCGTAATCCTTGTAGCAGCGCCAGCGGAAGAAGCGCGTGGGATCGAAGGGGCGCTGGGGTGCGCCGTCAAGCCAAGTGTTCCAATCGATGGTCTGTTCGCTGGCGTCCGGCGGAATCGGATATACCCAGGCGCCGCTGTCGGTGTTCCTGTCCCACGCCGCCTCGATGGTATCCACTTGCCCCAGCTTGCCGGAATCCCAGATCTCCTTCGCCTTGGCGTAGAGAATCGAGCTGACGCGCTGGCTGCCGACCTGAAGGATGCGGTCGTGCTTCTGGACAGCCTCGATCATGGCCAGCCCATCCTCCACACTGTGCGACATGGGTTTTTCGCAGTAAACGTCCTTCCCCGCTTCGACCGCATCGATCACCGCCTTGCGATGCCAGTGGTCCGGAGTCGCCACTAATACCGCGTCAATATCCTTGCGCTCCAGAATTCTCCGGTAATCACGTGTGGTTTCGATGTCCTTTCCCCCTAGGGCTTCTTTGGCGGCGATATGCCGGCTGTCGTATAAGTCCGCCGCAGCCACACATTCCGCGCCCGGCACCGATAGGCTCGATTGCAGGAGAGTACAGCCCTCGATGCCCGTCCCGATGATGCCGAACCGGACGATGTCCGATGCCGCCACGGGACCAGGCGACGCCCACAACCGTTTGGGCTCCAGCAGTGTAACTTTGGCGGCCACCCCCGCCGCGGCGGCGCCCGCACCCCACTGCATGAACTCACGCCGAGTGAACGAGTAATTCTTCATGATAGACAAGACCTCCTTTGAAAAGTGCAAATCCTATGAAATCTATAGGCGCACAGTCTGCCAGAAACCAGCGGCGAGTAAAAGTGTTTTGTTGAATGGCGAGGAAACAGGAGAGGAGGTAGTGTCGCAATTAGAATGTAGGGCCGCCCCTTGGGGCGGCCAGGCCGGGGCAAGCCCCGGCCCTACGTCGCATATTGGGAGACCACAGGAAAACAGAATCCAGAAGTACGGAGCCAGAATAAAAGCCCCAGGCCCCAGCAAGCATACCCCCCCCCGACCTGTCGGGGCGGCTTTTGCTGGGCATTCTTGAACGAACCGCGGTGCTACAAGACAGGCGCGCGCTACCTGCTGCCTCGTGCTTCTCTCAAATCCGTTCCCCGTCCAGGCATTTCTGGATCACTTCTTCGAGCATGGGCAAAGGGATGAGGAAGCGATTTCCCATCCGTATAGCGCCGACTCGACCGGAGTTGATCCACCGGTAGAACGTGGTGCGCGAGATGCTGCCGCCCGTGCGCCGGCAGAGAAGGTGCCAGGCGTTGGTGGGAGTGAGCATGGGCAAGAGAGCAGACGCCTGTTTGGAATTCTGCCCCCTGAGGGCTGGAATTGGAGTTCGAACGGTGTAGGGCTCCATGGCGAGACAATTCCTCTAAAAAATTCCACCGTCGACAGACGACAGTCAAACGTGAAGGCTTACCCTGCATTTCCCTTAGCGAGTGCGCGCATCTCATCAGGCTGCTTCCCCCAGCATGAACTGGAAGCGTTCCTCCGCTAGCCGATGCCGATCCCTGAAGCGCTCATCGTCGGGCTCGGTGTCCGGCAGGCCGAACCTGGCTTGGTCCAGAAGCAAAAACGTGGGCTGCTGGGACTGAAAACACCAGGGCTCGAGGAACTGGCGGCGGTGATACGCGCACTCGCCGTCACCGCCCGGTTGGGCCGGAAAAACGCAGCCCTTCTGGCAGCAGCGGGGCAGGAAGAGTTCCCGGCGCAGCGCTCCGGGATGTGCCCGCAGCGAAGCATGAGGTTCGAGCGGCGGTCGACCTCCGGCCGCAGCACGATGAAGTCTGCCCGATCCTCGTTGTAGTGGTGCCGGCGGTAGGACGCGAAGATCAGGCCGAAACACATTTGCAGCTTCGTGATGGCTTTCAAACAGCATGGAAATGCTCCTTGATAAGAGGTCCGGCAGGTGGCCGCAAACTTGCTGATAATTTCGTGAGGAGAAGAGAGTCTTGGGGGTCTTGCGGGCGGAGGTTTTTTTCGAAACAATCCCTCCCACAAAAAAGCGAAATGTGCTAACATAGCTTTCCATACGGCACGGGAGGTAGGCTAAGTTTTGCGTAGCCGAGTAAGGTACCGAGCGGCGTAGGCCACTTTGCTTCAAGCCCGCGCTCCAACCTTCCGATAAAAGGGAGGAGAGGAACTCTGAGTGTACGAGGCTAGTGGGCCGCAGGAACGCCGCGCAAGAACTTGGCTTGAGGTCGAATGCAAGTGGCGCCGCGCGCCAAGGGCGGGCGGGTGTCAGGTCCCTGTTACGAATGAGTAGCATGGCAAAGAGTAAACATGGTAACCAAGGCCCGGCCCGCGCCCCAATGAATTTGAGGGAAACACTAGGCAAGTGCGCGGGAGCGGGCCGGGCTGGTTCAATGCCCAGACTCGCCTGGGAAGCCGCCGCCGGGCGCTTGGGGGCCGTTCCCCCAGGGCCCCCAAGGGCGGAGACTGTGCCTTCAAGTGTAGCCCACGGAGAAGAATCGGCTACTCTCGCAAGGCCAGTGTAGTGTAGCCTATCACAATCGCAAATGTCAAGCTTTTTTTGCAAAGGAGAGGAGTAGCTGTTATGGAAGAAATGAATGCCGCGAAAGTAGTAAAAAAGGTTCGACAGCGGTTAGAGGTCAGCCAGGAGGGTCTGGCGCGGCTGCTGAATGCCACCAAGGGGGCGGTGCAACACTGGGAGCGGGGCCGTAATCGGCCGGACTTGGCGCGCCTGCTGGCGCTCCGACAACTCTGCCCGGCGGGTGCGGAACGGAAAGAACTGGAAGCGCTCATCAAGGAAACGCAAGCCCACGTGGCGCCGTTGCCGACCGGCAAGCCGGGACCGGGCGGGAAGATTACTCTACCCCAGCCGGGCGAAAGCCTGATCCTGTTGCGCAGGGACAATAACAAGCTGCGGAAACAGGTCGCCAAACTGGAATCAACCTTGAAACGCCGCAGCGAGCAGTTGCGCATCCTGGAAGATTTGGCGACGGAGTTGCAGCGGGATATGGCTAAACTCCGCGCGGGTCAATCGGTGGCCGCGCCCGCGCCTGTGAGTAGCTCCGTTCCGCAGCCGAGTGAATGATCGAAGGGTGGCGGCGAGTCTCCACATCGGCGGGCTGACGCCCCATGGCATGGACGCCCCCGGTCCTGCCATGAGCGTCACCCGATAGGTCTGTAATCCCGCCCGGGCGGCGACGTGTAAGCAGGCCTAATACTTCCTGAGGCGCATCACTTGGACGGATACCACGACGGGGAGCCCTGCTGACTCCCCCTGGTGCTCCAGCAAGCGCAGGAAGGTTACTGCCTGGCCCAACAGTTTCCGTCCGTCAGACCGTGAACGAAGTCCCAGCAGCAGTGCGAATGCTTCCCTCAGCAGTGCCCTGTCTGACCTTGTTCCATCGTTCATGCTTGATGACACTCCCTTCAACATGGTCGTCGGGCGGCGATCTGGCTCGAAGCTATTCCGCGGCAGCCGAGTCCCAGAGAAGGGCCCCACAGGAGGGCCCCAAGTGGGCAGCTCTGCTGTCTGACACGCCCCAGTCGATGTCTCCCCGAGGATGCCACCTGACCCGGTGCTCCCCACCCGACCCTCGGGGAGTACACGCGACGTCGCAGTTTGATTGCCACATATAATTCCGGGCACTCCTCCAGGTGGTTAACTCACGTGCGCTTTCCCAGCAAATCGGTGAACCAGACCCACTCGCTTCCGCGAGGTGAGGGGCAAGAGTTGCGGACGTGAGCCCTGGAGATTTAACCTGCTTTCGTTCTTCCCTACTATCGCTCCAAGAATCGGTCGGAATAATGTCTCTGGGACGATGAATCTCTAACCTACAAACGTAGGTAGGTCCGATTTTGCGTGCGGCGAAATCTATCTCCGACAGATTCCCACGCCCATGCAATCCCATCCTTGAGACGTGCTCGATGCCTGCTTGGCAGCCCAGCGGGTACTGCTGCCCTTCCTCGTTTGAGAATGATTGCGGTAGGTATTCCATAATATAATAGCTACTACAGCAGTAGTTTTGTGGACGATATAAATACTACACCTTTTGGTGATTGTTTACTTCGTTTAGTTAGGGTCGAGGATTGCCCGGGTAACCATCTAGTTATTCAACTGCGATGGAGTCGAGGAGTGCTGGCGTAACCCTTGGCATAAGTGACTCAAAGTTTAGAAAGGAGACGAGATCTGTCACGTCATTTTGACAACTTATGTCAAATTCGCCCTTGAGTTGACCGGCAAGAAAAACTGATTACGGCATGCTTGCCATGCCTTAGCTGAGCGGAAACATTCCGAAAACTTCGCGTGCGAACGCCGGAGATTTTTGAGATCTTGCTCGACACACCTATAGTATGCTCGGCGGGAATAGCCCGCAGCGGGACTGATTCGTGTCTGGACTTTTGGCAGGTAATGCATCAGGGCCGTGGCGGCGTAAAGGCTCCAGCTTGGTCGGGTCTTCGTACCGCTTCACGCGGCTGATTTGATTTTCGGCAACGAAGGGGAAGGAGAGCGATGAGCGCTGATTCTGTTTTGGATGAACTGCGAGGCCAGGTCGCGATTGTAACGGGTGCGGGACGGGGTCTGGGACGCGCCACAGCGTTGGCGTTGGCGCGGGCGAGGGCGCGCGTGGGGGTGGCCGCGAGATCCGAAGAGCAACTCGCCGAAACGGTCCGTGGCGTCACGGAGGCAGGCGGGGATGCCTTGGCCGTTGTGGTGGACGTGTGCGACGCCGCGGCCGTCGAGCGCATGGCACGCGAAGTGGAGCGCACCCTGGGGCCGGTGGACCTGCTGGTGAACAACGCCGGGACCATGGGGCCTTTGGGGCCGATCTGGGAAGCCGACCCGGGCGATTGGTGGCATTCGATGGAGGTGAACTTGCGCGGGCCTTACCTCTGCTCACATGCCCTGCTGCCCGGAATGATCGAGCGCCGCCACGGCCGGATCATCAATGTCTCCACCAGCGCCGCCACCGTGGCGGTTGCGCACATGGGCGCCTACGTCATCGCCAAAACGGCGCTCATCCGCTTTACAGAGAACCTGGCGGCAGAACTCCTAAACTCCGGCGTCAGCGTTTTCGCCATCAGCCCCGGCACCGTGCGCACCGCCATGGCCGAACACGTGCTTGAATCCGAGGCCGGGAAAAAGTGGCTGCCGTGGTTTCGGAAATTGTTCGACCGGGGGCGGGACGTGCCGGCGGAGAAGGCCGCGCAACTGGTGGTGCAACTGGCCTCGGGGCGGGCGGACGCGCTCTCCGGGCGCTTCATCGACGTCTCTGACGACCTCGCAAAGCTCCTGGAGCGTTTGGATGACGTCAAGCGCGACAACCTTTACACGCTTCGCGTCCGCAAACTGAATTCGGAAAATCGAAAATAGAAACTGGAAATCGGAGGTAAGCGCGCTTGGCAGGGGCTGAGCCACGGCAGTGGTGCCGCGAAGCGGGATGGCCCACGGTCTCTTTTGACCTGCCGCGCGCGGGCGCAGACCGTGGGACCGTCCGCCGCAGGGCGCTAGGCCTTGCGCCACTCGGCAAGCTTCTTGCGCACTTTGTCGGCGTTGGGGTTTTCGATTTGCTCGAAGATCTTGAGGGCGGCCTCGGCCTGGGCGATGGCTTGGGCGCGCTCGCCGAGCTTATCGAGCGCCAAGCTCATGTTGAAGAGGGTGCCGCCCTCGCGCCGGCGGTCGCCGATCTCGCGGGCGATCCCAAGCGCCCTTTCGTAGAACTCGATGGCGCGACGGGTCTCGCCCAAGACCACGTAGGCATTGCCCAAGTTGCCCAAGGTGTTGCCCTCGCCTCGACGGTCCCCGATTTCACGTTTAATTGCCAAGGATTGCTCGTAATACTCGATGGCGCGGGGGGCCTCGCCGAGCGCTTGATAAGCATTGCCCAAGTTGCCCAGGGTGTTGCCTTGGCCCTTGCGGTCGCCGACTCCGCGTTTAACTGCCAAGGATTGCTCGTAATACTCGATTGCGCGGCGGGTCTCGCCCAATTGGCTGTAAGCAACTCCCAAGTTGCCGAGCCCGTGGCCCTCCCCGCGACGGTCGCCGATCTCGCGGTCAATCGCCAGGGCTTGCTCGTGATACTCGATAGCGCGGCGGGCTTCGCCCAGATTCCTGTAAGCAACTCCCAGGTTGCCCAGCGCGCTGGCCTCCCCCCGACGGTCGCCGATCTCGCGGTCAATCGCCAGGGCTTGCTCGTAGTACTCGATGGCGCGGCGGGGCTCACCCAGGTCCTTGTAAGCAACTCCCAAGTTGCCCAGGGCACTGGCTACGGCGTGCCGGTCCTTCAGCTTCTTGGAAATCTCGAGCGCTTCTGTGCGATATTTCTGGGCCATGCGAAAGTCTGAAAGCCGCTGGTGCCTCTCACCAAGAGCATCCAGCACGGCGAGGCGCTTGCGGAGAGTGATGGGATCTGCGCGGCCTTGTGTCTCATTCAGTTCCTGTAGCAAGCCACTGAACTCTCCAAGCTGCTTGCGGGTTTCCGTCGCGGGTTGGCTGGGGAGCGATTTGTAACTCTCCATCAGTTGGTCCAAAGCCTTTGCTTCAGCGGCTGGCCCGCCGAAGTGGAAATGTCCGCTGATCCACTGAGTGAAGTCAGGGGCTTGCTTCAGGAGAATGGTAAGGGATTCGCTTTCGAGCCAAAGGACGATTGGGAAGGGTAAGTCGCGAGCGATGCGCTCGCGGTCAAAGTTCAGCCGAGCGATGAAGGGCGTTCGTCCTTCGCCCAGAAGATTCTCCTGGCTGGCGGACTGGTAAATCAAGCCGTCAATTCCGTTGAGCATCACCGCCATCCGGTTGCCGGTGGGAAGGCCGTCCAACTGTGCCTTTACCGCCGCGACAAAGTCGCTGGAGTAGTTTGAGGAAATGTCGACCTCTTTCACCGTCACGCCTTTCGCGGCGGCATCGGTGGCAATCCGCTGAAGGATTTCCTTTCGCAGTGAGGGCAGATTGCAGCGCGCTATGGCGATTGTGGACCCTGAAGCGAGGTCCAAAAACGCCAGGAGCTTTTGGTAGGACTTCTCCGTCGTCTCATCGACGGCGGCGTTTTTTGGCGACAGACTGGAACGCATCGATAGGCTCGATCAAAGGATTGACGTCGTGCCAAAGCTCCTTGCCATTGTACTCCAGGATGGCAAGGTTAGAGAGAAGTTGCATGTAAGCATCGTCTTTTTCGATGCTCTTGCTGGCCCAAGTGCGAGCTAGCAGTTTGTAATCCGAGGGCTCCAACATGCGCTCGTAGTCCTGTTGGATGGAGCGGGCTGCATCCTCCAGAGCTTCGCTGTCAATAGTTGTCAAACCGCGCGCCTGCGCGCTTTGTACTGCTTCACGAAGGAGGCGGATCAGTTGACGAATCGAGCCCCCGCTGCGCCGGACAAACTCCTCCGCCAGGGCTGGCGGTTGAAGGAGAACCTCGACGCTGAGACGTTTTTCAATGACCTGAAGCAGGGCGTCGATGCCGGGGCGGTTAGGTTCCGAACTGGATTTACTTGCCCGCAACTTGACATTGGGAATGATCTGGCGGCTGGGGAAAACATTGGCCAAGTGGCGACGGGAGTAATAAGTGTCTATAGAAACCGTGTAGACGGCGTGACAGGCCATTTCCTGAAGTTGCGAGCCGTGGGCGAAAAAGAGCTCCTCACTCTTCTTAGGGGGCAAGCGGTCAAGATTGTCGAAGACGATCAAAGGCTGATACGGCTTGTTCGCGTCACGTAAAGCTTGCGAAGCGGCCGTGAGCAGGACGTTGGTATTGCTCGACAAGCCGCTGAAGTAGTGGTCCAGTTGCTCCCGCGTGGTTTCCTTTCGTTTGGAGCCTGCCTTGATGCTGGCGGTAAATACGCCGAGCAGGCGCGCGAGGAACGGAATCTCAGCCCCCGCTTTGGCTTCTACGCCCACGCCTGCCGATAGCTCCAAGGACTTTTCCGTCTCCTTGGTCACGTCCAGAAACCATTTCTCAACTTCGTGGAGCAGGTTCTCGCTCAGAGAGACTTCGTTTCCGTGCAGGGATTCCAAGAGTTGCCGGCAGACCAGCAGAAAAAGGTCGGTGTAATCGACATCTTGAGGATCAAGAAAATCAATGACGTCCAGGTAGAGCATGAAGCAGGAAGACCCGAGAGCCTGTTCCAATTGACGAAGCTCCGTGGACTTGCCGGAACCGCGGTGGCCGCTCAAGGCAATAGGCGAGTATTGCCCTTCCCCGCAATTCTCAATCGTCTGCTTCATGTACACGGTAGCCAGCGAGTTCCTGGCCTGCGTGAGGTCGACGTAATAGGGGTGGCCGCTCCCCAGGGATTGCGTCGGATCGGTAGCTTGAAAGGCTTCGCGGAGCGTAGTAGCAGGTTCCATCGTTGTCACCTCCCCATCAAAGCGTACCATAAGCCGCACGGGGGTTGCTATTTCTGGAGTGAATCTGGACCTTCAACGGCTTGCCGGTAAGTTCCGAACTGTTGCGCCAACGGCTTGAGCGTAGGGTAAAACTGGACATACGTGTTTTCCACCGCCCCACCGCCATTATGACATTGCCAACACATCGCTCTGGGGTTGGCCTTGGCTGTTTTCGTGGAGGAATCGAAACTGAAGTAGGCCCACTTTTCCGCGAATCGAGCTGTATCCTTCACTTCAACAGAAATGCCCATCAAGTCTGTCTCATAATGGTCTACTGTCTCGGCGGAACTCTTGCTCCACGACATCCTTTTTTCCAGCACGAAAACGGTCTTGTCGGGCCAACCCCCAGTTGCCCGGAACTGATGATACGCCGACGGCGAGACGAAGACGTCGCCAAACGTCTCCCCCTCGCCACTCGAGGCCTTGGAGTTCATGCGTAGGCGGGAGGATAGGAATATCCACTCTCGATAACCTTCCGGACGCACGAGCTCATCCCCGCTGGTGTACTGCGGCAAATCTGAGCGCGAGTCTGGGCTGGATACTTGCAGCGACGCCGCGCACACCGAAATAAAAACGAATGTCCCCAACAACGCGACGGTCTTCAAATCTGCCTCCCTTCGCGAACTGGCATAAACATCGCCCGTTGGATGTCGGCGAGTGTACATGCATTGTAGCACGGTCGACCGCCCCGGTCCGCTCCTGGTTCCTGAAATCCAATGCCCGCCACCAAAGCCAAGCGTCGCTACTGGCTGACATTGCAAAGGTGAAGGTTACAGCGTCGCGCTTCCAGTCAACGTTTTCCGCCACTGCACCTTGATCGCTCCCCTGCAATGAACGCAGTTGCTGATAGAGACGCAGCAACTCAGAGTGACAGCCGCTTCGTGTAGAATTGCATTCCAATACCGTGTTTCATCGAGTTTTCAGGAGGTGCGCCGATGACCCTGGGTGAAGCGTTGATTTCGGCATGGCAACAGGCGCTGGGCGACGGGCGCGAAGATATCGAACTGGAGGGCAAGACTTACCCTGTGACCGTCTCGAAGGTCAAAGGACTTCGCATGATGGAGTTTAACGTTGGCCCGTACCGCATCGTGGGCATCGAACAGAACCCCAAGACAGGCTCACGTTGGGCAGAGCTGGCGCGCGAAGGCAAGCGGATCGTGCAATTCAGGTGCAAAGGGCGATACGTGGCTAACGTGTGCGAAGGGAAACTGCTGCGCTACCCAGCTTGGAAGGCCCTTGAACTTCCGGAGTGAGATACGGAGTCTGACGGCTGAAAGCTGACCCGCCGCGGCGGGATGGCTGGTAGCTGAGAGTTGACGACTGTCAACGGCCGGTTCACGCGGCCGGGTTCACCGTTATGGTCACAGGACTCTTGAGGGTGAATTCGAGCTTGGTCTCCGATGGAATCTTCACCTGCTGGCCGTGAGTCCCGGCCTCCACGGCAGTTCCAGTGCCCGCGCCAATTACGGATCCGATTGCGGCGCCTTTCCCACGCCCTGCAATCGCGCCGAGGAGGCCGCCGAGTACAGCTCCTCCGCCGACAGTCTCGGCCGTGCGAGTTCCACGCGAGGCCCCGGCTTGCTCGTGGTAGCTGGTCTGAAGTTGATAGGTCTGGCCGCCGGTGGTTACGCTGACCAGCTCAACCTTCAACTCAGAACGGCCGCTCATGTGCCCGGCGCTTGTGGCCTGTACCAATCGAACGCGCGCGTTGGAACTGCGCGGTATGATGGCGCGGTCGCCAATCACCACGGGCGCTTCGAGGGTGGCCGCGAACTCATCGCCGGCGCGGTTCTGAGTGGAGTCGATGCCGTCAATCATGCGAACGGAGAGAATGGTGCCTGAGGGAATCGTGATCTGCTCGGGTGGCTTAACCGCTGGTGCGGGTGGAGCAGCCGCGGGCGGAGCCGGCGCAGCAGCCGGAGCAGCCACAGGTGGCGCAGCCTGCGCGGTCATTGCGGGTGGGTTCGCTGCCGGGGCCTCTGGAGCGGAAGACTGGTCGGCTGTAGCCTCATCGCTGCTGGAGCTGGCCGCATGATGGCGGCGCCCGGAGGCTTTAGCGCGCTCGGATCGGGCCGAGGTTGGAGTGGGCGACTGCGGCGGTGTTGCCTCGGCAGTTGGCGCGTGCTGCAGTGTTGCCGTTGCCTCCGCAGCGAGCGGGGAAGTGACCGCGAGTTGGTTGACAACCGTCTTCACTCCTTCGGCTTGGTTGGCCATGCGCTCCACGGCCGCTTTCTCGAGCTCAGTGCCGACCGTCCCGGTGAGTGTCACGGTGCCTTTGTCCGAAGTCACGTGGATGTCGCGCGTTTTCAGTACGGGGTCGTCAAAGAGCCTGGCCTGGATCTGTGTGGTGGTGGTTTTGTCGTCGGTAGACTGGCCGAGCTTCAATGCCTCGCACCCGGCAAAGAGAAGTGCGCTGGCGATCAAGATACAACCAATCCCGAATTTCAACCTCGGCATGTTCACCTTTTGCATGTTTGCCCTCCAGCGACCCCACTGTCGCCGCATCATTGTTTTTGGATTCATCTTCGCCCACTTAGGATGCACGCGAGTTTCCACTGCCACTTCCGTTTGGCCGATATCCGCGAAGCTGTTGGCCTTGCTCGGGTCGAATGTGAATGCGAAATCCAAGTCTGGATGGTCTGAGCATGTTAGAATTACGCGGGTGGAAAGCATCTCGTTGAGCGTCGTCATTCCCGTTTATAACGAAGCGGAGAATATCCGGCCGCTCGTTGAGTCGCTCGAGTCTGCTTTGCGCGCCGCTCCGGGGCAAATCGAGATGCTGTTTGTGGACGACGGAAGCACCGATCAGACGCTGGCGCTGTTGAAAGAAGCGCAAGAGAAGGACGCGCGCATCCGGATCGCCCATTTCCGCCGCAACCTCGGTCAAACCGCTGCCCTGGCGGCGGGGTTTCGCCTGGCGCGAGGAAAGGCGGTGGTGACGATCGACGGCGATCTCCAGAACGACCCCGCGGAAATGCTGCGCCTGGCGGAGATGCTGGGCGAATGGGATGCCGTCTGCGGCGTGCGTGTTCATCGCCAAGATACCCTTTGGAAACGGATCTCGTCGCACATTGGGAACGGCTTTCGAAACTGGGTTACCGGCGAAAACATCGCCGATACGGGATGCACGCTCAAGGCCTACCGGCGTGAATGTCTGGAGCGGTTGGAGCTTTATCAAGGCATGCACCGATTTCTGCCCACGCTGCTCAAAATCCGCGGGTTCCGCGTAACGCAGGTGCCCGTGAGTCATCGTCCGCGCCTGGGCGGAAAAACCAAGTACGGGACGTGGGGCAGGCTTAAGAAGGGTCTGGTCGATGTCTGGGCGGTGCGCTGGATGAAAAAGAACTGGATCGACTATAAAGATACCCTCGAGGTTGTGGAGGCGCCCGCGACCTCGAGCACCACGGAGAAGGCGGCGGAAAGGGCCTCCGCCTGAGTGCGGAGATATTCCTGCGGGACGTCTCGGCCCCATACCAAGCGGGAGGCCTCATCCTCGTCTTTCGCTAGGCATCACCAGAACGGTCACTGTCGGAGTCAATTCGAGCTCTTGGCCACGCATTCGATTCATGTACCCATGTCAACTGAGTCCATGGCTGGCGATCTCCAGGTCGATCCCGCGCAAATGCTGCGCCGGGCGGGGATTGCCTCAGGATTGAAGCTCGTGCTGCCTTTGCTCTTGCTTTTTGTTGTGGCGGGCTGCCTTTTCTTCGCGGGCCTTGGAAGCTTGCCGTTGCTGGAGCCTGACGAGGGCCGGAATGCCGAGGTGGCGCGGGAGATGCTCGCCTCAGGCGATTGGATCACTCCCCACTACGATGCCCTGCCCTATCTGGATAAGCCGGTGGTCTTCTTCTGGTTAGTAGCCTCTTCATTTAAGGTTGCGGGTCTTCACGAGTGGTCTGCCCGGGCGCCCTCCGCTTTGATGGGATTGTGCCTGTTGCTGCTTTCCTGGTTCCTTACACGCAGGATGTTCGGCGATTCCACGGCCGTGCGTGCCGGCGTGATCATTGCCACCGCCCCGCTGGCGATGGTGTTTTCCCGATTAGTCATCTTTGACATGACGCTCGCTTTCCTCATCACACTGGCGATGGCGAGTTTCTGGTTCGCGGAGGCCGCGGATTTCCGCCGTCCAGGGCTGGACATACTTATGTTTCTGGCCATGGGATTGGCGACGATCACCAAAGGCCCTGTCGGTTTCCTGCTCCCGCTACTCTCCGTCACCGCTTACCAGGCGCTGCGCGGCAAGCTCCGGGAATTGAAACGCCTACGTTGGGGATTAGGATGCGCGGTATTTCTTGCCGCCGTGTTGCCCTGGTTCATTTCCGTCTCGATTCGATATCCGGACTTCCCGCGCTATGCGCTTCTTGAGGAAAGCCTCGCCAGGTTTTCCGGCGGCCTTGTACATCGAAAGGGCGGGCTGCTCTATTACTTCCCTGTGTTCCTGGCAGGCTTCTTCCCGTGGAGCATCGCACTGCTCTGGGCGGGATGGAGCCGGCATAAGCGATGGAGAGAAATCAGGCTCGAGCAAAACCGCTCAACCCTGTTTCTCTTCACCTGGTCGGTTGTGATATTCGTTTTCTTTTCGCTTTCTCAGTCACAGCTTCCCGGCTACTTCCTCCCCGCTATTGTTCCCCTGGGCATCTTGATGGCGAAGACTTGGGACGATGTGGGGTCAAACGCCTCGATACGATCGCCTGATTGGCTGACCGCGGGATTCGCCTCGCTCCTCGGTGTGGGTCTTATCGTTGCGG
>JBEKVC010000042.1:0-17579 GCA_049514395.1 Terriglobia bacterium
GCCGGAAGCAGTTGGAGGCCGAGGTCTCGCAATTTGATCGCGTGATGCAAGCCATCACCCGCGTCATTCAGACGGCCTGAGGGGAAGACTGCCATGAACTGGTTCATTGAACTCGGAAGACGGCTCTTGATGCTGTTCCGCCGCAGTCAATTCGACCGCGACCTGGAAGAAGAGATGCGCCTGCACCGGGAGCTGAGGAAGCAGGAGCAGATCGAGCGTGGTCTTTCACCAAAGGAAGCTCACTACGCCGTGCAAAAACGCTTCGGTAACGACCTGGTGCTGAGAGAGGAGAGTCGTGACATGTGGGGATGGAACTGGCTCGAGGATCTGGTGCAAGACATTCGCTACGGGGCGCGAATGCTAAAGAAGAATCCCGGCTTCACGGTGGTCGCCGTACTGACGCTGGCGCTGGGGATTGGGGCGAACACGGCGATCTTCAGCGTGGTCAACTCGGTGCTTTTGCGCCCGCTGCCGTTCCAAGATCCCGAGCGTCTGGTGGACCTCAGGGAAACCGAGGTGGCCCCCGGCGATTACCCCTTGAGTGGCCCGGACTATCTCGACTGGCAGGCGCAGAACCACACTTTGGAAGCTGTCAGCCTCTATTTCTGGAGACAGATCATGAGTGCGAGTGGCGCCGGCGAACCGGAGCCTGCCGGGGTCGTGCCCACGCAGGCGAATTTCTTTGATGTGATCGGCGTGCGTCCCTTGCTCGGCCGGGGGTTCGCGCCTGGCGAAGACGCAGCGGGGAAGAACCACGTGGCGGTTCTGAGCTATGGCTTTTGGCAGCGGCGTTTCGGCGGCAATCCACAGGCTATCGGCAAGGCTATCGAGCTGAACGATGAGGCGTATACCGTGGTCGGCGTGATGCCGCGCTGGTTCAACTTCCCCTGGGCGCCGGATCTCTGGACGCCGCTTGACATGAGTCCCAAGAATCTCGGGCAGCGCGGCGATCACAGTTGGAACGGCGTCGGGAGGATGAGGCCCGGCGTCAGGCTGGCCCAAGCGCGCGCGGAGTTGCTGACCATTTCCAAGCGCCTGGAAAAGGAGTATCCGGACTCCAACAACAACGTCCACGCCGTGCTGATCCCGCTCCAGGAGACGCTGGTAGGAGATTTCAGAACTCCCCTCCTGATTTTGTTGGGGGCGGTGACGTTGGTATTGCTGGTGGCCTGCGCCAATGTGGCGAATCTCCTTCTGGCGCGAGCCACCGGGCGGCAGCGCGAGGTAGCGTTGCGGGCCAGCCTCGGTGCCAGCCGTTGGCGGCTACTGCGCCAGTTGCTCACCGAAAGCGTCCTGCTGGCCTTGACGGGCGCGGCACTGGGAACGCTCGGCGCGTGGGGGTGCGTGCGGCTGCTGGCAACCGCGAAAACCGTTTCCCTGCCGCGCGTTCATCCCATAGGACTGGACGGCTTTGTGCTGGTGTTTACGGTTTCCGTAGGCATCCTGGCAGGGGTTTTATTCGGGCTTGCTCCCGCGTTGCAGGTTTCGGCGCTCAATCTCAGCGAGCAGTTGAAGACGGCGGCGCAAGTGGTGCTGAGCCCGACGCGTAGGGGCCGCCTGCTGCGCGATGCCCTGGTGGTTGGCCAAATCGCCGTGACTCTGGCCTTGCTGGTCGGCGCGGGCCTCTTGCTGCGCAGTTTTGCCCGTTTGCGAAGCGCCGACCTAGGCATCCATCCGCATAACTTGCTGACCATGACCATCAGTCTGCCTGACGCGAAATACCCCACGCTCGAGGCGCGACGCCAGTTTTTCGATCAGCTCGTGGATCGGGCCAGCCACACTCCAGGCGTTGAGGCGGCGGCTGTCTCCAGCGAGATTCCACTGGAGGGCGGCAGCAACGGCTATCTCAGCGTGGACGGCGAAACCGATCCAAATCTCTCGAACCAACTCGTGGGATGGAATTACATCACGCCCGACTATTTCCGCGCCTTCGGAATTCCTGTTCTGGAGGGACACGCCTTCACGGCCGAAGATCTCAACCGCACCGAGGCCACCGCATCGAGACTCCACGATTTGTACATGGCTGCCCAGGGAAGCGCGCCGAAGATTCCGCCTGACCTGGAGCTGGTATGTGTCATCAGTCAGACCACGGCACGAACCTTCTGGCGGAACCAGGACCCCATTGGCAGGTCATTCCACTGGGATAATATGAGAGTCATCGTCGTCGGCGTGGTGAGCGATGTGAAGGAGTATGGCGTCCGGGCGAAAATGATGCCCCAGGCTTATTTCCCCTTCACCCTGGTGCTGAGCTACGGCGGTTACGGCCGTTTGACCATCAAAACACGCGTCCTACCCACGTCCGTTCTGGGCGAAATTCGCCGCCATGTGCGCGGGCTTGACAGCGGTCTGGCGATGTTCCGGGCGCGAACGATGGGCGAAGTCATCGCCGACCATACGCAGGACGCGGGCGTGCAGGCATCCCTGCTGGGCGCCTTTGCCGCCCTCGCGCTTCTGCTGGCCGTGGTCGGCCTTTATGGCGTCATGTCGTATCTGGTGACACAGCGCACGCGCGAGTTCGGCATTCGGGTAGCGCTCGGCGCACAGCAGGCGAGCGTGCTGGTCCTGATCCTAAAACAGGGTCTCAAGCTCAGTCTGATTGGAGTGGGGCTCGGCGTGGCCGCGGCAATGGGGCTTACGCACGTGATGTCAACCCTGCTTTACGGCGTCCGTCCGACCGATCCGCCCACGTTTATTGCTGTTGCGACTATCCTAACCGTGGTTGCGTTAGCTGCTTGTTGGATCCCTGCGTGGCGCGCCACCAAGGTCGATCCTATGGTGGCGCTGCGCTATGAATAGGTGTCGCGTGTCAGGTGTCAGTTAATCAGCCGTCAGCGGTCTGCTTGCCGACGGTCGCCTTGGCCCTTTGCTGATAGCTGAAAGCTGACGGCTGACAACTCAGTACTGACGACTGACGACTGAGAACGGACAACTCCTACGATCATCCTTCACGTTTCGGATTGAAACTTGGGGCTGAGGCAGCTATAATGACTGTTGTGCGTTAGCACTCAAGGAGTTCCATGAAGAACGCTATTCACCCCAATTATCATGCAGTGACCGTAACGTGCGCGTGCGGATACACCTTCAAGACGCGCTCCACCTATAAGAGCGACGTGTTGCACCTGGAAATCTGTTCCCATTGCCATCCGTTCTTCACCGGGAAACAGAAGATAATGGACAGCGCGGGCCGCGTTGAGCGGTTCCAGCGCAAGTATGCGGACTTCAAGAAGGCCGCTGCGGTGCTCAGCGAGGGGAAATCGCCGGCGCCGAGCAAGTAGGAAACGAGGCGCCAGGCGCCAGGTTTCAGATGGCGTAACGCCTGGTTCCAGTCACCTCGATGGATGTCTTAGGGCATCTGAAACCTGACACCCGATGCCTGATCCTTATATCACCAAAGCAAAAGTTTACCTCGTGGGCCGCCAGACCGTGGTGGGCGAGGAGTTGGCGCGTTTTCTCCAGGACGAGGGCCTGGCGTTCACCACCGACGCGCAAGCCGCTGCCGAGGTGCTGACTGAAATCGCCGGGCGCACCTGCTACATGTCTTTCGGCAAAGGGCGGAAATCCAACCAGGAATACGTTGAGAACATCCTGACTTCAAAACACGGCAGCGTGCTCGAGCACGCCGTCTGGTGCCTGCTGATTACCGGCGTTAGCCGTGCTCTGACCCACGAGTTGGTCCGCCACCGGGCAGGTTTCAGCTACTCACAGCTCTCACAGCGGTACGTGGACGAGAGCGACGCCCGCTACGTGGTTCCCCCGCTTTACCAGGAAAGCGAAGAGTTGCGCCAGAAATGGCAGCAGACCATCGAGACGCTCCGTAAGGTTTACGTCGAGCTGGCGGACGCTACCGCCCAATACGTTCAGCGGAAGCACCCGGAGATGGCCCCGCGCGACCGCCGCAAGTGGGCTCGTCAGGCGGCACGTTCTATCCTTCCCAACGCCTGTGAAACCAAAATCTTCGTTACCGGCAACAGCCGCTCCTGGCGGCACTTTTTGGAACTTCGTGGCAGCCCGCACGCCGACGCTGAAATCCGCCTGTTGGCCGTGGAAGTTTGCCGCGTCCTCAAGCAAGAAAGTCCCAATATCTTCCACGACATTGAAGTCGTCGCTGAGTCCGACGGCATGCCCGCCGTCCGCGCCATTCACTCCAAGGTATAGATTGCTTGCCGCCCAGAACCTCCTCCAGCGCTTCTTCCAGAACCTGAATGGTCGATTGCTGATTGCCGATTGTCGATTGAAAAGCGTCCTTGCGACTTCTTCCACTGTCAATCAGCAATTGACAATCGAAAATGGCCAATGCCATCTGAAGGACCACGCCAAACTGCCTCCCACGAGCCGTCCAGATGGTTCCGGACTTGACACGAGACCCGTGTAACACTATATTCCTGTTATGAACTCTCGCTTGCGGAACATTACCGTTACCCTCGAGGAGAACGTCGCCCGCTGGGCACGCCTTGAGGCGGCGCGCAAGGAGATGAGCGTGTCGCGCCTCCTGGGGGGAATCCTGAAGGAGGGCATGCTCGAGAAGGATGGCTATCAGCGCGCCATGCGTCGGGCACTGGCACGCAAACCCTTCCTGAAGACGGACGGCCGATATTTGTCACGTGAGGAGGTTCATGACCGCGCCCATCTTCGTCGACACGAACGTCCTTATTTACGCTCTCGACGGGGCTGACCTGAAGAAGCAACAGGCGGCCCGCGTCTGGCGGGCGGAGCTGTGGAAGAGCGGCCGTGGCCGGATCAGCTATCAGGTTCTGCAGGAGTTTTACCTGAAGGTCACGCAGAAGTGGCCAAGTGCACGGGGGCAGGCTCGCGCCGAGGTGCGCGACCTGCTGGCCTGGCGACCGGTGGCCGTGGACGCTGGGCTTCTTGAGCGAGGTTGGAGAATTCAGGATCGCTATCAGCTATCCTTCTGGGACGCGCTAATCGTGGCCGCGGCGAGGTCGGCTTCATGTCGATACCTCCTGACCGAGGACTTGCAGGCAGACCAAGACCTGGATGGCGTCGTGGTGGTCAACCCATTCCTACGGGACCCGGCCGCGCTCCCTCCTACATGAGACCGCAAGAACCAGCGTGCCGCACGCAGTTTCGCTTCCCGGACACTTGCCAGCTTCTCGCCAGCCGGTCCGCGCTGCTCGCTGAAGCAAGTTGACAATGCGAACATCAAACTGGGTCATAGGACCTCGGGCGCCGTTCGAACTGTAATCTCTGCGCTTGTAGCTTCCCACCTTGCGCAACTCGATTACCAAGCGTAAGGCGTCGTTGACGGCTCTTTCACTGCGAAAGGCCTTGCGGACGTCGGGTTCCAAGAGAACGAGATTTGTACCTGCGTGGTAGCGCTTCGCGTACTTGCCGCGCACGCCTCCCTTGGGGTCAAAGGCGCCCCGGGCAGCGGGGCGTTCATCGCAGACCCTTGACTCCGCGAATTGAGGTATGATGTACGGAGAGGGCGCTGATGAATGCTATCGTGCAAGAAAAGGTCAAAGATCTGGTGGCATTATGCAAGGACCGAGGCGTGCGCCGCCTAGCTCTGTTTGGCTCGGCAGCGAGCGGCCGGTTCGACCCCGCGTCCAGTGACCTCGATTTCCTTGTCGAGTTCAAGCCGGTGCGTCCCGCCCAGCATGCTGACAATTACTTTGGACTGCAAGAGGACCTGGAGCGGCTTTTTGGTGTGCCGGTTGAGCTGGTCGAACCCGGCCCGATTCGCAATCCCTATTTTCGGCAGGCCATCGAGAAGACCCAAGTACAGCTTTATGTTGCCGCTTGAAGTACGCAAGTACCTCTTTGATATCGCTCAGGCGTGTGACCTGCTGACTCAGTTCACCTGCGGGAAAACCTTCACTGAGTATTCCACTGACGCTGTCCTGCGGTCTGCGGTAGAGCGACAGTTCGAAGTCCTGGGGGAAGCCCTTAATCAGGCCCTCCGCCTGTACCCTGACCTTTCCAACCGTGTTAGCGACTGCCGCCGGATCGTCGCCTTCCGTAACCGGCTAATCCATGGCTACGCTTTCGTTTCGGATGAGGTGGTTTGGGGAGTCCTCGAAACTAATCTGCCCACCCTGCGCCGCGAAGTGCAGTCGCTCCTGGATGAACCGCAGGGTGACCCATGACGCCGCTGGCTGGCGCAGACCTTGCCCCTCAGGTCTGCGGCTCTTCTCACCGACCGTGCCCAAATGCCGCGAACCTCCAAAACAGGTCCGCGCCACGCCTGCTTGTGACTTCCCACTTTGCGCAACTCGATCACCAAGCGTAAGGCGTCGTTAACGGCTCTTTCACTGCGAAAGGCCTTGCGGACATCGGGTTCCAAGAGAACGAGATTTGTACCCGCATGGTAGCGGTTCGCGTACTTGCCGCGTACCCCTCCCTTGAGCAACTGGCCGAGATCATATTCGGGGCGTAGCTCGTCGTTCATCCTATTTTTGCGTGTCTTCGTGCTTGCGCAGATTCTCGGCGGTTTTGTCGGCATCCCACTCGGTCGTCGCGATTATGTCGCCCCTACCGGGGCTTGAGAAATCTTTGTAGCTCCCCTTTTCCCCACGGCTTTCGCCGTGGGCTACATTATACCGCCCGCCCAGGCGGGCTTTCGGGCGCGTCTAGCCCTTAGGTTAATGCTTATGGGGCGAGACCCCACCGGGTCGGGCAAACCTGCGCGTGCCACGTAGCTCAGCCTTCATCCTTTACCCTTCAACCTCTTCCGGCAGGCCGGGCAAAGCTGTCTGGGACCATACCCGTGATCCTCGGCGAGCCGGGGCTGGCTGCCCGTGCTACAAGGAGAGACTTCCTGCGGCGGACTGGCGCGGACTATGTCCCTTGACACGCCTGAGAAAGTAGGCTAGAGTGGTAAATCATGGCTTGGCACGTACTCAAAGCAGGAGGGGAGCACGTTTCTTATAATGCAAAATCCGACGCCCAAATCCAGCTCCGAGAGTGCTCCGAGCAGGACAAAAAGGGGGAAAATTCCCAGCCTTGCTTTGGACAAGATGTCGGTTCCGGTGTGGAAATGAAAGAAAGAGATTCTTCAAAACTCGACGACCGACGCTGGAATGTCTATGAAAACAAAGGGTCGGCTTTCCACAGCCCGCGCCTAAGCGGGAATGTCTATGGAAACACAGGTACTTAGCCGCTAAAAGCGGGAATGTTGTTGAAAACAAAGGGGGTATGTGGTATGTGGAGGTGGTACGTAGGGCAGATAAAACGAAATTGGGGGAAGAGACCCCACCTACCACCTACGATCTACCACCTACCGTACTTGGCAAAGAGAATCAGGAATTCAGACTGCCCGGACGAATCCAGGTTAAGGGACCAAGCAGTTTATGGAAAGCGATAAGAAGTGCGCCCTGGTTGGAATTGATGTGGGAACCAGTGGAGTGCGCGGTGTTGTAGTGAGTCCCGCGGGCGAGCTTTTAGCGGAAGCGGATGAGAAGATTCGGCAGGACCACCGGGCTGCCGGGGGAATCCACGAGCAAGACCCTGGTGAATGGTGGGAAGCTCTGTGCTCGGTTGGGCAGGCGATTGTCAAAAGCCTGAAGGAGAAATCCGGCGATGTGGAGCTTCGAGGCGTGGCGGTCACGTCCACTTCGGGGTCTCTTGTGGTGGCGGATGCGGAAGGTCGTGCCTTGCGCCCGGCCATTCTTTACGACGATGGCCGGGGAGTGGAGATTGCGGAGGAACTGAACAAACAAGGCGGCGCCCAGAGCATACCTCTGGGGCCATCCTTTTCGCTTGTGAAGGCGGCCTGGGTCCGGCAGCAGGAGCCCGAGTTGTGGGAGCGCACTCGCTACATCCTGCATCCGGCGGATTGGCTGTCAGGAAAGCTCACCGGCGAGTTTGGGATTTCGGATTTCACCAACGCCTTGAAACTCGGCTACGACCCAGAGAGCCGTTCGTGGATTGGAACGGTTCGTGCCGCGGGCATGCTCGAAGACCGCCTGCCTGTAGTTCGCCGCCCCGCAGAGCAAATCGGACAGGTGAGCAGCGTGGCCGCTGCCGCGACAGGCTTGCCGGTGCGCACGCCCGTGCTGGCAGGCGCAACCGACGGGATGGCGAGTGTGATCGCGTCAGGAGCCAGCCGGCGCGGCGATGCCAACACAACCCTGGGAACTACGCTTGTCTGGAAAGTGCTTCACGACGGGAAGCCCATGGCGCGCAGCGGCATTTACTTTCACTTGCATCCTGGGGGGTTGTGGGTGCCCGGAGCGGCAAGCAACACCGGGCTGGGAAGCATCAGAACGGCCGGCGACGCAGCCTCGATTGGGGAAATGGACCGGCTGGCTGCCCATTATTTTCCAACCTCGGTGGTCTGCTACATGCTGTCGGGTGAAGGCGAGAGGTTTCCCTTTGCAAACCCGAAAGCCAGGTCGTTTGTGGAAGGGAATCCGCGTGACGCCGGCGAGTCTTACGCGGCGCAATTACAGTCCATCGGTTTCGTGGAGCGCTGGGGCTACGAAAATCTCGAGGGATGCGGCGTGAAAGTCGAGGACAGGGTCTTTTCAACGGGGGCTGCTGCGAAGAGCCCGGTCCTTTCGCAGTTGCGCGCGAACGTTCTGGGCAGGACCGTTGTCCAGTCTCGCTATCCCGCCGCGGCCTTCGGAGCAGCGATTTTGGCGGCCACCGGCGCCGTATTCTCTGGGAACATTTTTGACGCGATACAATCCATGACCAGCATCTTGGAAAGCCACGATCCGTCAGGAGACCCGGTCCCAGCCTTGGATGAAATCTACAGGTCATTTCGGGAGGCGTGCGCGCGACGAGGTTACGGCGCATGAACCCGTGGAAGGCATGTGATATCCGGGGACTATTTCCGGAGGAAATCTCGTCGCTCCTCATCCGGCGCCTGCTCGCAAACCAAACCGGCGCTCGAGTCGTCTTCGACATCAAGCTGTCCAGTCTGGTCCGCCGCACCGTCCTCGAGTGCGGTGGCGTCCCCGTCATGGAATGGAGCGGCCACGCCTTCATCAAGCGCAAGGTGATCGAAGAGGAATGTCTGTTTGGATGCGAGAGAACTGACGGCTGACAACTGACCGCTGATAGCTTCACTTCGAGGGCGGTGTTACCATGGCATTCGGGAGGGCGGGATGATTAGTCGAGGCTGGTTTCGCATCGGGAGGCGGCATGTTGTTTTAGCGCTGCTGCTCGGAGCGCTCGTCCTCGCCGCTTGTCACGGACAGGCGCAGGACTGGAAAGACGCCGAGAAGTTAGCGACACTGCTGAATTGGGAGCCGGGGAGCATCGTGGCTGAAATCGGAGCGGGCGACGGCGGCCTGACGCTAGCTGCCGCCGAGCGCGTGGGGCCAACGGGCCGCGTTTACACGACCGAACTGGACCCCAAGAAACTGGCAGCTTTGGAGACCCTCGCCGCCAAGCAGAAGGTCCAAAACATCACGGTGGTCAAAGCGGGCGAAGCCGCGACGAATCTTCCGCGCGAGTGCTGTGATTCCATCTTCATGCGGCGTGTTTACCATCACTTCACACAGCCGGCGCAAGAGGACGCCAGCCTTTTCCAATCGCTCAAGCCAGGCGGCCTCCTCGCCATCATTGATTTTCCACCTGGGAAGGGGCCCGGCAAACTCGAGCTGGTAAAGGGCGTGCCGAAAAACCGGGGCGGGCACGGCATGCCAAAGCAGTTGCTGGTCGATGAGCTCAGCGCCGCGGGGTTCCAGGCGCTGACGACACCCACGGACTGGCCCGGCGAGGACTACTGCCTCGTCTTCCGAAAGCCGGATTAGGGAACAGGGAACAGGGAATAGGGAACAGGGAACAGGGAACAGAACAGCCGCACTCCCTCGGCGAGTGGCACCTGAAACCTCGCACCTGCAACCCGGCACCTGAAATGGCCCCTGAAACGTGGCCCCCGACGCCTGAAACCTGACACCCGACACCTGGCACCTTTTCCTATTCCCTGTTCCCTATTCCCTAGTAATCATGCATAATCTCGTGCTTGCCCGCACGGATGTTTTGATCCGCATTCCAGGGCCCAGGTAGGATCATGACAGACGCATCAACCACCCACTCACCAGTTTCCGGCCGCATCGCCTCCATCGACGCGCTTCGCGGCTTCGACATGCTGTGGATTAGCGGCGGCGACGAAGTGATCCACAGCTTGCATAAATTGATTCACCATCCTTTGATGGACGCGCTGGACCGGCAATTCCAACACGTGGCATGGCAGGGCTTCCGTTTCTATGATTTGATCTTCCCGCTTTTTCTCTTTATCGTCGGCGTTGTGCTGCCCTTCTCTCTCACGCGGCGTCTTGAAGCCGGCGCGAACCGTGCCGAGATCTATAAGCATCTGGTCCGCCGGCTAGTCCTGCTGTTCTTTTTGGGCCTGGTTTACAATGGCCTCTTGGATTTCAGGTTTCACGAGCTTCGCATTCCCGGGGTTCTTCAACGTATCGCGGTGTGCTATTTCATTGCGGCGCTGGTGATGATGAACACCCGCGTGCGTGGCCAGGCCGCGGTGGCGGGCGGCCTGCTGGTGGTTTACTGGCTGGTGATGAAGCTGGTACCGGTTCCGGGCATCGGGGCCGGCGTTCTAACCCCATCCGGCAACCTTTCGGCGTTTATCGACCAGCACCTTTTGCCACGACCCTTCTGCTGCTATATCTTCGGTGACAACGAAGGAATTCTCTCCACGATTCCGGCTGTTTCCACATGCCTGATGGGCGCGCTGGCCGGCCACTGGTTGCGCTCCAATCGGCCTGCAGCGCGTAAGGCGCTCGGGCTGGCCTTGGCGGGCGTTGCCAGTCTGGTCGTGGGTCTGGTCTGGGGTCATTGGTTTCCTATCATCAAGAACATCTGGACGAGCTCGTATGTCCTGTTCGCCGGCGGGTGGAGCCTGCTGCTGCTCGCCCTCTTTTACTGGATCATCGACGTTCGCGGCTACCGGCGCTGGGCTTTCTTTTTCACCGTCATTGGCCTGAACCCCATTACCATTTACGTGCTTCGCAGCCAGTTTGATTTTGGAAGAGTCGCCAATATATTCGTCCGGGGCTTCATCGACTACCTCGGGCCTTACAAGCCCGTCTTCTGGGACCTCAGCGTCATGGCTGTCGGGTGGCTGTTCCTGTGGTTTCTATATCGTCAGAAGATTTTCCTGAAGGTGTGACAGCGCAACCGAAGAAGGATTTCATCCCGCGCCTGCGGGACCACATAGGTCACGGAGAAGAGACGCATTGAGATATTTCTGGCCCTCTCCCCCTTGGGGGAGAGGGTGGCCCGCGATCCCGCGCATGCGGGACGCGGGACGGGTGAGGAGGTCAAGACGGCGGCTGGCGCTCTGTGCTGACTTTCAAGATTTATGTCCAACTTTCGAGTCTGCGTTTACTGCGGTTCAAGCCGCAACTGTGATCCCATTTATCTCGACGCTGCTGCGCGCCTGGGGCGTGAGCTGGCGAGAAACGGCGCCACCATCGTCTACGGCGGTGGGGCGGTTGGGTCAATGGGCGCTCTCGCCGAAGGCGCGCTCGCCGAGGGCGGCAAAGTCATCGGCATCATTCCCGGTTTCATGAATGAGCTGGATTGGGGGCACAAGGGCATTACCGAATTGCGCGTGGTGCGCGATATACACGAGCGCAAGCGGCTCATGATCCAGGATGCGAATGCGGTGGTCGCTTTGCCCGGCGGCTCAGGAACTCTTGACGAGCTTTTGGAGGCCGTCTCGCTCAAGCGCCTTGCCCTTTTCCTCGGCCCTATCGTTGTTCTTAATACCCGGTCGTATTTCGAGAATCTGCTCCTGGTGCTCGAGAGGTGCATTACCGAGCGCTTCATGGACCCTCGTCACAAATCCATGTGGTCGGTGGTGAATGAGCCGACGGAGGTGCTGCCTGCCATCCATTCCGCCCCGCCCTGGGATTCCAAGAGCCTCAGCTTCGCCCAGATCTGACAGGTTGCTGACTAATTGGGACACCAGCGTCGCGTCAAAGTCGCGGAGAAACCGGCTCTGCCGCCTGCTGTGCGGAAAGCCTCTGGCTTTCCGGCGCAGACAGCCTTCCTTCTTCCCCTCGGCTCGGCTGGAAGGCTCAGCCTTCCAGCCGAGCCGAGGAGGTTAGTCAGGGCGCAAGCCCTCGGAAAGGCGAAGCCTTTCCGCACAGCAGGCGGCAGAGCCGCTTGGGGTGTTACCTTTCGGGGACTTTGACGCGACCCTGATTGGGACACTACCTAGCCTTGACATAGCTTTGCGCGGATGGCACCATGAGTGCTTGAGGCTAGGCTGTTTTCGCCTTCTAGCACGGGCGCCTGCCCCGTGCTCGTGGGGGTCTTGCCCGTGAATGGGGAAGCCAGGGCGCAAGCACATGGACGGGATCCCGACGGGTGGGGGCAGGCTGCGCCTGCTGCGACCTGGAGGTGCTGGCCCGAGTAGTTCTCCTAATACCAGGCGTGCCGAAGTGGCGGAATTGGCAGACGCGCTACATTCAGGGTGTAGTGCCCGTCAGGGCGTGGAGGTTCGAGTCCTCTCTTCGGCACCAGACGATCCATCAAACTCTCGCAGGATTGCCGTCCACTTAGGATGAGGGGTGGCATTCGTTTCACCCGCGGGGTCGCGGAAAAAGCGCGCAAATGTTTGGCAAACATAAGCAAATCAAGACGCCCCCGGCATCTGGTGGCGGCGTGAGGGATGTAAGCGTGCTCACTTCGCAGGAAGAGGAAGTGCGCGCTATGCTCGCCGGGGTAGAACGATGTGCGAGACACCCATCCCGCCTCGCCGGACCGGGGCAGGCACCCTTGCCACGCATGCGGAAGGCCCGCCCGGTGGGTCGGGCTGGCCAGCCCGTTCGGCGACGGTCAGCAGTACTTTGCCGAGTTTGACGCTTGGTGCTACTGGTGTTTTCCCAGGCATAGCCTCACCGAGGAAGAACAGCGCCTCGCCCGCCATGCCGAATGGGCACGACAGCAAACTATGGAAGAGTGCCTCCGGCTCATCCAACGCTTTGATGCTGAGACCGACGATGCACGGAAGGCAGATGCGGCGCTCTCTCGCCTGGCAAATGAAGTCCGGCATGCCCTCACGTCCGAGGGCGAGGCGGCCGTGGCCGCACTGTGAGCCTGACTTTCGAGCGCGAATGAATCCGTGCGGTATCTGCTTCTTGATTGGTCCACGCCGGTATCGGCCAACTTGATGGAAAGATGATACCAATCACGGTAGAGAAAAAAACTACGTGCCCCATAAACAGGAGCAACTTCCGATGCATGGATTTCTGCTCCCAACTTCTAATGCGAGGTACGCAAATGGGCACAATGGTTGACACAATCCAAAACGCTATCATCCCGGAGCCGGAGGCCGAGGCCCAGCCCGGCACGACTCAAGTTGATGACACCGCAATTGAAACCCAGCTAAGGCAGGAAATCTCCGACCTCTGATCGGACCATGTTCGGCTGAGCGCCGACCGCAAGGCGACCGCGAAGGAACTGCGCCAAATCCGTGCCAGCCTGGCCGAGCGCCTGCATGCAATGAAATCCCTCCTGTGCCGTCCCGACCTCGGGCGTGCAAGCCAGTGGCGGGGTTGGCTAAGACAGCGAGGCATCCCCAGCAGCACCGCTGACCGCCTCGTCGCCCGGCACGCCGAGACGCTGTGTGCTGACAGGGAAACTGTGCCCACTGGGGCAGCTTCCGAGCCAGCAATTGCGACCGCCGAGAAGCTGGCCACGACCGTGTGGCCGTCTCTCAAAAAGGTCCTGACCACGGGCGAGTCCGTCGTTCAGTTCATCGGCTGCATTGCGGCTGCTTCGGGTGTCGCGCAGGAGTGGCGGGAGGAAGGTTTGATGATTTTCAATCTCGTGGTCAAGGCTGCGGATGAGTTGTCTGGTTCCGCCTCTGCACCTGACCTGGCTTCGCAGCCTTCCGATGATGCCTCTGGCAATACGGAGGAACCTGCGGAGGAGGTCGCGACTGCCACTCCGGCGAACGAGGCGTTGGCGGACCCTGCCGATGGTCATGCGGAGGAAGTCTTGTAGCCAGGGTCGGGACCGGCTGGCGGCAACCCCAAGAAGCGATTTTAGAACCGAAAAACCGCCCCCGCCGCCGAGCCCTCGAACTTTGCGCCAGGAGACGATTGCAGCCCGACCCGCAAAACCTCAAGGCTCAAAGGCTCGGCGCGTTTGGGGATGGGGGCTGCGCAGGGGGAGGACTACTTCTGGGCGGAGACTGAAAAACAGAGAGCATCTCGACCATCTTGCTTCGGAAGGCTTCAGCAACACCGCTCGCGGCCTGTTCTTGCTTAAGTTTCAACTCCTCGCCGAAGAGGTCCAGCGTTTCTTCCAACTGCTTGCCGAGCTGGGCGGCGGAGGCTTCCATGATCTCATCCGCCACCTGCTGCTGTTTTCCCTGAATCCTCTCGAGCCAATTCTGTTCGATATTGCCCGCAGCTTTCCTGAGGCTGGCCTCGATTTGCACCGGCAACTCCCGAGATTCGCTGCGTAGTTTCTCCAAGGTGCTCTTCAGCAACTCCTCTGACTGTTCTTGCAAAGTCTCCAGGGAAGCCCGAGTCTTCCCTTCGAGTTGCTGGAGTTGTAATTCGGCGCGCGAGCCCATTCGCGTCTCCCAATCACTGAGCGCAGCCTGGGTGGACTTCATATGCTGTTCCGCAAAAAGCGAACTTTCCGCCAGAGCTTCGGCAACGTCGTTCTTGACCTTGCAGGAAATCTGCGCCCACTCCTTTTCGATCAAGTTCAGGAGACTGCACAACATGTTCACCTGCTGTTGCACCTGGTCGGTAACCTCTGCCATCGCCTGCCCGAGGTCTTCCTGGAACTTGGGAAGGGCCTGGGCGGATTCTTCCAGGAGCGACTTTCGCAAGTCGTTTAGCGCCTCCATGTCCCGCCCCACTTGTTCGGAAACCCCACGCATGGCCTGGTTGGCGTCACTCTCCGCTTTGGCGAGGGTCTTGGCGGATTCCTCCTGCACTGCTTCGCGAAGATCCTTCAACGCCTTCGCCTGCCGTTCTATCTGGCCGGAGATTTCTCCCATGGTCTGGGTGGCAGCACCCTTCACGTCGGCGAGAGTCTGTAAAGACTTTTCCTCGTCCGCCTTGCGAAGATCATTTAGCGCGCTCGCCTGCCGTGCCGCTTGTTCGCTAACAGCTTGGAGGGCTTGAGCAAGCTCGCTCTTCATCCTGGCCAGGGTCTCTGCACATTCCTGTTCGAGAGCTTTCCGAAAACCGCTTAGCGCCGACTTCTGTTGCTCGCCTTCAGCCTTCGCGAGGGATTCCTCAAGTCTTTTGATGCAGTTGTCACCGGATGTCTCAGCGCGTTCGCCAAGCCGTACTTGAAATGCTTCCAGAGCGTAATCGGTGGCGCTGGAAACTGCATCGAGGGCTGAGCGACCGGCGCTCGAGAGTTGTTCTTCAGTTTCTGCCGTCACGTTCTTGCCGGAAGTCTTCAGTTCTTCGCCCAACAGTAAGAGCGTGTCCTCGGCCTGCTTTTGCAGTTGTTTAGCCGCGGCCTCCGCTACCTCATCAGCGGTATTCTGGAGTTGGGCCTCAAACCCGACAGCGGATTTGGACCACGCCGTGGCGATTTCCGCCTGGGCAGACGCGAGGGTGGTCCCAGAGATGTGGTGGCTCTCTTTTAGGAATTCCGAAGTGGCGGATTGAAGCATACGGCCGAGTTGCGCTTGGCCTTCTTCAATCAAGCGGCTGAGTTGACCCTGAATACCCTCTCCTGCTCTTGCTGACTGTTCTTCAGCCACGGAGTACACCCGCTCTAGAGCTCCCTGAATTAAGGGTCCCAAATCCGCTGCGACTTCTTCTTGCACGCGTCTTTGGGTCAGGGCGATCGACTCGTTTGTCACGGAGTCGATCTCCTCTCTGACCTTCATCTCCAGGTCTGCCATCGCAAGCTCAACAATCTTCGGCCTGTTCTCCTGAACCTCTCTCAAGGTCTTTCCCATCTCATCCTGTACCGCATGCTTCAAGTCTTCAAGCTCTGCAACGAGTTGCTGCATCTGCGTACGGCACGCTTGCAGATCGCCTTCCAGCGTCTTCACGTGTTCCTCAACAGAGCTCTCACGCTCATCGAAGTTCTTTGCAGTGTCCTGCAGATTGGTTTGCGTTCGCAGGCCAATGGGACGACTTAACTCTTCCGGTTTTTCCTGAAACAGTTGCGCCTCATTTTCGCAGGTGACTTCGATCTCCTGAGTGAAGCGAGGCAGGATGGCCTCGATTGACTCATTCGATTCATCTACCGGTAGCGCGGGGGTCGCCACAGCAACAGGCAGTGGCGACGGTTGAGGTGTTTGCATGGTCAGTGGGGTGAGGGACGGACCAGTTCTGCCGGTTTCGGCAGGTTTCAGTGAGGAGCTGGCGTCAGGGACGGTGAATTCCAGTGCGGTAGGTTGCCCCGGAGACGAGGCGGCCCCCGCCGGCATCCGTGGACTGAGAATCTTCACGCGGGGTGCTGGGAGTGCACCTTCCTGCCGTTCATAGGGAGGAAACGCGATGCCCCAAATGTTCTGCGACTCCACCAATTGGACGCCGATTTCATACGGTTCTTCGGCCGCCCGTTTCTCACCCACCCAGACGACTCTAATCTTCGCTGTTTGCCCCACGACCGGGTTATGGAGGGTCATTTCGGAGCCCAGACTGAGCACGCACTTGGTGGCAATCTTTCCGCCGAACTTGTCGATAACGATGGTCCTGGTCTTCTCCTTGAATTCAACGCCATTTGCGTCTTTTCCGCTCAGCGTAATGGGTAACGCGATCGCAAGCGTGGCAATGGCGCGACCTGCGATACCTTGTGTTTCCACTTGCCACGCATTTGTAGAATCAGCCATGGGTGCACCTTTACAGTTGAGAATGTTCCCTTTCTCAAATCTCCTGAATCATTACGTCTTCCGCTTTTTAATGTATTAGAAACGTTTCATTTGAGAAACTAACCAAAAGTACTATGCGGGAGGGCGCTTTTTTGATCTGCCCTCTGTACTATCTGCACTATGGCCCTCTGGCAGGTTGCCGTCAGCATACGCCGCGTGTACCGGCAAGTCAACGCGCGCGTGGCGTTGGCATAGCCCTGGTACATCGTATCCCCCCTGTGGGATTGAAGTGTGTGAGTGAGTGGAGGAGGAGAGAGATGGCTGCCTTGGTGGGGGGGGGACCAAGGCAGCCGCCGGTCGGGGTAAAATCAGCGCCCTATGCCGGCTCCCGTCCCCTACTTCGATGTGGTTCGTCACATGAAGAACGCTTTTAATTATCGCCTCCAACTGGTCACCTACGCCCGCCAGCACGGCATCAAGGCGGCCGCCCGGGCCTACCGCACCACCGTGCCCACGGCCCGCAAGTGGCTGCGGCGCTATGAGCAGCAGGGGCTGAAAGGCTTACAGGAACTCTCGCGCGCCCCCCACTCCTGTCCGCACAAGATCACGGGCGAGCTGGCCCAGCGGGTGCTCGAACTGCGTCGTCGGCTGCCCACCTTCGGGGCCCGGCGCCTGCAGCGCGAATGGGAACTGCCCCTCGGACACACCGCCATGAAGCTGTGAATTTATTCCCTCCCGTCGTGCGACGGTGAGGAAGTGGATTCTGGAGTGCTCGTCGATAAGGCGAAGTGGCGGGAGTGGGTGAAGAGCCGCTCGTACGGGCTGAAGCGAGGACGGA
>JBEKVC010000043.1:0-17411 GCA_049514395.1 Terriglobia bacterium
TCGTCGCGCAGAAAGTGCTCATAAAAGGTTGCCAGGAAAGGTAACGTCGCTGCCGGTTCTTTGGCCAACAGCGCCAATGTGAAGCTCAGGACCATTCCAAGTTCTGCCGCGCCAGAGCGCTTTCCGCCTGGTTTCGCAACCCGGAGGAAAAACCAGAAGGCCAGCAAGTAGAACAACGTGAGCTGGAGGTCTGTCACGGCGGCGATCCAGTCAACGGACTCGCTATGGATCGGATGCAGCGCGAATATGACCGCCGCCACAAAGCCCAACGTTCGGTCCCGGAAAATCCGTTCGGTAACGAGGAACACCAGGCAGACCACTCCGGCATTCAGGACCACGTTGGCCAAATGAAATCCGTAGGCCAAGGGTCCAAGAAATTGGTAGCAGAGGAGGTACCCAAACGTCATCAGGGGGCGGAAGTAATTAGTCATGCCTTGCGCGCCGACGTACGACCACACATTGGTGGCAAAGATTTCCCGCAAGTGGGAAAAGCTGCGCAGGTAGGGGTTAGACACCACCTGACGGTTATCGTCTTGTACAAAGCCGTTTAACAGCGAGTTAAGGTAGGGCAAGACCGCAACAAGGATAAGAACCGCGAGCAATTGGTGAGTAGCAAACCGTACGAGGCCGCGAGGGGCTGAGGCCCCAGAGGCCTGTTCCGTTTGAGCATCTTCCCTGCTGAGGCGATCCGCGCTCATGGTTGTTTCTCAGTCCTGCCTGACGGCTTATGGGCTTTCCCCGTGCTGGTGACCCCCATTCGAGCTAATCCTTCGGCCCATGCCGCCGGAATGGGGATGGGGAGCGCCAAATCGCCGAAACGCCCAAATAGCCAGTTGCCGAGCAGGAAACTCGCGGGAGCCAGGACGAAACCCGCCGCGACATCGACGAGGTAATGGTAGCGGAGGTAAATGGTGGAGACCCAAAGGCTCAAGATAAGCGGGGACAACAGCCAGAAAAGAGGCCGCGAGTTGCGAAAGGCATAAAGCCACACGAGAAAGGAAATCGCCACATGCATGCTGGGAAAAACGTCTCGATGGATGCGAGCAAAATCCATGAATTCGAGTTGCTGGTTGAAGAGGGAAATCGGTTGGCTGAGTGGAACAGTATAGACGTCGTGCAAGGTGTACATCGGACCGATCGCGGGAACCACAAGGTAGCCGAGAAGTCCCAGGAAAGTGACCACCATAAGCCCGCTCATCATTTCCCGGAAGCGCGGGCGAGGGCGGCACAGATATACAAAGCAGGCGACAATGGGGATGTTCAAGACGTGAAAGAAATAAGAAAACTCCATCCAGGCCGTCAGCGGCGGCGTAATGAAACGCTGGACCGCCAAGCTTGCCTGAAAACCAAACAATCTCTGATCCAGGATAATCAATTCCCGGTCACGGTCCTGTGGGACCAGGAGATGCGTAGCGCCACCCCAAAGTGAGTAGTACATGAGCAGGATCACCAGAAACGGGAACCAGTCTCGGATGATTTCCCAATAGGGCCGGACGAACAATCGCGGGTCAGCGGAGGAACCGGAAGACTCCTTTTTCCCGAAGACGAAATAATGGACCAATTCCTTCGCCAGGAGCAAAGTCACGGCGGGAATAATGATCAGGACGTCGGCCGGGCCAAGGCTCGTATGTTCCGCCCCCCGGCACACGACACGCAAAGTCAAGTTGATCAAAAAAAAGGCGAGAGCCACCAGGTCTTCCAGACGCGGACGAATAATCAGCCGGCGGTTACTGACCATACAGGCCTTTCAGCGCCTCGAATCTTTTTTGCGCCTCGGCTGAAAAGGGGAGCTTGGATGTTTCATCGAGAACTTTGAGAGCCTGCTGGCGGTTCCCTTCCAGGAAGTAGGCGTGCGCCAAGCCTTCGACCGCCGCCTGGTCAGTGGGAAGGATCTGGAGCACCGCCACGAAGGCCTGCTGAGCTTCGCCATACTTCCGTTGGGCCGTCAGGACATCCCCTTGAAGAATGTAGGGAGGCATATAGAAACGATTTTGACTGATAACTCGCCCGGTGATGCTCAGCGCCTCATCGTATCGTCCCAAGAGAAACAGACAGAGCGCAAACCGATATGAATCCACTTCGTCCAAATCTCCGCCCGTGAGGCGCTGGATGGCCGGCAAGTCGTCAACCACGGAGGCAAACTGGCCCAAACTGAATTTTGCCGCCTCAAGGGCTTGCCAATAACGTGGAACCCCCGGACGCAACACAACCGCCTGAAGAGAGTTGAGGTACGCGTTGGAAAATCGGGAGTTCTGTGCATCACTCAAACTGGCCCAGTAGTACACCTCTGCCGCTATATCGTAACCCAGGTTCCAAGCGCCGAAGCCGACCAGCGCCAGAATAACAGCATACAACCACGGCTTGGCGCGAGCCAACCGGCTCGCCAGGCTGTTGTCTCCTGTCGCCTTCCGGCTCGCCACTGCCTTGGCCGCCAGCAGGCTGGTAAAAGCCACCCCCAGGATTTTCAATAATTCCCAAAAAATGAAACGGAGTTGCTCCACTTCGCCACTCCCGGCCGGCGGTCGTAGTGGTTAGCGGCTAGTGGCTAGTGGTTAGTGGAGCCATCACCCACTAGCCCCTAGGCACCGATCACTATCCGCTATCCACATCCACAACGCATGCCGACCTATAGGCGAACTCGGCACTAACCACTAGCCACTAACGACTAGCCACTGCGTAGCGTCGCCGCTACTCTAGCAAGCCCAAGTCAACCGAGCTTCGAGGATTCAATCGGACACGGCCGCCGGCATCAAAGATGTAAGGTACCCCCAAAGGATCGCGCGGCAAAGCGCGCAGGTAACCTGCGACAACCAGCGCCTGGAAGGAGCGCGCGGGTCGTCCTTGCCGCGAGTTGTAGAGGGCGATCAACTGGTCCAGTTTGGTTATCTCTTCCTCTGCCTCGATGGCAATCAGGTGGTCCTCAGCGTTCTTGCGTATCTGCTCGTTGCCAGCCTGGCGGGCGATTTCGGACCAGAGGAATCTGGAAGTGGCGAGTTGGCCGCCCTGCGCCGCCACCTGCGCTGCCATAACCCGCATCCACTCCATGGCTCCCGGCCTCTCGCTCCCGGCTTGAAACGCTCGCGCCGCAGCAGGGTAATCTTTCAAATCCCAGTAGTAAATGAAGCCAACATCTTCCCATAGCCGCCAGTGGTCTGGATTGGCAACGATGCCACGATGCAAAAGCGCCAGTGCTTCCAGAGGTTGACCTGCTCCCCGAGGTGGCTTCTCCGCAAGGAAAATCGAGCCGAAACGGTAAGCAATGAGCAAGTGGGGATCCAGGTCGGTAGTGATCTGAAGCAAAGGCCCCAAAAGGTTGAACTCTGTGGAATGGGCCAGTCCTTTTCCACCAAAATATTGCACTACTCGCGTCCAATAAATGTCGGCGAGTAACCCTTCGTATCCCAAGCTGAGTTGACGCAGAAACTTGCCTGAGGGCAGAAATAAGACGTCGGCGGCTCCCCGGTCACTTCCCCTTCGGAGGTCAATGCTCCGTTGGTTGGGGATCAATCCTAAAAGGCACAGCAAAAGCAAAAGCCAGCAGACAGGCCGGCGGAGGCGAGGTTGGGAAAGGGACTCAGAGGAAGATGTCATCGGAATTCCCGTTCCTCAAAGATAAGGACTGCCATGCCCAGAAGGGCTGCGATGTATAGAAGAGCGTAAAGAGAGTTGCCAAGCCACAGGTAACCCGGGATCTTCTCCGCGTGGGCCACCTGAGTGATAACATTAAAATTCCCGAAATTGGGCAGCAAGTAATAAAGGACGTCACACAAAGTCCCGAGCAGCGCGCTCTGGGTTTCCTGGCCGAAGGCGCGTAAGTCGGCCGAGAAATTCCCGATTACATAAAGGCAAAAAGTGTATACGGCGGATAGCACCGGGGTGGATATACAGGAAAAGACCACAGCGATCCCCACCACCATGGCCAGTTCGAGCAGGATGAAATAGACAGCACCGAGAAACCTAAGGTCGTCCAGCAGCAGGGCGCGCTTTTGATAGAACAAAGCCGCGTAGAAGCCCACCGTCATGATCGCCGTGTTCACAAAGAGGGTGAGCAGAAGTCCCAAGTATTTCCCGAGAATGAATTCCGGGCGGGAGACGGGCTTGGAGAGGATATTGTAGATCGTCCGGCGTTCGATCTCTTTCGAGACGAGGTCGATTCCAATGAAAATGGCAATCAGCAGGCCGAATACCGAAATCGAGGTGAGCCCCAGAGTTATCAGGATAATCTGTTCCACCCCCACCGAAATGCTTCCGAACAGGATCGCGGCTCCGATCAGCAGGAGTGCAAAGGCTACCAGATTGTACAGAACTTTTTCGCGAACCGATTCCTTAAATGTATGAAGGGCAATTGTGGCCACGCGCATGCTCGCTCCCAGTAAAGTCGAGGAGTTGAGAGTCGACAAGTCCAGGAGGGAAAGACCACGTTTTCGGCTTCTCGACTGGGGCCAGCATCCTATTAGAAAGTCGAAGAACAGGTCTGTAACTCTTGGACTTGTCGACTCTCGACTCCTCGACTAAAAAGCACTACTCCGAGGCGCCGACTTTCTGAAGGAAGTAATCCTCCAACGACCTCCTTACCGGATTTACGGAGATCAACTTCGCTCGGCTGCGCAGGATAACCTCAAGGGTTGGTTGAACTTGGCTTTCCTCCGGTATCTCGAGGCGCACTCGTTCTCCTGTCCGGACGAGCGACGACGTATAAGGCATGAGCTCTGCCAGGACCTCTGCGGACGGGCCTTCGAGCACCAACTCGGTGGTGGAAACTCCCAGGCAAAGGATTGTGTTCAACTCTCCACAACCCTGCAGCCGGCCGTGGTGGAGAACCGCGACTCGGCCGCAAAGCGTCTCAGCATCCGCGAGAATATGGGTGGAGAAGAATACTGTCTTCTGCCGCTCCTTCAACCGCAATATGACCTCACGCACTTCCCTTCTGCCTAGCGGGTCCAGGCCGGACATGGGCTCGTCCAAGAACACCAAGTCAGGGTCATTGATCAAGGCCTGAGCAATTCCTAACCGCTGAATCATGCCTTTGGAAAACCTGCGTAGCGGAACGTGGCGGGAGGCGGAGAGACCCAACTGGTCGATGAGTTCGCCGAGGCGGCGGCGGCGTTCAGTAGCCGACAAACCAAACAGGGATGCTACGTAGTTTAGGAACTCCACCGCGGTCAGATGCTCGTAGAAGCTGGGATTCTCTGGCAAGTAGGCGACGCGAAACCGAACTGAGATGTCTTCGAGTGGCTTCCCCAGGATGCGAGCCGTTCCTGAGGTGGGGAAAATCAAGCGAAAGAGCAACTTCAGCGTAGTTGTCTTGCCGGCGCCGTTCGGTCCGAGCAACCCGAAAACCTCGCCGGCCTCCACCCTGAGATTAAGCCGGTCGAGTGCCCGCTTAACCCGGTTGCGCCAGAAACCCAGACGGTAGTCTTTGGTCAGCTCGATGGTTTCAAGGGCCAGCATGCTCAACGCGCCGTATCTGGGCGGCTACCTCCCTCCTGTGGCGCGGTCGCATGCCGTCGCCACGGACCCGGGACTAATATACCTGATGACAACAACTCTAGGGAAGTCTAACCAGACATATTTGAAATTCTCAGTGCTGGGCGACACAAGTCAAGGGGCGAAGGTCAAAGGTCAAAAGCAGACCAAGCGCAAATGGACGCGGCAATTGGCAGCTCGAAGGTGATTTCGTCCTGAGAGTTTAATCTGCAATTGCAATATGAAACTGGAGGTCGGCGGAAGCTTCGTTCCAAGGCGCCTACAAAAACAAAGGGAGGGCCCCCTACCCTCCCCATACGTATAATTTCGTTGTTTCCAATGCCTAACCAGCCAGAGGCGAGTCGCTCGAACCGGCCAGCGCCGTGCTGTTTTGACGGATTACGCCGGACTGATCGGTGTAGTAGTAGTTGGTCCCAGTCGTTCCAAAATTGACCGGCGTGGCGGTGATCGAGTAAGTGTTATACCTGCCAGTCGTATCACTGGCGCCTGGCGTGTAGAGAAACGTATAACCACTCTTCGAACTCGTTGTGGCGGTTGCAGTTCCGACGGCCGATCCCGAGAGAACACTGTCAATTAATCCCGAAGCCGTGGCGACAGGGTTCTGTCCGGCAGCCGGGGGGCCCAAGTCGCCCAGGGTCGGAGTGTAGCCGGTGTTGTAAGTAACCGAGTAGGTGACCTCCGCTGTGTTGAGGGTGCGGAGTGATCCCACCGCAGAAGCCTGATTGGCTGCAATACGCGAACGCAGGAGATTCGGGATGGCGATTGCCGCAATGATTAGAATGATCGCGACAACGATCAGCAATTCAATCAGTGAAAAACCTCGTTGACTTTTCCTCATTCATCCTCCTTCTCAAACTCAACTCCCATGAATCCATGCCACTTATGATATGGCACTTTTCCTGCCAACGCAGCAATCCGGAGCCTTTTTCCATCATGGCCAACCGTCTTGTATTCAGATACTTAGCGTAGCAATTAAAAACCCTTCCAGGTTCTGCGCCTTCCGGCACATTCTCTTTGCCGCTTTTTGTCCAAACCGCGCGACGGATTTTGTCACTCCAATAGTATTTATAGCATTTTCAAGGTAGTAAGTAAGACCGTGCCCGAGTGTTCTCTTTGTGGCTCTCTTTGCCAACCTGCGGACAAGACGGCGCTTAAGGCTGTAGCTTCCGCAGGGCCATCTTTACCGTGTCCTCATGGGGGTCAAGGAGCTTGGCCGCCTGGATTTCCCGCCTCGCGCTAATAGGGTCGCCCAAATCGAGGTAAGCCAGACCAAGCTGCGCGTGGGCTAGGGCTGACTTGGGCTGAGCCGCGACCGCTTTCCCAAGTGCACTGATTGCCTCATCGCCTTTTCCCATTTTTAGCGCGAGGACGCCAAGCCGAAACTGTGCGTTTCCAGAGTTGGGGGCGGCCCTCACAATCTGCCGGTAGAGGTCGAGTGCCGCCACCAGCTTGCCTTGATCTTCGTAAACACCGGCAAGCGCCAGAAGAGGCGCCTCGCTGTCTGGAGCGAGTTGGATGGCGCGCCGGAACTCGGCTTCCGCGTCCCCGAATTTCTTTTCGCGCGAGAAAACGGCCCCCAGGTCCAGGTGAGCCAGCGCAAACGAAGGGGCAACCACTACAAGCCGGCTGAAAAGGTTCTCTGCCTCGTCGAGACGCCCGTCTTGCAGCGACAAACGCCCAAGCTCAAAAAGGGCCTCGGAGTCATTCGGGTCAACAGACAACGCTCTGGCAAACAAATCACGAGCTTCTTCCCGGCCACCTCGTCCGAGCGCAATCTTACCCAAGGCGAAGAGTGGCTTCGAAAAAGTGGGGTTCAACTGAGCGCCGCGCCTCAGGACTTCCTCAGCGGCACTCGCGTTCCCGTCGTCCAAAAAGACACCCGCCAAGTTCACGAAAGCTTCGCCGGCAAGGGGGTCCAATGCTATCGCCGCCACGTACTCGATACGTGCGAGCCCACGGTTGCCCTCTCCTCTGTAATTGTTCCCCAAGTAGATATGGAACATGGCGGCGTTGGGGTCTTCACGTACAGTGGCCAGACCCAGGGTGAAGTTATTCCGCCATGCCGGCAGTCTCACGAAGACCCGGACCGCTGCCGCCAGTAACAAGACAAGGCCGAGCGCTACCGCGACGACCCTCAGCCATGCGCGCCGGCCTGCTCCCATATCGGTCAAGCTCCTCAGGCCTTCGCCGGCCAGCCAGCAGATTCCTACCGAGGGGATGTAGAGGAATCTCTCCCCATAAGCGGAAACACCTACTCCGGCGATGTTGAGGACAGGAGCAAGAGTCAAGAAGAACCAAATCATGGCGAAACTGACAGGCCGGTCCTGCCGCCACCAAGCCACCACCACTCCCGCCGCCCAAAGTGCGAACAACATTCCCAGGAGCACTGCCGGATCCCGCCAAGTTAGGGGGGGATGGAACTTCCAGGAATAGGAAAGGTGTTGAGGCCAGAGAAGCTTGCCGGTATATTCGCCGAGCTGCGTAAAGCCGAAGATGAGGGATTCCCTCAGACGCATGCGACTGGGTGGCCCGACGCTGGAAATATCCCCGATCACGGCCAGATGAACGACGATATAGAATGCCGACACCAAGAAGGTGGGCATGTAGCGGCTCAGGCGCTCGCCGAATCGCGTGGCTTTGTCGCCCCGCATGAAATGCTCGAAGAAGACCATGAGCACAGGGATAGCCAGCGCAACCTCTTTGCACAGCGCCGCCAGGAGAAACATTACCCCGCTCATCCACGCTCGGACCCGCGAAAAGCCTCCTCCGCTGGCGGGCTTGGTGTAGATCAGAAGCGCCGCCAAGAAGAATGCTGCGCATTCGACATCAGAAATCCCTGAGACAGTCGCCACATCCTCGGTGTGAACAGGCAGGGCGGCGAACAGCAAGGCGCCCCACAAGGCTCCGCTCCCTTTGGGCCAGAACCTTTTGCCGAGTTGATAGACCATCACCACTACCCAAGCATTCAGGAGGACATTGAAGAGATGAAAGGGGCCGGGTCGAGGACCAAACAACATCGCCTGCACCAGAAAAGTGAACATGACCAACGGCCGGTAGTAGATACTATCCCCACGCGCGCCGCGAAAGCTCCAGAAGTTTTGCGTGAAGATCTCGCGCAGAAAATGGAAGCTTCTCACGTAGGGATTGCCCCCAATCAAGATGGCGTCATCCCCAACCAAGTCGTAGCCGGTGGTTGCGATATACAGGGCGAGGGAAAAGACAATCAGGAGCGGGATGGCCAACCGGTCAATGTCTTGGCCGAAAAAAAAGGCTCCACGGCTCGCGGGTTCTTCCGAGAGAGGGGTGAGTTGAAGGTGAGACCCTGCATCCAATTCACTGGCCTCAGATGTTGTATTTCTTGGCATAATGTCGAAACGATCGGTAGGACATGTGAAGAAGTTCCGCAGCATGAGTTCGAACGCCTTCCGCGGCACGCAAAGCAGCAAGCAGGTACTGCTTTTCGACTTGCGATAGACGGGTCTCGAAATCCAACCCTTCCGGGGGAATTTGAACTGTGGTCTCACCGCTCTGAGTGATACCAGTCACTGATTGAGGCAGGTGTTCCAGGCATACCCGGCCATCGTGTTCCCCACACACGGCCACCGCATATTCGACCGCGTTTTCGAGTTCCCGGATATTTCCCGGCCAGGGATAACGTTCGAAAACATCCAGGATGTCTCGATCGAAATCCAGCACCCCCTTCCCCATCTGCAAGCCAAATTTCCGCAGAAAGTTGCGCGCTAGAGGCCCAATGTCGTCAGGTCGCTCCCGCAAGGGAGGGACGTGGATAGGTATGACGCTGATGCGGTAGTAGAAGTCCTCCCGAAACTGTCCCCCCGCCACCATGCGTTTTAAATCGCGGTTCGTGGAGGCAATCAATCTCACGTCGATCGAAATATCGGTGCTTCCTCCCAGCGGTCGTACCTTTCTCTCCTGCAGGACGCGCAGAAGCTTGACTTGCATCGTGGGGCTTGTCTCCCCGATTTCGTCCAGGAATAACGTGCCCCCGTGGGCGGATTCGATGATGCCCTTACGGTTGGCATCCGCACCGGTGAAGGCCCCCTTGAGATATCCAAACAGCTCGCTTTCCAGCAGGGTTTCCGGAAAGGCCCCACAGTTGATGGAAACGAAGGGCCTTTCGCGCCGCAAGCTGGCCTCATGAATGGCCCGCGCTACCAACTCTTTGCCGGTCCCGCTCTCGCCCGTAATCAAGACCGTACTGGCGGTGGGGGCCACGGTCCGCACCATTTCGAGGATGCTCTGAATCTGCCGGCTTTGGCCAATAATGTTGTTATGCGCAAAGACGCGGAGCAATTCCCGGCGCAGGCGCACATTCTCTTCACGCAACGCCAACTCTTGCAGCGCCCGATTAACGGTGAGTTTCAGTTCCTCAACCAGTTTATCCGTCTTGATAACGTACTGATAGGCTCCCAGGTTGAGAGCGTCGATGGCCGTGGACATCGTGGGGACAGCCGTAATCAAAATGAAACCCGCGGGATTGCGACTTTCGCGGAAGAACTCGAGCAGTTCAATGCCCGTCAGGTCCGGCATACGGATGTCGCAGATAATAAGATCGTAGACCTGGGATTCGATCTTCTTTTTCGCCGCTTGGCCTCTGGACACCGTCTCGACAAGGTGGCCGTCCTTGCGGAAGACAATCTCCAACATTTGGCACAACGACTTCTCGTCGTCCACAATCAGCAGCCGAGCCATTTAACTTCCCCTAGGCACAGTTTTTCTGCAAAACCTCATCACCGACTGGCAACCGCCGACGTGAAACGCGTTTGCTCTGCGGCCACGGGAGCAGGCTTCCTGGGTAATTCAAGCACAAACCTCGCACCCTTGCCAGCTTTCGATTCCACCTTGATCGTGCCCTGGAGTCCCTGCATAATCTGGTAAACGATCGCCAGTCCGAGGCCTGTCCCACCGCTGAATCCCGGTTGAAAGGGCTCAAAGACTTTTTCGAGCTGCAGCTCCGTAAATCCCACTCCAGTGTCACTCAGGGTCACGCGAACGGTCTTTTCGCTGGCTTCCTCAGCTTGCACCGTCAACTGCCCCCCATCCGGCATGGCTTTGAGCGCATTGTCCGATATATTCCAGAATACCTGACGCAACTTGTCGGCATCCGCCCAGATCAGGAGGGGCTTGGCAGGAACCCGCTTCTCCACGCGGACATTGGCTCCGAACAGCGGATGGTGCGAAAGCAAAACCAGAGTCTCTCCGATCAGATTGCCCAGATCAACTTCTTGGAGTTCATGGCGCTGCTCCCGACAATAGAGAAGAAAATCAGACACCAGTTTATTGAGTCGCTCAGACTCACTGCTCACAATCTCGATTAACTTGGATTGGTCCTCATCCAAACGCGAAATTGACTGCAACAGCTTGACGGAGCCGGCAATAGACGCCAACGGATTCCTGATCTCGTGCGCGATGCCGGCTGCCATGCGGCCCAGTGTCGCCATGCGATCCTTGGTGCGGTACTCGGCTTCCCGGCGTTTTTCCTCCGTGAGGTCCTGGAAATTGTGTACGTAACCGACCGCACCGATTTCCGGGACAATCAGTGGCGAAACAGAAATACCGAGGATGCGGCGCTCACCGCGCGGATGCAGATACGTTACTTCCTGTCGCGTAGGAAAGGCGTTTCCGTTAGGGACCGAAGGAGCCTGGGTCTGCAAGTCGGGGAAAAGAGATTGAATGGGTTTTCCACGCAGCTCTTCAGGCTTGCGGCCCAATATGGCGGCACCCGAGCTATTCAACTCACTGACGAAACCTTCCGAATCCGTGCTCATCAGCCCATCGCGCATGCTCTCCAGGATGTTCTCGGTTTTGGCTTGCAGGCTGACCACCTGCCCGCTCTTGTGCCTGAGTTCTTCTCCGACTTTGCGGAGACTTTCCGCCAGATGGCTGGAGAGGTAGGCGACAGCGAAGAAACCGAAAAGGCTTCCCCCAATCTTGACCTGCAGGGTGCGCAAGTCCACCGCATAGGGCGAGGAGGTCACGAGAAAGCGGAGGGCCGGATAATGGTCCGCGAAGTCGGGATAGATACTTGGGAGATAGGCCAATTCCAGCACTCCGCCCATGCAAACGAAGCATACCGCCGCCACCAGGAAGACCCGTCCCCGAGGAAGGAGGATCGTGGAAAGAATGATCACCACCAGGTAAAGCGAGAAGTAATTGCTTTCCAAGTCTCCCGTGAGGTGCAATATGGCGGTGATGATGAGGATGTCGGAGAAGATCTGCAGGTATGCCTGCAAGAGGTAGTCCCGGCTTAGCTGATTGTAAATCAGATAATACAAGCCAACGACGTACCAGAGAATAATGACGATGCCGAAGTATTTGAAGGATGCAGGGTTGGGAGGGTTGGCGACAAGGGTTCGAATGGCGTAATCGATGGCGAAAACAAAGCTGATAATGACGAACCGGATTTTGGTCACCCAGGGGAGCCACGCCTTCAACTGGTCAGGCAACCCGGCGGAGACGGTGGTCGAATTAAGGGAAGAGCGTTCTTCCATGAAGAAGCCTACCAGCCCACAATTCTATGCGCTTCCGTGCAGCCGTCAATACCCCTTTCACGCGCCAAAGGATTTATCATCATCCCTGGTCCGGCTTCGGATGCGCCACTAAACCCTGAGCATTCCTGGGCAGGATGGGGTCCAGCCACCGGAAAGGACAAGCTTGCGCCCCCTCTTCAGGAGCCCTGGACGGAATCGTGGGCCAAGTTGCAGAAACTAACCTGCCAGTTTTGAGATCAAGCTGAACAAGGGAAGATACATCGAAATTACCACCCCTCCGACGACCACACCCAGGAAAAGAATGATCATCGGTTCCATCGCCGTTAAGAGATCGCCGACTGCCGCATCCACCTCATCTTCGTAAAAGTCGGCAATCTTCTGGAGCATGGCGTCCAGTGATCCGGTCTGCTCGCCCACCCCGATCATCTGCACCACGATGTTGGGGAAAACGCCGGTTTCGCGCAGGGGATCCACGATGGTCCGGCCTGTTTCGATGGCCTTCCGAACCTCCAGGATGGCGTTCTCAATCACCGCATTGCCCGCCGTGCGCGCTGTAATATTCATGGCCTCCAGCATTGGAACGCCGCTCGCAATCAGGGTACCCAGCGTACGAGTAAACATCGCCACCGAGATCTTGCGCATCAGGCCGCCCAGGATGGGGAGCTTGAGGATGAAAGTATCAATGACCATGCGTCCCTGGGGCGTGGCGTAGTAAACCTTCAGGCCGTATCCGCCCAGGCCCAGCAGAACCACTAAGGGCAAAGCAAAGCTTGCAATGGCGTTGCTGAGACCAATAACTATGCGGGTCGGCAAAGGCAAGTCCACACCCAGACCGGCGAAAAGGGTGGCAAAAATGGGTACGACCTTCCACAAGAGGATGAAGATCACGCCCCCCGCGATGAGCACTACGGCCGAGGGATATATCAAGGCTGAGGTCACCGCCCTCCGCAACTTGACGGCTTTTTCAATATGCCCGGAGAGTCGCTGCAAAACGCCGTCCAGCATACCCCCGGTCTCGCCCGCCTCGACCATGTTCGTATAGAGATCGTCAAATACCTTGGGATATTCGCGCAGCGCATTGGCGAGAGTCGAGCCGCCTTCAACCGTCCTGCGAACCCCGGCCAGCACCTTGGCAAAAGCCTTGTTCTCCTGTTGGCCGGAGAGGATTTCAAGGCACTGAACCAGCGGAAGACCGGCATCAATCATGACCGAGAACTGGCGGGTGAAAATCGCCAGTTCTTTGGCGCCCACTTTCCCCCGCACTTTCGGTTTGGGAATGGCGATGACGCGCTTCGCCACGATGCGGGCCGGTGTGACCTGCTCCCGGCGCAGCGCCGCGTCCAGGGCCTCGCGGGTCGGCGCCGCCCTCACCCCGCTGACCAGCGTGCCTGTACGTGACGTTCCTCGATATTCAAACTGCGGCATCAGTCCACCTCACGGTTCCTTGCACTGCCCCCACGCTTGAGGACCGTGGCAAGTAATTTTTGCGGTCCCAGTATTAGCCACCGCCCCTACCTGCGGATAGGACCATGGGAGGCCAGGGGTTGTTGCCCTACTCCGCCCGCGGCGCTGCCACGGTCGATCATATCCTTGAGTTCGTCCACGTTGCTCGAACGCGACAAGGCTGTCTCCTGGGTAATCAGCCTTTGCGCGTACAGAGAATAAAGCGCCTGATTGAAAGTCTGCATGCCGAACTTTTCTTGCCCCAACTGCATGGCAGAATAAATCTGGTGAACCTTGTCTTCCCGGATGAGGTTCCGGATGGCGGGGTTTGGAATCAGAATCTCTGCCGCCAAGATTCGGCCCCTCCCGTCCGCCCTAGGCAGAAGCGCTTGGCACAGAATGCCTTCCAGCACCATTGAGAGTTGAGCGCGAATCTGCGCCTGCTGGTGCGAAGGGAAGACATCAATAATGCGGTTAATGGTGGAAGAAGCAGAGTTCGTGTGCAATGTCGCAAAGGTAAGATGCCCGGTCTCTGCTATGCGGAGCGCGGACTCGATGGTTTCCAGATCACGCATTTCGCCGATCAGCACAATGTCAGGGTCCTCGCGTAGCGCGGCACGCAACGCGTTCGCAAAGGAATGGGTGTCCGCGTGAACCTCGCGCTGGTTCACCAGGCACTTTTTGTGGGAATGGATAAACTCGATAGGATCTTCGATGGTGAGCATGTGCTCGTAGCGTGCCTGGTTGATCAGGTCGAGCATGGTCGCCAGGGTGGTTGACTTCCCGCTCCCTGTCGGCCCGGTCACCAGAACCAACCCGCGTGGCTTCTCACAGAGATTCCCCAGCAGGGGAGGCAACCGCAACTGTTCAAAGGTCCTGATTTCAAAAGGGATCAACCGGAATGCTCCGGCCACGGCGCCACGCTGATTGAACAGGTTGCCCCGGAATCTCGCGATATTCTTGATCCCAAAGGAGAAGTCGAGCTCAAGATCCTCTTCAAAACGGTGCTTTTGCCCGTCGGTCAGGACGCTATAGGCCAGTTGCTTGGTATCCGCCGGACCGAGAGGTGGCACACCCTCAAGCGGTTTCAGCTCGCCATGAAGGCGAATTCTGGGCGGGGAGTTCGTGGAAATATGCAGGTCGGAACCTCCCATATCGACCATCCGCTTCAAAAGATCGCTAAGACTCGGCACTGGCATAAATTCGCTCTCCCCGCCCCGGCCAGAAGACCCCCCATTCGCGAAGACGCCCTATAGAACGCTCTCCCGCATCACTTCTTCAAGAGTCGTCACCGCAGCCGCCGCTTTGACCAGCCCGCTGCGGCGAAGGGTCATCATACCCTGCTCGATGGCCTTCTTCCTGAGTTCAAGCGCCGAAGCCCCCACCAGGATCAGTTCGCGAATCTCATCGGTGATTTCCACCACTTCATACAGACCAATCCGGCCCTTGTAGCCCTTGTTGCCACAGGCTGGGCAGCCCTGCCGCTTCCAGACTTTGACGGTATGGGCCTCATCCGGCGCATAGCCGGCGTCCATCAGAACCTGCGGGGAGACCTTATCCTCTATCTTGCACTCCTCACAGAGGCGGCGCACGAGGCGTTGCGCGCAGATAAGATTCACCGAGGTCGCCACCAGGAAGGGCTCGATCCCCATGTTCATCAAGCGCGATATGGTTGAAGGGGCGTCGTTGGTATGAACGGTTGAAAAAACCAGGTGGCCTGTAAGCGCCGCCTTGATGGCTATTTCCGCCGTCTCAAAGTCGCGGATCTCTCCCACCATAATGATATTGGGATCCTGGCGGAGGAACGACCGCAAGGCCGTAGCAAAGTTCAGGCCGATCTGCTCTTTCATCTGAACCTGGTTGATCCCGGGCAACTGGAATTCCACCGGATCTTCAGCGGTCAAGATATTAGTGTCAGGGCTGTTCAACTGGGCAATGGAGGAATAGAGGGTGTTGGTCTTGCCGCTGCCCGTTGGACCGGTGACCAAAACCATTCCATAAGGCTTGAATATGGCCTTCTGGAACTTTGCCAGGGATTCCGGTTCGAACCCCAGCTTGGTCATGTCCAGATGCAGGTTCTCTTTATCCAGCAGCCGCATGACAATCTTTTCCCCGTACAGGGTGGGAAGAACCGAAACGCGAAAATCGAGTGCCTTCTTCTTCCCATCCCTCAGCATCTTGATCATGATGCGGCCATCCTGCGGAAGCCGCTTTTCGGAAATATCCAGCCTGGACATGATCTTGACGCGGCTGATGATCGCGTCGCGGAGCTTATTGGGCGGGCTCATGATGGTCTGCAGGACGCCATCAATCCGGTACCGAACACGGTATTCCTTCTCGTACGGTTCCATGTGAATGTCGCTGGCTCCCCGCTTCTCGGCATCGGTCAGGAAATAGTTCACGAGCCTGATGACGGGCGCTTCCTCCGCCGCCTTTTCGAGTTGCTCCAGGTTTAATGCCGCTTCATCCTCTGCCTCGAGCTCGAGGGCCTCATCTCCCCCCTCGCCGATGAAGCTAACCATTTCTTCCAGTTCTCTCTTCCGTTCCTGCTCCTCGACGCTCCCGTAATTCTTCTTTATCGCCTCGGCAATGGCCGTTTCCGACGCCACCACAGGCTCAATGTTGAAGCCCGTCATAAACTTGATGTCGTCCATGGCAAAAACGTTGGTCGGGTCAACCATGGCCAACGTCAAGGATGATCCCACTCGGCTCAGCGGCAGCACTTGAAACTTCAGCGCTGTATCCATGGGGATCAACTTGGTGACGCCCGGATCAACTTCAAAACAGTCCAGATTAATGGAGGGGACACCATATTGGCGAGAAAGGATCGCCATGACCTCCTCATCACTCATGAAACCGAGTCTCACCAGCGAGTTACCAAGCCGCCCTCCGTTCGCCTTCTGGTGTTCGAGAGCCTGCTTGAGTTGATCGGGGGTGATGAAGTTCTCTTTTAGAAGGATTTCACCAAGCTTCCCAGCCATTCCCCTAACCCTCACCTGACTTTGGATGAAGCGCCATCAATGGGCATTGTTCCACCGCTGCCCGTGGTCACGGCAAGTCTTTGCATTCACGCAGGAAATCGCATCCCACGAAAACTCCCGTAGTCCTGTCAAGGTTATGATCAAACATGATGATCCGGCAATTGTACCTTCGTACTATGCGCAAGGCTCGTCATCCCAGGCCTGTGGCACTATACGAGTTCACCCTCCAGTCCATCATGGTATTGTCTGGGTTGCACCTCTGGCATCCCCGGTTTTCCCATTCGGCCGCCGGGGTTTCTTGACTTTGCTCTTAGGCGAGTATAAGTTTCTGGAATATGCAACGGGTGGCAAAGCAGCCGGGGATTCCCGCGGGCGAGTTGTTGCCCCGCTATTACTCTGTCCTGCGCGCCCGCTTCGGACCCCAGCAGTGGTGGCCCGCCCGGACGCGTCTGGAAGTCATTCTGGGGGCCATCCTCACCCAGAATACCACGTGGCACAACGCCACCCTGGCTTTGCGCAATCTTCGCAAATCCGGCCTGCTAAGCTGGCAGGCATTACGGCGCGCCTGCCTTTCCGGTCTGCAGGCGTGTGTGCGACCCTCGGGCTTTTACCGGCAGAAAGCTCGAACCATCCGAGATTTTGTTGACTGGCTTTCGCGGGAGCACGCTGGCTCGTTGGATAGGCTATTCTCTCTGCCGACGGATGAACTCCGGCGCCGCCTGTTGGACCTCCGGGGTCTTGGGCCGGAAACGGTTGACGCCATCATCCTCTACGCCGTGCGGCGTCCCCTCTTCGTGGCGGATGCTTACACCCGGCGCGTATTGGCCAGGCATGGATTCGTCTCTGAGGCCGCGGACTACCATCAAACCCAGGAGTTTCTGCACGCGCATTTACCGCCCGATACGTCTCTTTTTAACGAATTCCATGCGCTCCTGGTCGCGGTGGGAAAGAAGCACTGCAAGCCCCAGTCCCCGAGGTGCGCGGGGTG
>JBEKVC010000044.1:0-16325 GCA_049514395.1 Terriglobia bacterium
CCCCGGCCGAGAGTTGAGGACATCTGACACCTTGCCGTAGGGGTCCAATATCCCCATGAAAGACCCCCCGGCAGAAAAATCGCCGCTCCGCTCGGCGGCGGTGGGCACAGGAAAGGCGGGCGAGGGAGTTCCCTGCCGGATTCGGTGTCCCTCATAAGAGCTAAAGAAGAAGGTTTGATCCTTGCGGATGGGTCCGCCCAGAGTGCCTCCAAACTGATTTTGCTTGAAGTCCGGTTTTGCGGTGTCAAAGAAACCACGAGCGTTGAGCACATTGTTGCGGAGGAACTCATACAGGTCACCGTGCAAGGCGTTGGTGCCGGACTTCGTTACCACGTTCACCACGGCGCCTGAATTGCGCCCAAATTCGGCGTCGAAGGTGTTGGTCAGGACCCGGAATTCCTCGATGGTATCCGGAGAAGGTTGCACCCCCGGCAGATTCACAAACTGGTCGTTGGCTTCGCCCCCGTTCACGGTGTAATTATTCGAACGCCCGCGCCCGCCGTTCACCGAAACCACACCCGGCTGATCGCTGCCATAGAAGAGGTCTGACCCCACCTGCGACTGGACCCCGGGTTGCAATTGGAGAAGTTGATAGGTGTCGCGAGCATTCAGGGGAAGCTCGACAACCGCCACATCATTCACCACCGCTCCAATCTGTGTGCTGGCGATTTCGATGAGGGGGGCGGCAGCCTCAGCCGTAACCACCTGTGAAATTTGGCCTAATTCCAACCGGACGTCGACCACGGTGACGTGACCCAACCTTACCTCAATTTCGTTAAGCCGGGCTTCCCTGAATCCGGCGGCCTGCACTCCAACGATGTAGCGTCCCACAGGCAAGGCAGGAAACTCGTAGTCCCCGCTCTCATTCGTCGTCGTGGCGCGACTAACGTGAGTGTCACTCTGAATGACCGTGACGTTTGCACCCGGCACAACCGCGCCGGAGGGATCTGTAGCCGTACCGCGAATGGTGCCCGTAGTCTGAGCCCAGCCCGCGCCGATTGAAAACACAAAGAAAAAGAGTCCGAGTAGACCACCGAAAGATGCTTTCACCCTCATTTTCACTCCTGTCTGATCGCGCCCCCCGACGGTTGAAGCGTGTCCCACTGGAATGTTGACTTCCCGGAAATCTGAATTTCCAAACTCTGTAGGAAAGTTAAGGTAAGAGGCAAGCCGTCGTCAAGAAAAGACTTTCAAAGAGAGCAAAAAATTTTCGGAAATAGGAGACGGCGGGTGGAAGGGCAGGTGTCAGGTGTCAGGTGCCGGGTGTCAGGTGCCAGGGGCGGAAGAGCAGGTGTCAGGGGCCAGGTGTCAGGTGTCGGGGGCCGGAAAAGCAGTGACGAGTCGCGAGCAGAAGAACAGGTGCCAGGGGCCCGAAAAGCAGTGACGATCTGCACCTCCGCTCCTCAAAAGCAGAGAGCAATTGGGGAGATCGGTAGGGGACCTTCCCAACCCGCCGCCCCCTGAAACCTGACACCCGACACCTGAAACCTTCTCTTCCCCTACGCGCCGCTTGCTCAAAACTGGCCCCTGACACCTGACACCAGACACCTGACACCTTTCTCAAAGCGCAGATCCGCCAGAGGCCTGGAGCTTCGACAACAAAGCCTTCTCGACGGCTCCCTGTAGTTCGGGCAGGAGCTTCCTGCCCTGTGAGGTAAGGTAGAACACATCGATCACTTTTTCCCCTTCTGTGTCGATCAAGGCAATCTCGATGTTGCACCCAAGCTCGGCGAGAACGGAACTGACCTGGTAAAGCAAGCCCGGGCGGTCGTAGGTGATCAGTTCGAGCAGCGTGCTGTGGGAAGAGCTCGTGTCGTCAAAACGGACCTGGGTGGGTATCGTTACTTTGGGTTTCTGCACGCTTCCAGGCCTGATGCGCCCACTCATGAGCTTACTGAGTTCAATCCTGCCCTGAAGGACGTCGACCAAGTTCGACTTGAGGCGGTCAGCCTCCGAAGGGTTCAATTCCAGGGTGTGATAAAGGTCCACGAATCTGAAAGTATCCAGAACCACCCCCGCAGTGTTGGCAAAAGCGTCGGCCTTCACAATGCTCATCCCCCAAGCCGCTAGCGACCCCGTAATTGAAGCAAAGAGAAACGGTCGGTCCAGGGTGATGACAGTGAGCTCGTGGAGACTTCCCAGGGTTCTCAGGTCAACCTGGACAGCCTCCTGGCCAAGCCGCCGAGCCAACTGAAAGTGCAGCGCAATCTCCTCCGGCGAATGGGTAGCCAGGTATCGCCGAGGGAAGCCCTCGAGGAAACTATCGACTTCTTCTCGAGTCGCCGAAGGCGCCAGCAGGGGCAGAATCTTCTCCGCCGGCGATACGGTGGCGGCCACGGGCTTCACTCTCTCCTTGTCCAGGCTGCGCGCCAGGTAATTCGCGGTGGCGGCGTAGAGTCGCCACAACAGTTCGGTCTTCCAAGGCGTCAAGGCTTCCGGATTGACCGACTTGATATCGGCATAGGTCAGCAGGGACAGCATCTTCAATCGTTCGGAGGTCTCGATTTTCCCCGCGAATTCTCGCACTGTTTCCGGGTCGAATATGTCCCGGCGCTGCAATGTAGTGGACATCTCAAGATGGCTGGCGATCAGAAACCGGACGCTTGCGCGGTCTCCCGGCACGAGGTCTAATCGTGCCATGATCCCATCCAGTGCCTGAAGACTTCCCTCGATGTGATCCGGCGCCTCCATGCCTTTGCCGACGTCGTGAAAAAGTAAGGCGAGGTAGAGAAGTTCCGGTTTTTCCAGTTCCGAGAGTATCTCGGCGAGTCTATCTTCCCACTCCGACCCCATGCCGGAATTGGCCCGGCCTTGAGACCTCGAGCGAGGTGGAGCAAGCGCGTGCAGGTTCTGAATGGTCATGAAGGAGTGCTCGTCCACCGTGTAGCGGTGAAAGAAATCCCGGATGACAAGGGAATCAATCACCTGGAACTCCGGGAAGAGAGCGCTGAGCACACCCAGGCGATTCATGTCCCGCAAGGCTTTGGCCGCCCAGGGAAAAAGGAGTATCTGCCGAAAGTTACCGAAGAACACTGAAGGATCCAACGGCGTGGCTGGGACGCGAGTTAGCGCTTCCGTGACCGCTCTTTCTGCATCCCGGCTGAGTTCGAGCCCGTGCCGCGCGACCATCTCAAACAGCCGCAAAAGCAGCGCGGGGTCTTGCGCCAGGGCCGCAGGCTGACGGACGTAGATATTCTCCCGGAGGACCGAGAAATCCGCATTGGAGAGGCGTGACCTCCAATTCTGGAATAAGCCATAGACCCCCGCCCGCGCCGGGGCGCTATCATCCAGCAGGTGCATGGTGAGCCGGTAAATGGAGCGGGCATTGCGGAAGTAGATACGCATCCAGTCCGCAGCGGTCAGCAGTGCTGCCGGCTGGCGCGCAATTCCACGCGCGCATGCCCGGTCCTGGCATTCGTAACTTAACTGATTGTCATCGCGCTCCCGGAGATAGTGAAGGAAACACCGCGTGGCGCAAAGGAACTCGAAAGCCGTACCGATCTCGGCACGCCAATGCGCGGGCCACAGATCCTCCGGCGTGCCCCAGGCTTTACGCTTCTCGAGTTCGGAGATGCGTGCCAGCCATCGGCAAACATGGTAATCCCGGAGGCCGCCAGGAGCTTCTTTGATGTCGGGCTCGAGGTGAAAAACGGTATCGCCATACTTCGCGTGCCGCTGGCGAGTCATGTCCGCCAGGTTGCGAAGCAGGTCTTGATGATCACGAGCCACCAGGTGTGGAAACACGTCATCATGCAGGCGCACATAAAGCCCGCGGTCGCCCGCCAGGTAGCGGCAATCGAGGAGTGCGACGTTGAATTCCAGGTTATCGGGGTAAAGCCGGCCACACTCCGCAAGCGTGTGCACGCTATGGCCAATGCGCAGCCGCAGGTCCCAGAGTTCCCGCAGGATACCCGCCACCGCGTCCCTTCTGGAAGGTTGCTCCCTGCTGTTTTCGGTAAGGAAAAGCAGGTCAATATCCGAATGCGGAAAGAGCTCCCGGCGACCATAGCCGCCCAGGGCAAGCAAGCAGAAGTTTTTTGGTTCATCAAGCTGCGGGGAAAAAAACCGGCTGTAGAGCCTGGTAACCACTACATCCACCGCCTCCGAGCGTCGGCGCAGGACGGCCAAGCCATCGCCTGTACTTTCGAAGCTTCGCTGGGTGGTCAGGGATTCGGCGGAGTAGTAGTCCGAGAGTTCAAGTTTCCAGTTTCCAGTTTCATTCACAAGGCCGCATCGCCCCGCTCGTCGTTCCGGATGCGGACGGCGTCGTCGACGTGCGTCAGAAAGATTTTTCCGTCGCCAATCTTCCCCGTCTTCGCCGTTTTAAGAATGGCCTGAACAGACTGTTCTGCGAGGTTGTCCGGGACTACCATCTCGATTTTTATCTTGGGAAGCAGATCAACCGTGTACTCATTGCCACGGTAAAACTCGGTGTGTCCCTTCTGCCGGCCGTGCCCCCGCACTTCTAAGACCGTCATGCCTTCCACCCCGATATCATGGAGGGCATCCTTGACCGCGTCAAACCTTGAGGGCTGAATAATCGCTTCGATTTTTTTCATTGGCAATTGTCCTTTGATCTAAGACTTGGCACCCTGGCCGTACGGGCACGCCATGGCGTGCCCCTACCTACATCAGCCGAAATCGGCTCAAACCTCCAGATTGTAGCCTTCTTCCCCGTGTTGAGACAGGTCCAGACCCTGAATCTCTTGCTCGGTCGGAACGCGCAAACCCACGACCAGATCCACAAACTTCAAAATGATGAGCGTGCCGACGATGGCGAGCACCCAAGCAAAGCCGATACCCACCAACTGGTTCAAGAGTTGATGGGCATTACCATCAATCAAGCCCACCGGCAAGGCATTACCGTGGCTGTCCTTAAAAATCGAATTCACCGCCTTGGCAGCGAAAACACCGGTCAATAGCGCCCCGACTGTACCGCCCGCGCCATGAACCCCGAAAACGTCGAGAGAATCATCATAACCGAAGAGGGCCTTCACCTTGGCCACCATAAGAAAGCAGAGCACGCCAGCAATCAGCCCGATGGCCAGCGCGGGCATAGGTGCAACAAATCCCGCCGCGGGCGTAATTGCAACCAACCCGGCCACCGCACCTGAAATGGCCCCGAGCACGCTGGGCTTTCCGCGCCAAAACCACTCTGCCGAAGCCCACCCCAGCGCTGCCGCCGCAGCACCGAAATGTGTGGCCACAAAGGCGCTGCTGGCGAGACTTCCCGCGGCAAGCGCACTTCCGGCGTTGAACCCGAACCAACCCACCCAAAGCAGGCAGGCGCCGATGAAGCTCAGCACGACGCTGTGCGGTGGCATCGCTTCCTTCGGATAACCCAATCTCTTGCCGAGGTAAAGCGCGCAGACGAGCGCCGAAACGCCGGAAGTCACATGCACGACGGTCCCACCGGCAAAATCAAGGGTCGGGAAGGTCCCGCCGAGCGAGGCATTGAGCAAGCCGCCCTTTCCCCAGACCATGTGGGCCATGGGGTCGTAGACAATGACGGTCCACAATGCCATAAAAAGCACCATGGCGCTGAATTTCATCCGTTCCGCGAAAGCCCCGGTAATCAAGGCAGGAGTAATAATAGCGAACATTAATTGATAGACCATGAAAGTTTGTTGGGGAATAGTGGCGGCGTAATCCGCGTTAGGCATAGCGCCCACGCCCCGGAGAAAAACATACCCTAGATTTCCCAAGACCCGCCCGCCCTCATGGAAGACCAAGCTGTAACCGAAAAGAGCCCAGAGCACTGTCACCAACACCATGAGCGTGAAGCTTTGCATCATCGTGGCAAGGACGTTTTTCTTTCGAACCAAACCTGCGTAGAAGAGCGCCAGACCGGGGCCGGTCATCAAAAGAACCAGCGCCGCGCTGACCAGCATCCAGGCGTTGTCGCCGGAGCTCCGCGCTTCCGCAATCTGCTGTTCGAGCTGGCCCAGGCGTTCGGCCGTAATCGAAGTAGAACCGGGCTGCGAATGCGGGGTAGAAATATCGGATGGTGCAGAGGATTGAGCGAACCCTCGACCAGCCATCAATCCCATAACGAGCACCAGACCGAGAAGGATCCGGGTTAACAACCTAAGCATATAATTCTCCTCCAGTGTATTTGACCGTTGTATATGGCGAAGCGAGAATTTCATTGTCGTTCTTTCACCCTGTCGGGCGACGAGGAAGTCCTGAGCTATCAAGCGTCAACTTTCAGTATCGAGGTGTTCTTGTTGGTGGCAGAAGGCTGACGGCTAAAGGTATCACTCCTGATTTCTGGCTTCTCATCGTGGGGATATCAAGGGCGTAGCCCCTGGCTGATTAGTTGAACCCATTCGTGTAAGACGGGAGATATTATAGGAACTGGTCGGGCACGGGCCAAAATGAAAATATTTTATCAGCACGAAAACTTATTTTATCAGCACGAAAACTTACTGGTGGGTCTTGTGGCCGCAGAGAGTACACACCTGCTAGAAGTCCAGAGTTTTGGAACTTGGTGTAAGCGAGTCAAGTTCTCCGTCCAATTCGAGGGGAAGGGCGGGGCTTCAGCCCCGCCGCCGGGCACCCGTCAGAAAAGGGCTTCAGCCCCTGAAGCACTAGCCAATGCCATTAGCGAACATGTGGCTTCAGCGGCTAAAGCCGCCACCCTCTGGGCCCACGTGCGGCGGGGCTGAAGCCCCGCCCTTCCGGTTCCTAACGAGGCATGACTCGTCGGTCTGAGGCCAAGCCTCGCTAATGTAGCGCCACCGTCGCGGTGGCATTTGCCGGTCCCGCCGTGCGGAACGGGCGCTGCGGCGAGCGCATGGTCCAGATATTTTGTGGACACTTTACGAGTTTGCGACCGATTGCACCTTGAGATCGGGGCTAAAACGGAGGATGGAACAAAATCCCGTAACCTGGGATCGCCGCTTCGAGTACAATCTAGCCCTCCCATTCACCAAGGTGTGAGCTGGGGGGTGAACTGCAGCTTGGCCATAGGCAAGATCCGTCTCGATGGTGCTCAAGACGCACCGTGGACCCAACTTAGCCCCACAATCCCTTCGCAAGGAGACGAATGAGACCCATTCTTAGACTGCTCGAAGATGAACTGATCGATAGAATCATCGCGGAAGCGCGCGAAGTAGTATGCAAGCTAGGCCTCGAGATCCACAATAAGCCTGTGCTCAATATGCTTGCCGACCATGGCGCGCATGTGGACGAAGGCAATTGGAATGCCCGCCTCACGGAAGACCTCATCGACCAGGCGCTCACTACCGTCCCCCGCGCGTTCAAACTCTACGATGTCCTGGGGAACGAAACACATGACTTTCGGGGTGACAACGTATACTTCACGCCTGGCTCAACCGCGCTCAACATCCTGGATAACCGGAGCGGCGAATTGCGCCGACCCTCGACGCTGGACTACGTCCGCTACGTGAAGGTAACGAGCGGCCTGCAGCACCTCGCTTCTCAAAGCACCGCCCTGATCCCCGCCGATGTTCACGACAAGATCGCGGATAGCTACCGACTCTATCTGAGCCTCCTGTACGGTGAGAAGCCGGTGGTCACCGGGGCCTTTACGGTCGAAGGGTTCGAGATCATGAAGGACCTGCAAGTGGCTGTGCGCGGAAACGAGCCGGCACTCCGAGCAAAGCCCCTGACCATCTTCTCCGCCTGCCCCACCGCGCCGCTGAAGTGGAGCGATGTGACAAGCCAGAATCTGGTGGACTGTGCCCGCTGGTCGATTCCGGTGGAGCTGATATCCATGCCGCTTTCCGGACTGGTGGCGCCCGTCACTCTGGTGGGGAGCCTTGTCCAGCAGACCGCCGAGAACCTGAGTGGGGTGGTGATTAGCCAGCTTGTGAATCCCGGCCATCCGATCTTGTACGGCGGCTCGCCCGCCATCTTCGACATCCGGTTCGGGACCACTCCGATGGGCGCGGTGGAAACCATGATGCTCGACTGCGCGAACAGCGAGGTCGGGAAGCGCCTAGGCATGCCCACTCAGGGTTACATTGCCCTCAGCGACGCGAAGCAATTGGACGCGCAGGCGGGCCTCGAGACAGGCATGGGCGCGATCTTGGCGGCGCTCTCGGGAATCAACAGCATCTCGGGCCCGGGGATGCTGGATTTTGAAAGCTGCCTGAGCCTGGAGAAGCTGGTCGTCGATAACGAGATCTGCGGCATGACCTACCGCCTGTTGCGCGGGATCGAGCCGCGGGAGGATTTCCCATCGCTTCCCCTCTTCCAGGAATTGCGGCGCGAAAAGTATTTGCTGATCGCCGACCACACCCGCCGCCACCTGCGCGAGGAGATCACTTTCCCTGGCCCGGTTATCGATCGCGCCAGCCTATCGCGATGGCTGGAGGGGGGACAACTGAGATTGAGGGAGCGCGCCGCGCGGGAGGTTTCGCGGCTCATCGAGCAATACACGCCCTCGCGTCTGCCAGAGGAAACCAAATTGGAGCTGACACGCCTGATGCAGCACGAAGCCCAGCGCTACGCCATGGACGCCCTGCCAACCGCAGACGAATGAGGCTGCACTGCACTTTGGCTTTAGCCGCGAGCAGGGCTGCAAAGGTCTTAGAATCCACCTCACTGAAAGCTCGCAGGGAAGAGGATCGAAGATGCCGGCTGTCGGGAACTATGTCGAAACCGGGAGGTGTTGTATTATGGGAGCAGGCGAAATCCCCAGGAGGGATAAAAGAAATGAAAGCCCATCTTACCCCCTTGATGCTTCTCTTGTTGCTTGTAACTGGCCCCGCAATGGCGCAACACACTAAGCGCGCAGCCAAAGGCGAAGATACGGGCCCCGTCAGCGTGACGCGGTCGGCCACCCTGAGGGTAACGATTTCCAGCGACGCGGTTGGGATTTTCAATTACCTGTCAGATTCCAGGAAGCTAATCCTCTGGTTTCCGGACCAAGCCATCATCGAACCACAACTGGGAGGAAAGTACCACTTCCGGTGGACCGACACGCAAGGCGTGTGGAGTGGCGTGGTAACGGAGTTCATCAGGGGTAACACCTTGGGTTTTACCTGGCAGCCACCCAACGAACCCGTGGTAACAAACGTGAGGATTAAGCTCTTTCCTCAAGGCGCGGAAACTGCTGTCGAACTCAGTCACAGCGGTTTCCTTTCCAGCGACGCACTGGACAAGGCTGTAGGAACCTGGACCTTGTACCTCCAGAACCTGAAGTCCGTCGTCGAACAGGGCGTTGACCTGCGGGGACAGATGCGCCCCAAGACGAAGCACACCACGTCCGTGCGGCCCAAGCGCAGCGGCTAGACACTCGCCAACCTTCCCGGGCAAGCTACACCGGCGACTCAAGGGTGAGATTCGAAGGCTAGGTTTTGCTACGAATTCCTGCGCCTGCGGCGCGCAGCTCTTCCGCCGCCAGCTCTGGCCGAACCGAATTGTAGTAAACCTCTTTCACACTATACGACTTGGATTTTGGCTCGCTCGCCGGCAGTATCTCAAAGTGCCAGTGAGAATCGTCCGCCAGAGTCATCCAGTGCTCTTTCCGGTCGTATTTGGCAGCCACGTTGGGTGTGGTGTGAAGGACCAAGTGATAAGCGGGCGACACCGACTCCAGCCGCCGCAGAATTGACTTCAGAAAGCGGGCTAAGTGTACTTGGCGGTCCCAGGTGATGAGGTCCTCCTCGAAGGAACAATGATGGTTAAGGGGCAGAATCCAGGTCTCATAGGGTTCCCGTGAGGCAAATGGACAAAAGGCGACGAATTGATCGTCCCACTCGACCGTCCGCACTTGGTGGGAGATTTCCTGTGTGGAAATGTCGCAAAGAATACATCGTTCCTTGAGCGCGTAGTACTGCTTGTATGATTGCAACTTGTAGATCACCCTTCTGGGGATGAAAGGAGTAGCCGTAATCTGTGAGTGTGGGTGCTCCAGATCCTGTCCCGCCAAGGCTCCCTGGTTACGGAAAACGGTGACGTAACGGAAACGGCGGTCTTTCTTAAGGTCTGTAATTCTGGACACGTAGGCTCGCAAGACCTGCGCAACGTCTTCGTCACTCAGATGCGAAAGCGAGGCATCGTGATTCGGCGATTCCACAACGACCTCGTGGGCGCCCAAGCCGCGCATCTTGTCGTAGATACCTTCCGCCCGGCGTTGTGCATCCCCTTCAATTCGGTAAAGGGGGCGCAAGTGGGGCGTTACGCGGACTCGCCACCTGCCGTTGCCATTTCGATGCGAGTAGATCGTCTGCGGGGAAAGGGCTTCCTGGCCGGGGCATAGGGGGCAAGCAGCAAATCTGGGCCACGGGCCTTCGCCATCCTCCTGAATCACCCAGTTTTGCGTAATGGGATCCTTTCGTAATTCCATGAGTCCTCCAAGAACAAGCAACGACTTCTTACCAGAGGCGAACCGATAACTCGCGTCAAGCGCCTTCCCATAGAATCTGCGGCGAGTTCGATCCATTGCCGGAAACAACTCCGCAGCGATGGACCGCAACGTAACCCCAGATCGAACGTCCGGGGATTTCATGAGGCGGCTTGCCTACTGGCTTGCTTAGCGAGTCAAAATGTCGTGCGGCTCGGCTATTCACCGTTAACTAAGAGTCAGGCGTCCGAAAAACGTTCATGAAATCTTATTCCGCAGGACATATTAAACAGGGCGAATAATTTCTTGTCAAGTGCTGAAGCAGTTAACAGCCGGCACAAGTCAAGAATCGAAGATCAAAGGTGGGGGTTTGGGACTCGGGGCTGGGGGCTGGGGAAGAACAAAATGCGGTTGGCAGAAGGCGGAGAAGACTGAGAAGCTCTCTCGAAAATAGATTCGAGCGGTCCGTCGGTAAATCGCACATAATGGTCGTGCTGGTCTTAGGACATGGGACTCTTCCTTGGTATCGAGGGCGGTGGAAGCCGCACCCAAGCATGCCTGGGTGACGAGCGAGGCCGCATTCTCGCCAAAGCTGTGGCAGGGCCTTCGAACCCGCTGAAAGTGGGGATTGAAGGAGCCAAGAAGGAACTCTTACGGGCCGCGCGCGCGGTCCTAAAAAGGGTTTCTACGGCCGCCGCTGGCGACGAGCCTCCGGTTGTTGGTGCCGCTCGAGGGCGGCGTCACCACAAGCCCTTGCTCGTGGCCGTTTGCGCCGGTGTGGCCGGAGTGGACCGTCCGGCTGTGAGCCGCCCGCTTCTGACGTGGCTCCGCAAGGCCATCCCCGCGCGACATCATCTCCTGGCGACGGACACGGCGATTGCTCTGCACGCCGCCCTAGGAACCGCTGCCGGGATGATCGTGGTCTCGGGGACAGGTTCCATCGCCTACGCGCGTAACCACCGAGGGCAAAGCCTGCGCGCCGGTGGTTGGGGCGCTTCGTTTGACGATCTCGGGTCGGGCTATGACTTGGGACGTAAGGCCATCATGGCGGCTCTACGCGACTTCGACGGGCGCGGCGAGCGCACTTTGCTGACCCGGAAGATTTGCCGGGCTCTGCAGCTCGCTGACATCACACAAATCGTGCTGAAGAACCTTGACACACAGCAAGTGGCCGCGCTCTTCCCACTGGTTTTGGAAGCGGCCCGCCAAGGCGATCGAGTGGCGCGACGCCTTTTGGCCGAAGCCGCTTGCGACCTCGCCCAGTTGGCGCTGGCGCTGGCGAGACGCCTGGGGCGGCGCCGAAAGGTCCCCGTCGTGTGTGCCGGCGGCGTCTTCCGCTCCAGCCCTACTTTACGGCGCAGTTTTGCGCGCTACGTGCACCAGCGCATGCCCTCCGCGCGCGTGCGGCTTTTGCAGCGTGAACCCGTCGAAGGCGCCCTGGCCATGGCGCGGAAGCTGGCAACGTAGGGGCGAGGCTTTCCTTTCTGGCTCCTGTACTTGACGCAAGGTAGAAGACCGGCTGCCGTGAGTGGAAAAACCCCGTAGTGAGAAAAGGGGCTGCGCCAAACCCGCGGGATCAGTTATGCGGCTCCGACTCGGAGGGCGCGGCTATGTTGGCTCTCGGGGCTTCATCGTCGGCAGAACTTATGTTTTCGGCCGGAGGTTCTTTTTTCGTGCGGGGGTAATCTTGGTTTGAGAATCCGCCCGCTTTTCGCCCTCCACCCCTTCTGCTACGCGGTGCGGTCCGCTCCGTCTTCGGACGTGATTCGTTCACCTTCAGAGTGCGGCCCCCGAGCTCTTTTCCATCAAGGCCAGCAATCGCCTTGGCCGCTTCTTCATCATTGGGCGTTTCCACGAATGCAAAACCGCGGGCTCGGCCAGTCTCCCGATCCTTCGCTAGGTGGACCCGCGTAACCTGCCCGAACCCTTTGAACAGCCAGGTCAAATCGCTTTCCGTAGTTTGGAAGCTCATATTGCCAACAAAGAGGTTTTTCATTTTTTCCCTTGACTACCCTACATCGCTGGAGACGCACAATTTCGAGCACTGGCGCGGCCGCCCCCAGGTTTGTCTTACAAAGAGTTTTGGACAAAGATCCGGAAATGCCCCGACCGCGACGGATGGCGGAGTTTTCGCAGTACCGCGGCTTCGATCTGGCGGATGCGCTCGCGAGTAAGGGCGAAGGTCCGGCCGACTTCCTCAAGAGTGCACTCGCTGCCATCGTCCAGGCCAAACCGCATCCGGATAATTGCTTCCTCGCGAACCGTGAGCGTCTTCAGCATGGATGCCATCTGTTCCTTCAGGTTGACTTTGATGGCCGCGTCCGACGGCGATACAACAGCCTTATCCTCGATTAGGTCACCCAGGTCCGACTCTCCGTCCTTCCCAATGGGCGTCCCCAAAGACATGGCCTGCTGCGAAGCCTTCTTGGTGCTGCACACCTTTTCGACAGCTACCTCCAAGCGCTGGGCGATCTCTTCGGAGGTGGGCTCGCGGCCTAGCTCCTGCACGAGTTGTCGGCTGGTGCGAATCTGCTTATTGATCGCCCCGAACATGTGTACGGGCACTCGAATCGTGCGCGCTTTATCGGCGATCGCACGCGAGACCGCCTGACGAATCCACCATGTGGCATAGGTGGAGAATTTGTACCCTCGACGCCAGTCGAATTTGTCAGCTCCCCTCATCAGGCCGATATTCCCTTCCTGGATCAAGTCCAGAAACTCCAGGCCCCTGTTCGCGTACTTCTTGGCGATGGACACAACGAGGCGAAGGTTTGCCGCGGTCAGCTCCTTCTTCGCTCGTTCGGCTTCGGCTTCGCCGCGCCGGATCAGAACGAGCGAACGTTTCAGGGCGGTGAGCCCGACCTCGCTCGATTCCTCGATCTCTTTTAGCTGCGAGCGGCGCGAACGCAGATCCTTGCGTAATGCGGCGACCTTCCCCCGAGCGGCACCGGCGCGCCGCTCAAGCCGGGCGGACTCGCGCCCCAACGAATCAATCCGCTCGCCCGTGTGCCGCAACTTGTCAATCAGGCGCTTCTTTTCGAGCGGGTGGAACCTAATCGAGCGAGCCAGTCGCGACATCTCAACCCGCGTTCGCGACAACTGGCGACGGGCCCGCAGGTGAGCCCGTTGGCTCGATCTCGGAATGTTATTTAGCCAAGCCGCCTGCTTGAGCCCCACAGCGTAGAGCTTCTCAATCTTATCGATGATCCGCAGCGTGAGGCGGGTCTTCTTCTCGATTTTCCCTACCGTCAACTCTTCTTCATCGAACTGGACAACCTCTCTAATCGAACGCGTACCGTTGCGCATCTCTTTGCCAATTCCGATGAGCTCTTTGAGCACAAGCGGAGAACGAGAAATTGTCCTGAGCACCAGCCCGTGGCCGCGCTCCATGCGTCTGGCGATAGCCGCCTCACCTTCTCGCTTTAACAGCGGTACGCTGCCCACCTCGCGGAGATATAGCCGGAGCGGATCGCTGGTCTTGTCCAGAAGGTGTGCTGTCTCGTCGATCTCGGCCTCTTCACCTCGGGCGGGATCTCCCCGCACTTCGAATTCCACGCGTTCAGTATCCCCGAGCACACCGCGTGCAGCCTTCGCCACAGAAGCGTCTTCGTAGACGTGGACGTTGTCGCGCTCGAATGCGGAGAACAGGCTGTCAATCTCCGCCGATGCGTGCGTCTCGCTTGGCAGGATGTCGTTCACCTCGTCATAAGAGACGTAACCGCGTTCCTTGCCCAAGTTGATGAGGCTGCGGACCCGCTCATCCTGTTCCTGAAGCACAAGCGACAAAGGTCTCTCCCCTGAAGGGACGGCTGGAATCAGCCGTCCTTTTCTTAAGACCCTACCATTACCGAGATGAGGCCGTGGACGCCCCTATCGAAGGATCAAAACGACAATTCGTGGAACTCAACCACAGTTGACGATGGGCGACACTGCTCTTTATGGTCTTAACGCTGAGGGTTGCAATGCTCGCCGGTCGCACGACACATATTGTTTAAAAACTGTACTTATCTATTCTACATTAGCTGCTCGCGTCTCGATCTTATATTCTCAAAGCTGCGTCCAAGCCGATCGAGTGGGGAATTCGCACGCCGCTCAGCATTCGGGCTAACGTCAGCTTTATACTGTAGTGGCCAGGGAGAACAGAACAGAATTGACGGTCGTCCTCACAGCGGGCGGCATCCTCGGGCGCTAATTGTGCATCCATAGTAATTGGACAGAGGGAATGGGAGAAATGCCTGGCTGCGGTACCAGGAGCCCCTTTCGGAATCCCACGCGACGTTCGAAGTCCTAACCCATACGCCTCGGTGAAGCAAGAACCAACCATCTGCAAAGGGTTCGACCGAGAACCCGTTGATTACGCCATGTTGGAGCGCAGACTTTTCGATCTGATTGAAGGCGTCTCTCACAGCGAGCGGGAGGTGGGAGGGTTCGTGCGAGCGTTGCTGGAGAGCATGCTGCGCGAGTTCGGAAACTCCCTCCACCTGCTGGCAACTGCTGAGTTCCGCCGGGAGGACGGCCGCTATGAAATCACATGGTCACAAGGCGAACCCCTTTGGGATCTGTTGGACCGTGGATTGTCTTATCGCAAAGTGCAACGCCGTCTGTTGGGCCAGCCTTGGTGGATCCAGCGGGGGTTGCGCCGACAGGCCGAGGGTCGCGAAGACTGGTACGACCTGATTTTCATTCCGGTGGACCGCGAGTTGCGTCAGGTGCTTGGCCTGATCACTCCCTCCATGGCTGGTAAGGAGGGCCAGCAGCGCGAAGCTGACTTCCAGGTACTGGGACGGCTGATCCGGTTCTTTGGTGATCGCCAGCATCAGCAAGCGAGGCTTCAGGAAATCTTGACGCTCGCGCGGGAACAGCAAATGAGCTTATTGTCGCCAGAACTGCCCTCCTTGCCCGGTTATCAAGCTGCTCAACGGTCCGTTCCGGCGCAGGAAGTAGGCGGCGATTATCATCAGATCATCCCCTTGGGGCCGGGCAGTTTTGCCGCGGCGGTCGCCGACGCCAAGGGCAAGGGATTCGAGGCGGCAGTCCTGGTGACTGCACTGCATGCCACACTTCATGTGGTCAACGCCACACCATTCCAAGTGGTGCACAAAGTGCGACTGATCAACCGCAGCCTGGCTGAGCAGGGCAAACAGCGCAACCTGATTTCCCTGTTCTACGGGGAGTTTGACGATCAGGGCCGCTTGCTCTACGTCAACTGCTCACATCCATCGCCCATTGTAGTCCGGTCCGATGGCCTTGAAGAACTGGCTGATGGCGGGCTTTTTCTCGGCCTTGACCCGGCGAGCGAGTACCACATGGGCGTCTGCGACCTGCGCTCCGGCGATCTGCTGGTTGTTTATACAGACGGCTGGACGGAGCTCTCGAACGAGCAGAATGAGGAATTTGGTGCGGAGCGGCTCCGGGAGGCCGTGCGCCCAGCGCATGGCGCCACGCCACACAGCGTCATTGACCTCATCGAAAAGGCCTGTGACGCCTTCCGCAAAGAGCTTCCCTTCCACGACGACCGCACTCTCCTGGTCATCCGCCGAGACTGAGTTTCTGAGAAATCAAGCATTGCCCCAAAGTACGCCTCACTCCACAGGCTGAGCGCGTTCTCAACTACAAGTGGAAGACCCTCAGTCAGGGCTCATTAAGGTGGCCGCGAGTGCGCTGGCGTAAATCGCGGTTTACACGCATGTGCTAAACTCGGCACTTGCCGGGCATTTTTGATTGGCGAGTTCAGGGATGCAAGTGGCAATACGGTAGCCTCCGTGGATGACCTTGCTTACCAAGCCCTTCGAACCCGTCTCGAAAATGTTTCCAAGAACAAAGTGAAAGTTCCAGGTTTCAGGTGTCAGGTGTCGGGAAAAGAGGGTAATTCTGAATAGTCAATAGTCAGAACTGTCCGGTCATTGAGTTTTGATTTCCTTGTAACTTGCTTTCGAGTATGTATTTATCCGCGAAACGAAGCATTTTCGATTTGAATTTGGCCCGTACTTATGGGCATTCTTTCCCGGCA
>JBEKVC010000045.1:0-16041 GCA_049514395.1 Terriglobia bacterium
TTCTTGGTTTTCGGGCATGTTTTTGCGTAAGCGATTTTCTGAGGCACGAGAGAAGGGGGCCTGCCGAAATAGGCCCGACCCCCTGCTCGACTAACTTCTGCAACTACTTCTTCTCGTCGGCCTTATAGCCCTCGAGCGAGTGGTCATGCTCCTTGTAGTACTTTCCAGCGTCGGTAAGCTCCTTGAACTTCCCGGGTGGGTGGCAGAAGGTGCAAGGCTTGCCTTCCTTCTTGCCGTATTCCGCCTTGCTCATCCCCATGGAGACAGCGATGAAGGCTGCAAGAGTCAATAGTAACAGTGGCCGAATGATTTTCACAGATAAGACCCTCCTGAAAGTGATCTAGTCTCGTCGAGGCGCAGTTTTTGCCCCGATTTCAGCACCGACATGATTGTTGTAGCACTCTAAATGCCAGGCTTGCACATCTGTTAATTTTTTAACAGCCGAGTATAGCAAAAGTTAGCAGTTTCCTCGACCTCGCTAGCACCTTGCATTCAAATAAGTTGCGCGAAATTTCAGGGGTCTTGTGGCAAATGACTCAATCCGCTCCTTCTTGCTTGTAGCCATGACCATTTGTCGCTTAGCAGCTAACTGGTTGTATTGACCTGATCTTAAAGGAAGAGATCGGCCGCATCATTGCGTATCGTTTACACGCAACAATGTTGAATTCCTGGCATGTCACGTGCCATCCCATCGGCTCCGGGCAGTGTTCGAGCGAGTTTGGGTTCGCCGCAACGGTTCCTATGAGGAGTCTGAACCGGAGCAAGGAATCGACCATGAATCTTATCTTGTGAGGAGCCCCTTGAAGCTGGAACGAATCCTTTGCCCGCTGGATTTTTCAGAGTTTTCCACAAGGGCTTTTGAATACGCGCAGTCACTGGCACGGCGCTATAAGAGCAAACTGCTGATCGAGCACGTTCTCCATCTGGCATTCTCGGCCTATCCCTCCTACACCAATCCGGAAGCGATCGACAAGGTTTCGCAGGGCCTTTCAGCTTTTGCCCGGGAGCAACTTAAGGATTTTGTGGGGAAACACCGTGGTGAGGGAATCGAGATTGAGAGCTTCGTGGACGAAGGTGATGTGACGGATACCATCCTTGCCTTCGCCCAAACGCGAGGCGTGGACCTGATCGTGATGGGTACGCACGGCCGGCACGGCCTGGACCACATCCTCCTCGGCTCGGTCACGGAAAAGGTCCTGCGAAAGGCGCGCTGTCCCGTCCTGGCCGTGCGCAAACCCGCTCACGAATTTGTGGCCCCGGGGGACAGTGTCGAGCCGGTGCATTTGCGGAAGATCCTTTTCGGGGTGGATTTTTCGGCTTATTCCGAGCGGGCCTTACTCTATGCGCTCTCCCTGGCTGAGGAATATAAAGCCGAACTGACGTTGCTGCACGTCGTGGAGGATTTCCCGCTCAACAAGGAGCTCACCGCGGTCACGTCCGAGGTGGTACAGCAACTCGAGGGCCTGCTCCCACCCTCCGCCCGGAATAGCAATCTCCTTAAGCCCCGCCTGCGAGTCGGCAAGCCCTACGAGGAGATCATCCGCACCGCCCGTGAAGCCGATACGGACCTCATCGTTCTCGGAGTGCGCGGCCGCAATGCTCTGGACCTGGCCATCTTTGGTTCCACAACCCACCGCGTCATCCAAAAGGGTCCATGCCCGGTCTTGACTGTTCCCCTTTGATTTCTATTTTCCAGTTTCTGGTTTCTGGTTTCCAGTTTGGGCCGCTCCTTCTTCCGTTTTCGGTTCCTCTTCCAAGTCCTTGGCGAACACGGCATAGCCAGGGTTGGGCGGAAAGAGGTTGGACATCAGGATCATACGGCGGCGCAACTGTTGGAGGGGCAGGTGTTCGGGTCCCACCCGGATCTGGACGTCGTGCCACAAGCCGTGCATGTATTCAGCCACGGTGCTCACCAGGGAGATGTCCCGGTAGGGCTCGTACTGAAGGCGACTACGGCGCCAGGGGCGAATAGCGAGCAGTGCCTGCTTGGCGGTCAGGGATTCTTCATCAATCTCGCCGCGCACTCCGTGGCGAAGCTCCTCATCCAGGAGCTCATCGTAGGCGGCGAGTTCCGAACTGGAAAGACGTGGCCGCAGCAATTCGGCGACACTAGCCAGGAACTCGAACCCGGTGTCGTGGGGGTCAACTTCCCGACAGGCGAGGAGGAGATGGGTCCTTTCACTTGTTTCAACCCAGGCGGCCGTGTGAGTGGAGCCTTTGGGTTTAGCCGGGCAGACCACATCCCCGGACTCCATACAGGCGATGTAAGGAACCATCAGGACTCGAAGCGGGCCGATCCGCCCGGCGATGCCCGCCGGAACTGCCTGAGCCGGTTCTCGCACCATGGTCCGCTCCTCCGCCGGAGTCAGCGTGAGCATGGAGTGGATCTCCCAGCCATGGGCCAGGTGTGAGAGCGGGACGAATTTTCCTTTGACGTACTCGCTGATGGGGATGCTATCCTGCGCCGGGATTTGCGGAGTGCTCAAGTTTCACCATCCCACCTCCCCTGCCATCGAAATCAGGGGGTTGTTTTGCTAAGGAATATTCTGAGCAATTCTGGTCCGTCTGTCCAGCAGGGATTCGGATGCGCTCGAATCATGTGGCGCGCTACTTATCATGGTGCGAGACCGGTTCTCCGGCGGAGAGGTTAGCCAGGAAAGCCGAAGAGCAGGCCTTCATGAACTCGCCCTACTTGGATATCGAGGAGGGTGTTCGCCGGCCGGCGCAGAGCGAAGCTCTGCGGTACGTGTCATGCTCGCTTAGGGGGGCATTTTCATCTCGGACAACTGCGAGCCGTTACGCACTCATTCGTCTTGAGCCCGAACCAGGTCCCCTGATTCCGCGCCGCGCTTTCGCAGGTCGCAGAGCTTCGCTCTGCGCTAGCCAGCGTTTTGAGGCACGAAGTGGCAGCAGTCAGGGACCGGCTGGGGCCGGCGCGTCGGCGGCCGATGGTTTTTCAGCTTTCAGGTCGTGCAGCAGCCGGGCGAAGGCCTTTTGATAGACGCCGTGGCCCTTCCAAGTGCGGAAGTCGCCGATTTGGCGCGTGCGGCGGATGTCAGCAGCCCAAGCTTGATCGGTTTCCATCACCACGTCATCGAGCCGAATGGGGAAAAGGACGGGCTTGTTATCCTGGCGCCGCTCTTTCTCAAAAGCCGTCTCGACTTCCTTCTCAACCCAGGCGCTCCGGACGGAGCTCTCTGAAAGAACCAGCAGCAGCTTGTCGTGAACGCGGATGGCTTCGTCAATCCGCGGCCGGAACCTCTCGCCAATCTTGAGGTCTTCGGGCGCAAACCAACAGCGCACGTTCTTGGCTTGCAGGTCGGCGTAGAGGCGCTGGGCGAAGTCCTCGTCTTTACTCGAATAGCTGATAAAGCAAGAGTAGAACTCGATGGGTTTGCCGACCAATGACTTCATGTAAACGATAAAGTCCTCGGGCACGCCACAGCCGCGCAGGAAGGCTTCGGGAATGTTCCCGTTAGACTTGTAGATCGTGTCAAGGCCAATGGTCGATGGGCCTCCGTGCGACACTGTCTCAAGGCCCTTGACAGCACTGAGGTCGCTCCCGTCAAAAACACTGTATCCAATTCGGGCTTCAGAGAGGTCTGCCTCACGTAGGTTTGCTGACCGAAGGTCGGCTGCAATTAGTGAGGTTTTTCTAAGGTCGGCTTTCTGCAGGTTGGCTTCGTACAGTACCGACCGATCTAGAACTCCACTGTAGAGGCTCGCTCTGTGGAGATCAGCACCCAAGAGGTCGCTGCGACCGAGGTCAGCACCATCGAACTTTCCATCGTCAATCAGGGCTTGCCGTAGGCTTGCAGTCCTGAGGTCGGCCTCGACAAAATTGGCAGAACTCATCCATGCACCCCCGAGGCGTGCGCCGCGAAGGTCTGTGCCGCGCAGATTGGCACCAATCAGATTAGCCGACCTGAGGTCAATTCCCCGCAGATCTAGTTTCCCAAGGTCTGCGAGGCTCAAGTCCAGTCGCGGCCGGAGGCCCCCTACCCGGAGCAAGTCGCCCCTCCATTTGTTCCAAGTCTCCACGCCCTGCTTAAGAATTTCGAGGTGTTCCGGATTGGCCATGGTGAGAACCTCGCGGGAGGTATGCAATTGCCCGGGGAGATTCTTTCAGGTTATGCCGGGAAAGTAAATGGCGAACTCGGGGCCGCGTGTGCATGCGGAGGATCCTTGGTTAGAGCCGCGGGCCCCTTATACGTTACAAGGTGCGCCGGAGGCACGAACCCCCAGCGCCTTCAGAAGCTGCTTCCAGAAGATCTGGACAGTAAAGAACTTGGTTTGCCCGCCGATGCGCAAATTATAGTCGGGCCGCCCGGTGGTTTCGCTCTCGCCGCGCGCCGCACCGCTAACCGGGCTTCAGGAGGCGCTTCTTGAGCCTTTCCTCGCGCCTCAGGATTGTCCCCGCCTCCGGTTTCCTTCCCGCCTGCGCCCAAAAGGCGCGATAGTCCTGTATCTCGCTCAGAGCTTCGGCGAAGCGCCGTGACCTCTCTAAGAGCAGCGTCAGACGGTTGTACGCGTCCTGAAGGTAATCCCACCGGCAGGCTGGGTCGGCTGTCAGAGTGCCCTTCCAGTCTCGGATGCTCTCCCTGTATAGAGAAATGGACTGGTCGGTTGAGTATTTTTCCGATCTATAAGCCCGCGTCCACAGCTCAACACCAGCGCGTTCCCGTGCGGACCTTGCACGCGCTGGGGCCAATTGGGCGTCGATGTAGGCCTGGACTTGTTGGTCTGTTGCGGATCCGCCCGCGCGTTCGAGAAAAGCAGCCACATCGCTGGCGTCGCCGACTGAATGATGAACGGATTGAGTCCCGTCTCGCTCGGTCGTTGCCGCGGTTCCTTGGGTCCAGAACACACCCCAGACGCCGCACCAGCAAACGGGATACTTGCAGGTTGGGATGGGAGTACGGAAGTCCCGGAGCTTGTGGGGCAGGAAGCAGAAGCCGTGCCATTTCCTGCATTCCTCGCAGGCGTGCTTCGGGGACGCGATAGTGTAGTAGGCAATTCCGGGGGCGTGCTCCGGCGGCCCATCCTCGTCGCTCAACGCGAACGGCCGGGGTAAGCTTGCATCGCAGTGCGAGCAGGCAATTCGCCCATCGACCGCTGTGGATCCGCACTGCGCGCACTTAACCTGTTTCTGCTTGACCCTCTCTTCGGGGATGTCCAGGAGGGCTGGCACGTCCTGCAGCGTGGCGTTGCACGCTTTGCATGCAATCCTTACGGGAAACGCCTTCTTCCCACATCGGGTGCAAAACATGCGCCGCCTCCTCAGCCTCGTTACTCTATTGGGCGCGGGCCGCGCTCCACGATCACTTCGCGCTGGTGATGGGCGAGGCCCGCCTCGTTTTCCACGTCCCAGCCGAGCGCCTTGAAGAACGGCGTGATGAAGTCCACGCGGGCTTGGGCTTCGAGGTAGTCACCGGAGAGATAGTAATGCTTATCAGCCTCAAATTTGCCGACGACCTTTTGCAATTTTTCTGAGAATTCCTGAAACGAGTCGGACAAGGTGCAACTCCGTTCTCCAGAAGACTGAGTGACAGAAGTGTAATTCGAGCCGAGGAATGATTCAAGAAGAGGTTTGGGCGACGCCTGACACCTGGCACCTGCCCTTCCGCCTCCTGCACTTTCCTCTTGACACCAGAACCGAGAAATGGTAGCCTATGTGAGTTGTCACAAGAGAGCGCGGGCAAGCGGGCGCGGGAAAGGATTTCGAAATCGACCAGGCGGACGGAGAAAATCGGCAGGAAATGGGAAAAAGATACTATTTTGACGGAACGAACCTACCGGGCTACTGAAAACAAAGGCCTTAGCTTTTTTAGAAACCAAAAACGGACTCGTTTTTGAGTGCAAACAAACTCAAATCAAAGCCAAAAAAGTGGCCAAAAACCCACCCATTGTGCGGCATTGAACCCCGAATTCGGCGGGAGGAATCCAGCGTGGGCTAGGCAGGAAAGCCGAAAAGCAGGCCTTCATGAACTCGCCCCACTTGGATATCGAGGAGGGTGTTGGGCGGGAGGTTCGAGCCGGGCAGGACAATCTTCAGGTAATTGCTGCTGAGCGCCACGCGCTCACTGGTTTCGGATTCGTCGAGCGTGACGGCCGAGAGCTTACGGCCGACTTGTGCCTGAAGAAAAGTCTGGCGCTTGCGGGTGAGCAAAGAGCGGATTTCCTGGGCGCGCTCGCGGGCCACCCGGCCGTTCACCTGGTGGGGTGAGGCTGCGGCGGGCGTGTGTGGCCGAGCTGAATACGGGAAAATGTGCAGATAGGTGAAGGGCAGTGATTCGATGAAGGCGGCGCTCGTGGCGTGGTCCTGGTTCGTCTCGCTGGGGAAGCCGACCATCACGTCCGCGCCGATGCCGGCGTTGGGGATGCGCTCGCGGATGGCAAGGATACGCTCGGCATATTGTGAGGGCCAGTATCTCCTGTTCATGAGACGCAGAATCCGGCTGCACCCGCTCTGTAATGGGATGTGGAGGTGCTGCGCCATGCGTGGCTCTTCGGCCACCAGCCGGATGAGCGCGGAGCTGACGTCCATCGGCTCTATGGAGCTTATGCGCAAGCGCGCGATGGCAGTCTCCTCCAACAACCTCTCGAGAAGAGTGAGAAAAGTAATGCCACGGTCAATGTCGCGCCCATAGCTTCCCAGGTTGATCCCGGAAAGAACGATTTCCTTGTATCCTCTCTGCTCCAATTCGCGCACCTGCTCGACAACCCGCGCGGGGGCGAGGCTGCGGCTGCGGCCACGCACGGATGGAATCACGCAGAAGGCGCAACGCGCGTTGCAGCCGTCCTGAATCTTGAGCGTGGGACGAGTGCGGTCGTCCGGGAATACGTGAGCAAAGTGGAATTCGTCGGCAATCTCCCCCACCAGGACAGTCGGTGGTTCTCCCTCCGGAAAATGATAACGCTCTGCCGTCCCATTGGAACTCGCTGCCGTGGCTCCACGTTGCTGAATTTGCACCAACGGGCTTCGTCCCAGGGCTTCTGACTTCCGGCTTCTGACTCCTGACTCCTGATAACCGGGTTCACTCTCCGGCCCTCGGTCGCCGGTTTGCAGGCTCGACCTCAGCAGGTCCGCAATGAGGTGCTTGTGGGAATTCCCAACCACCCAGACGACACCGCCAAGTTGGGCGATTTCCGCCGGCGAACGCTGCGCATAACAGCCGGTGACCAGAATCCGGCACAGAGGGTTGGCCCGGTGGATGCGGCGGACCAGTTGCCGGACTTCGGCATCCGCCCTGGCGGTGACGGTGCAGGTGTTCAGAATCGCCACTTGGCTGGCAGAAATCTCCTCCACCTCCTGGAGGCCCGATTCGAGCAACTGCTTCTTGATCGCAGCACCGTCCGCCTGGCTCGCGCGGCAACCGAAATTGAGAAGCTGGAATGTGGGCATGGCAAAAACCCATCAAGGCTAAGGGCTGGTAGCTGAGCGCGGAAAGCTCTAGTCTGACTAGCGTCGCCGGCCGATCTTCAGAGTGGCATTAGAATGGCTTTTCTTGCAACGTGGTCGAGCTCCCAAATTGGACACACGCCACCCCGAGTTTGCCAGGCTGGAAGTGTTTGAGGTGAGATTAGGCCGGGCTGGCGGAGGTCCGCCGCTGCTGAAAACACTCCCGACAGTAGACCGGTCGCCCCTGAGTCGGCTTAAAGGGTACGGTCGTCTCTTTCCCACACTGGGTGCATGTGGTCGTGGTTTCGGCCCGATGGTAGCTCTGCCCGCTCAGTCCTTGACTCCGCTTTAACTTACAAGGCTTGCAACGTTTTGGCTCGTTCTTAAAACCCTTGTCAGCGAAGAAAAGCTGCTCCCCGGCAGTGAAAACGAACTCCGCGCCGCAGTCCATACACTTCAGGACCCTATCCCGGTACTCCATAGCCGTACTCCCCTGCTCGAACAGGGCCCCACCCGCTATAGGTTGCGAAGTGGTTGAACACCGCGAGGCTTGTGTGGTTCCCACTCTCCCGCTGCTTCTAGATCCCTAATCCTGTTCGTGTCTAGCCTTCTTGCGTGCCCTCTTACGAGCCAAGGCCGCCTTGACTCGCTTTTTCTCACCAGGTTTCAAGTAGAAAGAATGTCTTTTGATTTCCTTTATGATGTCTTCCTGCTGAACCTTACGTTTGAAGCGGCGAAGCGCGTTTTCCAAGGACTCTCCGTCCTGAAGTCTTACTTCAGCCAACCGATCTACACCCCCGTTTCGGTTTAGAATAATGAGCCCACTATAATTGCGGTAGTGGCCATTCTTACCCATAGGATCGACGTAAGTCAAGCGCAATTTCGTTTGCTTCACCATCGGGACGTCGCAAGCGCGCATCCACTTGGGCAACTCGGTGCACGAAGCCGGCTAGACTCTGCTTTCACCTCCTGACGGGGACGGGTTGATTCGTTGTCGTCTCGAATAGGGCAGGGAAGAGAATAAGGTGAAGTGCGAGCAGTCCTTGACCCTTTGAAGAGCTTATGTTAGGGTCAGCCGCGAGCCTCTAGCAGGTTGCAGTAGAAGCCGAAGAGGCCCCGGCTAGACGGGGGCACAACTTGGCCCAGCTTCTGAAAAGCACAAATGCCAAATTGAGCCAACTCCACGCGGGCGAGGACCCTGCCCCCACAATTCGTTGCAGGACGGCACATTCCCACGCATCCTGCCCGAACGCGCTCGCACGGCAAAGCACATGGCTGAATTAATCAAAGTAGAGCAAGCAAGACTGGGACTCCTGCTGGAATACGCGGTGCGCATGATTATTTCCGGCAAGGTCATTGCCTTTCCCACGGACACCTTTTACGGTCTGGGCGCTGATCCTTTCAACTTGGCTGCGGTGAGCGAGGTGTTCCGGATCAAACGGCGAATGGCTGACCGGCCGCTTCCCCTTTTGGTGGCCTCCATCGATCAAGCTGCGGATCTTACCCATGACCCGCCCCAGCTTTTCTTCACACTGGCGAAGAGGTTCTGGCCTGGCCCCCTGACGCTCGTGGTGCCCGCCTCGCGTCAGATCCCGCTGAAAGTCACTGCCAACACCGGCAAGGTGGGGCTGCGGTGGCCGCGCGCGCTGCTGGCCACGGCGCTGATTGAGGCTTCGGCGCGGCCTTTGACGGGAACCAGCGCCAACCTTTCGGAATTGCCTGGTTGCTCCACGGCGCAGGAAGTGGACAGGCAGATCGGCGATCTTCTGCCCCTCATCCTGGACGGAGGCCCCACAGAAGGACAGCTCGCCTCCACGGTGGTAGACTTGACGGGCGAACGGCTGCGTATCGTTCGACCCGGCAGTGTATCGGAGTCTGAACTGAAGGAGTTCCTGGACTGATTTACCTGCGTTTTCGCCAAGGAGTTTTCGCCGGACTGCTGCTGGCCTTGTTTGCCCTCGCCTATGCGGAGAGGTCGCTTTACCTTGCCATCCGCGAACAAGCCGCACGAGATGAAGCAACGGTTGCAGACGCACTGGTCATCTTTGGGGCCGCGGAGTATAACGGCGCGCCTTCCCCTGTTCTTAAAGCCCGCCTGGATCACGCCTTTAACCTCGAGGAGCACGGCCTCGCGCCGTTGGTCATCACCACGGGGGGCAGTGGAGGCGACCCGCAATATACGGAGGCCGGCGTGGGGCGTGACTACCTGATCCAGCAGGGTGTGGCCGAGGCCAAGATCCTGGTGGACATGCGGAGCCTGACCACCTATGAGAGCGTCAAAGACGTAACGCTTCTGCTCCGGCAGCGCCAAAAGCACACTTGCATCGCGGTAAGCGATGGCTTCCATCTTTACCGAATCAAACTGATGTTTCGCTCTCTGGGTATTACCGCCTACACCTCACCAGCTCCCGACAGTCCCATCGAAGCCGATTCCTTTCTGCGCACCCTGCATTCCCTTCGTGAAATGGTTAATACTACGTTGTGGTATGTTGGAATTCGGTACTAGGGTCCGGAGTCCCATTTGTAGAGCCGAACGGCGGATCAACCGTACCGGGTGCAGCCAAGGAGCCGAGTGTCGAGGGTCAAGGAGTTTCCAACCTCTCGACCTTCGACTCCTCGACTCCTCGACTCCTTGACTATTTGAGGAGCCGCGACGGACGGGGATTGTCTCGGGGTGGAGGCAATGCTGCGGAGGCGCCGGCACACTAGTGTCCTGAGTCAGAAGTTCGTTGATGAAATCAGCCCCGACTTGTCAGGGCGAAAGAATGTAGCCCCGATGTGTCGGGGTCGGCGAGCCCTCCCTCACCCCCGTCCCCTCTCCCGCTCGGGCGGGAGAGGGGTGTCCCGCAGACGCGGGACGGGGTGAGGGCCCTCCCCCAGGGCTTGCGCCCTGGGCTACAGTCTTCCGCCCCTAGCGGGGCTGCGAAAAGACCGCCCGCATGAGAAAGACTTTGTAAGCGAACTTCTGATTCAGGACACTAGGTCCAGGGCGGCAGCTTCGCAAGCTCCGCTGTCGCAGTGCGAGGCGGTGGCCTGGACACATTGTCTGTAGCCGCTATTCCCCTCTTACCGCGATGAATTTTAACCCTTGTATTTTCTATAACATTCCGGCTTTGACGGGCTAAGTACCTGTGTTTTCATAAACATTCCGGCTTCGCCGTCCAGTTTTCCACAGCGGTCCTTTGTTTTCAATGAGATTCCCGCTTCGGTCGTTCAAAAAAAGAATTCTTTTCGAATTGCCGCCCGGTGTGGAAAGTGGGGTAGCGCGGACCTCCGTTTTTGAGGTCCGCGGGTCTTACCCGGCGACTGCGCTGTCGCCTCCCGTTCGAGCCCCTCGAGCACCTTCCGCCGTGTACCATTTTGAATAGCGCTCCGTAACAAGCTTAAGAGCCGCGGACCTCAAGAACGGAGGTCCGCGCTGCAGGCCGTGTTCCCCACCATGAACATACGCTAGGAATGTAGCTCACCGACGGGCGACTGTCAAGCACTAATCGTGGCATTTATAGGGTCGCGTCAAAGTCCGCGAAGTTCCCCGAAGGGGAACAAGATGATTAGCCGTAGGTGAAACCTACGGACAAGGAGCCAAGAGATATTCGACCCCGTAGGGGTCGAACATCCACGGACGACGCTTCCCGTGGGTTTCACCCACGGCTAATGACCTTCGGCCCCTTCGGGGCCGGCCCGCCGACGTGACTTTGACGCGACCCTGGTGGCATTTAGCTTTAAGGGCGCGATGCCTCCATCTGCCGTGGCAACCGGCGCCTTGGAGTGCGGCAGCGGAGCTTGCGAAGCTGCCGCCTTGGACTTGGCTTTAGAGTCTGTGTCTTATCGCCAATTCGATTTTTGCGCTGCTGATGGTCTGAGGCTATTGCTGCAAAGGGCTGTTGGACCCTGGCGGCCCCCTACTCTCCAGGAAGGGCATTTCCCGTTCCCTATCCGCCTTCGCAACTGATCTCGCTTCCCTCCGCGTTTGGTGATCGGGTGCACTTCTCCGTATAGGCCGTTTCTCGGGAGTTGGCCGTCGGAACCTTGCAACCTACCTGGCAAATTCGTTGAGTTTAGGGCAGGAGAGGTGTACGATGCGGGACCGAGAGCTCCAAATCGGAATTTCCGGGTACGACCCTCAAGAACTGGTTTCATGAGGAACCGCGCTCGCCGAACGTTTCGGCGGGCGGGTTAGCCATGACAGACAAGGGCGCACAGATTGGAGGATCAGGATGGGCGAGTACAAAGGAACCCCAGGAGAACTAATCTACGAGTACACGCTGCAGTTCACCCAGGTGGTGGAGTACGGCGTCTCGGCGAATGCGGTGTTTTCAGGCCAGATGTCGCCACCAGCCGAAGGAGCGCGGTTCGACGTCCATTTCGAGGGGCCTATCGCCGGGCCGAAGCTGAAGGGGACGGTCAAGGGCGTGGATTACCTGCACATACGCGCCGATGGCCGCTGCCAACTCAACATTCACGCAGAGATCACGACCGCGGACGGAAAGAAGATTGCGCTAGCTGCCGACGGCGTGGCGATTCCGGAGAAAGGGTCGCCGGTCTTTCAGCTCCGGGAGAACGTGACGCTGACAACCAACCACCCGGAGTACTCGTGGCTGAACCCGATCCAGGTCTGGGCCCCCGGCACGGTTGACGTGTCGAAGGGAGAAATCCGGATCAAGGGATACGCTGCCTGACAGCGGCGCGCTGGCTGGCGCAGAGCGCAGCTCTGCGACTCATCCGTGTCGCTCACAATATCGCAGAGTTCCACTCTGCGCCAGCCAGCGTAATCCTGATTCCTTGTGGGAAGGGCTGTTATCAACAGTTGTCCGCCGTAGCTTCGCCCGTTCGCTGCCAAGCCCCTGCGACTACTTGCGAGACCTACGGTCTCAACCGATTAAGTGAACAGTCTCGGTTGCGTCCTCCTCGCCGCCGGGTGCTCAGTCCTTACCGCAGCACAATCATGCCGCGGACGTAGTCCTGCCTGAACTCAAGGGCCATTTCACCTTTGGCAGGTGACTCTACGACGTAATTACTGTCCGTGATGAGTAGCAGATTATAAGGCACTGAGCGCGTTCCTGACCTGTCGACGACTAAGGGTGGAGTTTGCTGTTTGGCGCTGTCAATAAGGAACACAACGCTGTGCGGCCTGCCTCCGCCGAGTTCCAAAGGAATGGCCGAGTAGACCAAAACGGAAAAAGAATAGACGTACAAGACCGCAAAGACAATGGAAGCGAATAACGCGATCACAGCAGAGGAAAAAAATGCGAGACGACGGTCCATTCGCATCTGTTCCACAGGTAAATGCGCCATAGAGGAGAATGATGCCTTTGCCCAAAAAACACACGCAGCGATTAGTAAGAAAAGACCTCCAAGCTTCAATGTAATGATCGAGCTTGGTCCTAGTCTATAGACACCGCGGCCAGCTAGGTTGGCGATTACAGCGAGGGGGGCATCTAGACTGGCGATTACAATTGAATTGATATGAACACAAGAACTGCAGCTAGGGTGATACAACCTTGAAATGCGCCAACGATATGCCGGTATCTGCGCGTCCTTCGCGGCACCACCAGCGAATAGCGTATCCAAGGTTCACTGAACTGCATGCCTGCGAACGCAAGCCCGCAAGTGAACAGCAGCAGTGGTAACAAACACCATATTCCAGTCAGGAGGTACTGGGGGCGAAGCCAGGTTACGGGTGCAACTCCAAACTTGGATAGATGGAAGGTCACTACCAGGAAACCAAGGGCATAGAGTAACCCAACAATGCTAAGCCCAGCTTTTGCAGGGTCGGCTATGTTCAACCCCAACTGACTATCTGTATTCTCGCTCACGCTCGTAGACGCATCTGAATGTGAATTGTGGACCAGTTCGACCCTGTCCGTCTAGGTCCACATTGTATCTCCGCTTGGGTCGAAAGTGGAGCGGATTCTTCTCTCGTTGCGCCCCGACTGTGGGCATGCGCGGAGATCTCTTAGTGAACGGCCCTGTCGGACACCATCGAGGGCGAATCACGGATTATTGTTGGGAAATCCCCTTCCCACAACCCATATTGGTTCAGAGTCATGCCACACCGCCTAGAGTTTCAGCGAAAGCACTTGGACCCCGAATCCCAAGCGTTCCACTTGGTCCTATAGTCGGCAAACCGTAGATGTGCCCGTGCCGTCACATGTGAGGGGTGTGCTTGGATCGCGCGTGACCGGGAACCTATGGTGGGGGGACACTTCGCCGAATCACTAACGAGCTTTCCCCGAGCGTTTACTGATTGGCGATCGGGCCAGGATTGAAAACTGCAGGGATTCTTCGTCCCGACAGGTCGGGCCTCAGAATGACAAGGGGAACGTGGCGCGTGCCACCACTGGCCTGCCGGCCTGGGGAGTAGCAGACTCGCGATCAAGGTTGGACGATTTTGCCCAGCACGACGGCTCGGCGCGCGCCGGTGACGCTGGGAAGATTTCCTGGCAAGCCGTGCAGGGTGCGGTCCGCAAGGATAGCGAAGGCGATGGCTTCTTTGGCGTCCACCGGCAGGCCGTAACGGTCGGAGAGTTCAACCGTCAGGTGCGGCAGCAATTCGACCAAGCGCTTCACGAGCAAGCGGTTGTGCGCGCCGCCGCCCGAGACAATCAGGCGGTCAATCTTCTCACCAGGAAACACAAAGCGAGCCAGCGCGCCAGCGATGGTGCGTGCGGTCAGCTCGACGGCGGTTCGAAGCAAGTCTTCGAAGCGGCGGCGCCGGCGTGAGAGGAAATAGTGCGCCACGAAAGCGTGGCCAAACTGTTCCCGCCCCGCACTTTTGGGCGGAGGTCGCAGGAAGAAGGGGTGGCACAGCGCGTCGGCGAGCAGCGGTTCATTCACTTTTCCCAGCGCCGCCACACGCCCGCCGGCGTCGTAATACTCCCGTTCCCTGGTGAAGTGCCAGACGAGAGCATCCGTCACCATGTTTCCAGGCCCTGTATCGAAGCCCACAATGTCGAGAGGACCCGCATCCGCCGGGATCACCGTAACATTGGCGATGCCGCCGAGGTTTAAGGTCACAGTTCCTTTCTGCCCATCCCGGAGCAACAGATAGTCCACCATAGGTACGAGCGGCGCCCCTTGCCCCCCAGCCGCCATGTCGGCAGTGCGGAAATCCGCCACCACCGGCACACCCGTTCGTTCAGCGATCACCGCAGGCTCGGATATTTGGAGGGTGTTCGGGCCCACTGCTTCTCTGTGGCCCGGGATCAGCTCGGGCCTTCCCTGGTGATAGATGGTCTGGCCATGTGAACCGATGACGGAAACACGCTGGGGCGAAACGTGTGCCAGGCGGCATACACGCAGGGCAGCTTTGGCGAAGAGTTCACCGAGCAGAAAGTTAAGTTGGCTGACTTCCCCCGCTGTGCTCTGGTCTCCGAGGGCAACGCGCATGACCCACTGCTTGACCTCGGGAGGGTAGGGAAGTGTGACGAACGCCCGCAAGCGCACCCGAGGTTGTTCCGCAGGGCCGGCCAAGCGCACGAGGGCCGCATCAACTCCATCCAGTGATGTGCCGGACATCAGTCCCACGGCCAGGCGCGGGTCGCGTTTGGACCTGTTATGCATTGCTCAGCTCCCCCGCACTGAACTGGCTCGAAAAGTCCTTGAACTCTTTGATTACCCGATCTATCGGTCCTTTCGACAGCCGTCCACTAGGCGGCTTCAGACTTTTCTTCGCGAGCTGAATGCGCTTCAGCGCTTGCTCGACTCGAGGGTTCGCAAGTCTCCCCGACTCGAAAGCTTCTCTCAATGCCTGGTGCACAACTTCAGCGGCTTCTGCCTTTTCCAAAAGCAGCGCGTCGCACCCCGCGCGAAGGGCGTGAACCGCCGCTTCGCCCAACTGAAGAGTTCCACGAACAGCTTCCGATTCGAGTCCGCAGGCGATTGCGACACCGTTGTAGCCCAGCTTGACGCGGAGTAATCCCTCCACAACCCTGGGGGAAAGCCCGGCGGATTGCAGCAAATCAAAGTCGTAGGCTTTGTAGGCGGCAGTGCTCACCAAAACGAGGGGAAGCCGGAGCAAAAGCGCCCGGTAGGGGACCAGATCCTCGCGCCATAACTCGGCCATGGACTTGGACACCACGGGCGGCTCCGTTGGGCTCGAGAATTGCGCCGTTCCGAGACCGGGGAAATGTCTTCCACACGCGAGCAGGTTGTGGCGCTCGAGCCCGCGCAGGAACGCTGCCCCACACTTCGCCACCTGTGGGGGATCGGGGCTGAAGGCACGCGTCTCAGCGGTCTCCCCTGTAGGGGCACGCCATGGCGTGCCCCTACAGGGATTCTCAACGGGTTCACAGCCCCTTCTTTCCGAGGCAGCGAGGTCAAGCAAGGGGGCCAGATCGGTGTTGAAACCCAGAAGCTGCAAGGCGGCGCCCACAAGCTCGCCCAGTCGAGTCACGTCTGCGAGCCCCCTCCCAGCAGCAGCTCGAGGCGAGGGCAGAGGAGGCAGGAACGCCCTAAGCGGATCCATGGCGCCGCCTCCCTCCTCGATGGCCAGGAAGGGAACGGCGGGCGACGCGCGCGCCAGCTTGAGAAGAAATTCGTGTATGGATTCCGCCCCACTGGTCAACGGCGCACCCAGGAGAATGCCGCCCGGGAGCAAACGGTGAAGGAAGAGCTCGAGAGAAGAACTCCAGCGCCAC
>JBEKVC010000046.1:0-15960 GCA_049514395.1 Terriglobia bacterium
TCCGCCGCATAGCGAGCAAGTCCTGGGCTGCTTTATCCTGGCGTGCGAGCAAGCTCACGCCTGAGGAGTTCAGCATGACTCGGAGCACCTCCATTTCAACTCTCAACAGAAATGGTTGACAGTGCCGTCGGCGAGCGCCCCATTGACTTTCAACCGCGGCAGAGTTACTCTAAGGGTTGGATTCATTCATCCTTATTACCACCGAGGAAACTTATGCCGTTTCAGATAGGGGATAAGGTTGTCTATCCCAATCAAGGTGTGGGTATCGTCGAACAGATTTCCACGCGAAACTTAACTGGTCAGCCCGAAATGTTTTATCTGCTTCGGCTCACCTCGGGCAGCATGCGGGTGATCGTTCCTATCAGCAGCGTGGTCAACGTAGGTCTGCGCCGGGTGACCAGGACCAGTGAGATAAGCACCATCGTCGACTACTTGCAGAAGGGGCAGAGTAAGTCTCCGCAGGATTGGAAGGGGCGGTTCAAGGCGAATTCCGAGAAGATGCGGAGCGGGTCGCTTCAACAGGTCGCGGAAGTCTTGAAGACTCTCATCATCCTGAACCAGGCCAAGCCTCTTTCGTTCCGCGAGAAGAAGATGATGGATCGCGCCTGGCAACTCCTGGTTGATGAGATTGCCGTGGCACGCGGGAGTTCGAAAGAGGCAGTCGAAGGCCAACTCGTCCGAGCCCTCAACAAATCTAATCTGAAGGCGCCTCTCCCGAGCTAAATCTGTCTTTGAACCAGGCTGCCTTTGCAGCGCCCAGATTCCCGGCAAGCCTGGGTTACCCCGAAGATGGGGGCGGGTGGGTGTATCTGCTTGCCTTCCAGTGTCATGGCAAGGACTGTTTTCACACCGGCCCTGCAAGCCCTTGGGCCCGGCTTAGGGCGATATCAATCCCCCTCGAGGGCGCTAAGCGTTTTCCACAACATTTTGAATGTGCTTAAGAGAGAACCACCATATGTTGTGTTTTTCGGCTTGACAAACCGAACGGGTTGGATTAGATTCCTGCAAGTCGAGTGCGGGGGCTGGTCGCGCTCGGAGAGGGGCGCGGCCAGAGAAGCCGGGCGACCCCAATGCTCATTGGGACCACGACTCACCGCAATTCAGAGACTAAGCGCCAGTTCCTACAGGAGGAGGCCAACATGGCAGAGAGGGATGCCGTTTCGATGGCAACAAAAGCCGCGACTCCGACGAAGGAGGGCGCAAGCCAACCGGGCATTAATGTGAAGCGCTTTTTCACCAAGCCCGGCATTCATCCCTTGGATGAGATCGAGTGGGAGTCGCGGACGGCGTCCATTCAGAACGAGAAGGGGCTGGTGATCTTCGAGCAACGCAACGTGGAAGTGCCCAGCGACTGGTCACAGACCGCCACCAATATCGTGGCTTCGAAGTACTTCCACGGAAAGCTGGGCACGCCGGAGCGCGAATCGAGCGTGCGGCAGCTCATCAGCCGCGTGGCTGACACCATCGCTCAGTGGGGGGTGGAGGGCAGTTACTTCCGCACCGAAGAGGACGCCAAGAACTTCCACGACGAATTGGTTCACCTCCTGGTTCGTCAAAAAGCTTCATTCAATTCACCCGTATGGTTTAACTGCGGCCTGTGGCACAAGTACCATCGGAATTCGCAAGGCAGCGGCTGGTACTGGGATGCGGCCACGGGCGGCGTCAAGAAGGAGACCGAGGCCTATCGTCACCCCCAGTGCTCTGCCTGCTTTATTAACTCCGTCCAAGACAACCTCGATAGCATCCTGACTCTGGCCAAGACTGAGGGGATGCTCTTCAAATGGGGTTCGGGCACGGGCACGAACCTCTCACCACTCAGGTCCTCAGTGGAGCCACTGTCGGGCGGCGGTGTGGCCTCCGGTCCCCTATCGTTTATGAAGGGCTATGACGCGTTCGCGGGGGTCATCAAATCGGGCGGCAAGACACGCCGCGCGGCCAAGATGGTAATCCTGAATATTGACCACCCGGATATTGTCGAATTCATTGAGTGCAAAGCCAAGGAAGAGCGCAAGGCCTGGGCGCTGGTGGACGCCGGGTACGACAGCGCCATCGACGGCGAAGCCTACAGCTCCATCTTTTTCCAGAACGCCAACAACAGCGTGCGGGTGAGCGATGAGTTCATGAAGGCGGTGGTGGAGGACAAGGAATGGGCCACGCGCGAGATCTCCACGGGCGAGCCGGCGAAGACCTACCGCGCCCGCGACCTGATGAAGAAGATTGCGGAAGCGGCCTGGCAATGTGGCGACCCGGGGGTGCAGTTCCACACCACCATCAACAAGTGGCACACCTCCAAGGCCACAGCCCCGATCAACGCCTCCAATCCTTGTAGCGAGTACATGTTTTTGGACGACTCCGCCTGCAACCTCTCCTCGCTGAACCTGATGAAGTTCCTCGCGCCCGATGGCAAGTTCGACCCTGAGGCCTTCCGTCAGGCCGTGGACGTGATGATTACCGCGCAGGATATCATCGTGGACAACGCCAGCTATCCCACGGAGAAGATTGCCATCAATTCTCATGACTTCCGCCCCCTGGGACTGGGTTTCGCCAACCTGGGCGCGCTGCTCATGGCCAGCGGCCTCCCTTATGACTCGGACGCTGGCCGCGACTTCGCCGCCGCTATCACCGCCTTGATGCACGGTGAGGCGTACCTCCAATCCTCCCGGATGGCGGCTGAGCTCGGTCCCTGCGCCGGCTACCCGCTGAACCGCGATCCCTTTCTGGGCGTGATCGCGATGCACCGCCAGGCGCTGGGAAAGATCAACCCTCACAAGGTTCACGAGAACTTGTTCGAGAGCGCGAAGAAGCTCTGGGACGATTGCCTGGCGAGCGGCATGAAGTACGGTTACCGCAACGCCCAGGTGACGGTGCTGGCGCCCACGGGGACCATCGGCTTCATGATGGATTGCGACACCACCGGCATTGAGCCCGACTTGGCGCTGGTCAAGTACAAGAAGCTGGTGGGCGGCGGGCTGATCAAGATTGTGAACAACGTGGTTCCCACGGCGCTGTTGAAACTCGGCTACACGCCCCCGCAGGCCGCCGACATCGTGAATTACATCGACCAGCACGGCACCATCGAGGGCGCTCCAGGCCTGAAGCCGGAGCACCTGCCGGTTTTCGATTGCTCCCTGAAGCCCGCCAACGGCAAGCGTTCCATCCACTACATGGGGCACGTGCGCATGATGGCGGTCGTGCAGCCGTTCCTCTCCGGCGCTATTTCAAAAACAGTTAATATGCCGGAGGAAGCGACGGCGGAAGAAATCGCCAATGTTTACACCGAGGGCTGGCGCCTGGGCCTGAAGTCCATCGCCATCTATCGCGACGGGTCGAAGCGCTCCCAGCCGCTCAACACCTCGGATGCGAAGCCTGAAGGGCAGGATTCAGGATTCGGGATTCAGGATTCAGGAGACAGAAGGCACCAAGCAGAAGGAGCTCAGGAAAAGACCGCCAGCCCCCAGTCCCCAGCCCCCGGTCCCGCGCCGGTGGCGTCCACGCCCAAGCCCTACCGCCACAAGCTGCCTGACGAGCGCGCCGCCAAGACCCATAAGTTCTCCGTGGGCGCGCATGAGGGTTACCTGACCGTAGGCCTTTACGAGGACGGCACGCCGGGCGAGATCTTCATCACCATGGCCAAGGAAGGTTCCACCGTGTCCGGCCTGATGGATTCTTTCGCCACCGCCGTCTCCCTGGCCCTGCAATACGGCGTGCCGCTCAAGGTGCTCTGCGACAAGTTCAGCCACATGCGCTTCGAGCCCAGCGGCTGGACCAATAACCCGGAGATCCGCTATGCGAAGTCCATCATGGATTACATTTTCCGCTGGATGGCCTGCAAGTTCCTGCCCAAGGATGCGCAGCCCCGGGAGGATGCCAGCGTCGCTTCGCTCAACGGTACGGAGGTCGAGAAAGCCGCCGGCTTGGCCACCCAGTTCACCCAGGCGGCGGGCGAAATTGCAGGCGCGGAAATGGGCCAGCCGGGACTGGCGGGCGTCGAACACAGTGACGACGCGCCAAGCTGCTCCGATTGCGGCGCCATCATGGTCCGCAACGGCTCGTGCTACCGCTGCATGAATTGCGGCTCAACCAGCGGGTGCTCGTAGGAGGAAAGTAGGCAGTAGGCAGAAAGCAGTAGGCAGTGAGTCTCTAGCTGGGGCTCGTAGCCCGCACAGGGGCATCATGGGTGCATCGTTCATGGGTGCGCTTGGGCGCTTTGAATGCTGGATGGGAACGCAGGCCGCCCAGAACTGGATACTCATGCTGAATCTGATTGCCGTGGGCATCTATGTTTGTTTCACGCGAAAAATTTACCAAGCCTCCGATAAGCAGGCGAAGGCAACCCAGGATTTGGCTCGCTCGCAGCGTCAGCAATGGGAGCTTGATAGTAGAAAAGAGGAGTGGAGGGAGCTCATAGACACGCTGACACAGTGTTTTCACAAAGTCGAGTTAGCGAAAGCATCTCTCCCGTATCCTTCAGTGTCAGCGCCGCCCCAGTGGGTAGTCGTTCCGGGGGAGGCTCGCCGGGCACTGCTCGAAGCAGGGGGTGTTATTAGCAATCGTTTGTTCATCAAAGACGTGCTTGAGAAGGAGCGCGTGCGGGAAGACTGGAGGGAGATCGAACTCATGTCAGAGGGTTCGGCCCCCGTCAGCCGAGATCATACCGCAGGCGTCGCGGGCTCTGCGGGCGTTACCGATCTTCAGCAAAAGTGGGTGACATTGCACCGAAAGCTCGTGAGGGCGGCTCTGACAGACCTGGGAGTCACTGTGGGTGGCCTGGACACGGTGCATGGATGATGGCCCGCAAATCCCCGAAGGGGATTGATAAAGTAGCCGGGGGCAACGCCCCATAAGCGTTAACCTAGCGGCTAGACGCGCCCGAAAGCCCGCCTGGGCGGGCGGCATAATGTGGCCCACGGCGAAAGTCGTGGGAGAAGAGGAAGCTGCAATGACTTCTTAAGCCCCGGCAGGGGCGACATAATCGCGACGGGCCGAATGGGAATCTTATGTCGCCACTACCGTGGCTCACCCTGTACTCAGCGCTGTGAGATCCCACGGCTTGCGCCGTGGGCCACATTATTGCGCCGCTGCCGCGGCTTCGGGCGTTGCCCCCGGCTACTATATTGTGCCCCTGCGGGGCAGCGCTTCACAGCAGGAGATGAGCTTGAGGCTGGTCAAAGCACGTAAATCGTCTTACCTTGACGTCCATGCGGCTCTGTACGCGATCTGCTCGACGGGCAAAGGCCGCTGCTGGCATTGCGACCGAGAGCTACCTGCTGCGGAAGAAGCCATCGACGTAGGGTGGCATGTGCAGCGAGTGGAAGGCGAGCGCGTGGCCAGCATCATCCTGGTTTGCCCGAAGTGTCGGCGCAAGCGCCCGGAGCTGGGCGAAAGAGAGTTCCTGCGTAACCTCTTTCCGCGCGTCTCCGAACCCGCCCAGTGATCTCTGCCAGTACTTTCCCCCCGGCGCATGGTGCGCTGGCGTTTGAAACCTGCTCTTCGGACTCCTGCTCGCCGGCTGGCGCAGAGCGAAGCTCTGCGGTACGCATCATACCCGCTTAGGGGGGCATTTTCACCCCGGACAACTGCGAGCCATTACGCACTCATTCGTCTTGAGCCTCGACCAGCTCTCCTGATTCCGTGCTGTGCTTTCGCACATCGCAGAGCTTCGCTCTGCGCCAGCCCGCGTCCGAAACCTGCGCTACCCCCTGTATACGGAGGGTGGTCCAGTGTATATTATCCGTCTGCGGGAAATCGAAACAGAAGTGAGTTAAGTACGATTCCCGCGGCTGACTGCGTAGCGAACATGGCAGAGGGAGCGCTGAGCATGAGCCGGAGAGCTGTTCGTCTATTCCTTCTCATCGTCTGCCTGGGGGCCTGGGCCGTCCGAGTCCGGGCGCAGACTTTCGAGGTTAAGACCCACAACCTCAAGAACGGGATGAAGATCCTGGTGCAGGAGGACCACACGATTCCGAACGTGGCCCTGTACACCTTCTACCGCGTCGGGTCGCGCAACGAAAGGCCCGGGACCACGGGGCTTTCGCATTTCTTCGAGCACATGATGTTCAACGGGGCCAAGAAACACGGCCCGGGTGAATTTGACCGGGTGATGGAAGCGGCCGGGGGGTCCAACAACGCCTACACCAGCCGCGACGTGACCGTTTACCAGGACTGGTTTCCACCCGCCGCGCTGGAAGAGATCTTTGATCTCGAAAGCGACCGCATTCGCGATCTCAGCTTCGACCCCAAGATGATCGCCTCCGAACGTGGCGTGGTGGCCTCCGAGCGTCGCACGAGCGTGGACAACAGTAATTTCGGCATTCTCGACGAGCAACTCTGGGCCACGGCATTCATCGCTCATCCTTACCATTGGCCCGTCATCGGCTGGATGGTGGACATCGAGAACTGGAAGATGGAAGACCTCCGGCGCCATTTCGAGATGGGCTATTCCCCCAGCAATGCCACCATGGTGGTGGTGGGTGATATCACGGCGGAGGAAATCTTCAATCGGGCGGAAAAAGACCTCGAGTCCATTCCCTCGCACGAGCCCCCGCCCAAGGTCACCACGCGCGAGCCGGAACAGCTTGGAGAGCGCCGCCTGGTGGTAAAAAAATTCGCGCAACTTCCCCTGCTCATGATCGCTTACCACATTCCTGAAAGCGCCAGCCCGGATTTTTACCCGCTCAATTTGTTCCAAGCCGTGCTCCTCTCGGGCCAGAGCTCGAGGCTCTACCAGCGATTGGTGGACAAGGACCGGCTGGCGATTTCCGTGGACGGCGGGTTCGATTTTTCCTTCGATCCCACTTTGTTCGTGGTGACGCTACAGCCCAAAGCGGGCGCTGATCTCCAGGCCCTGGAAAGGGCTGTTTACCAGGAACTGGAGAGACTGAAGGCCGAACCCCTCAGCGATGAGGAACTCCAGAAGGCCAAAAACATTACCCTGGCAGACTTCTACCGGCAAATGGAGAGCATCAACGGACGGGCCAACACCCTGGGCTCGTACGAGGTTTTCCTGGGAGATTACCACAAACTCTTCGCTGCGGCGGAAGAGTACAACAAGGTCACGAAGGGAGATATACGGCGCGTGGCGCAGAGGTATTTCGGCGAGAACAACCGCACCGTGGCGACGCTGGTGCCGGAGAAGAACGAGCCCGCGAAAGCTGATGCGGCGAAACCGTAGGACGGGAGAAAGCCGATGAAGCGATTGCTGCTGATGGCCATGATTGTGGTCGCGACGACGACCAGCGCGCTGCCGGCGCAAAACAGCGGCTTAAAGTTACCCCCCTACAAGAAGCTCAAGCTGCCCAATGGCATGACACTCCTGCTGATGGAGCGCCACCAACTACCACTGGTCAGCTTCCAGGCGCTCATCAACGCCGGCCCGATTGCGGACCCGTCCGGGCAGGAAGGCGTTGCCTCCCTCACGGCGGAGTTGTTGCGCAAGGGCACCCAGACGCGCAGCGCCGATCAGTTTTCTGCCGCGCTGGATTTCATCGGCGGCGAATTCGGTACCAGCGTAACGGCCGAGTATGCCACCATTTCTGCGGACTTTATGAAGAAGGATATCAGCACCGGGACGGACCTGCTGGCCGACGTGCTGCTCCATCCCACCTTCCCGCAGGAGGAAGTGGAGAAGCTCATCCAGCAGCGCCGGGACGGCATCAAGGCGGCTAAGGATCAAGCTCTTGCCGTACTCCCGCTCTACTTTAATGCCTACCTTTATGGGCCGCATCCTTACGCACGGCCCGGCAACGGCGACGAGAGGTCGCTGCCCACCATCACCCGCGACGCCATCGTGAAGTTCTATCGGGCTTATTACACACCGGGGAACGCAATCCTGGCCGTGGTGGGGGATTTTGATTCTTCCGAAGTGGAAAAGATGCTCTTGCTGAAGTTTGGGCTCTGGCCCCCAAAGCCTGCGCCGGCCATCTCCGTCCCCGAGCAGGCGGACGTTAATGGCAAAAGACTGCTCCTGGTCGATAAACCGGATGCTACGCAAACTTATTTCTGTATCGGGAACATCGGCGTCGCGCGCACGAATCCTGACCGGGTTTACATCCGGGTGGTGAATACCTTGTTCGGCGGGCGCTTCACCTCCATGCTCAACAGTGAGCTGCGCATCAAATCCGGCCTGACCTACGGCGCCTTTTCTCGCTTTGAGCAGCACAAGGCGCGCGGACCCTTCCTCATCACCACTTACACCCGCACCGCGACCACGGAGGAAGCCATGGACATGACCCTCGAGGTCATCCAGAGCCTGCATGAAAAGGGAGTCACCCAGGAAGCGCTGGACTCCGCGAAAAACTACCTCAAGGGCCAGTTGCCGCGCACCCTCGAAACCTCCGGCCAACTCGCTTCGCAACTGGCGCAACTGGAGTTTTACGGCCTCGACGAACGCGAGATCGACGACCTCTACGCCCAGATCGATGCCATGACGCTGGCCGATGCCCAGCGCGTGATTCACCAATACTTCCCGCGTGACAACCTGGTCTTCGTGGTCATCGGCAAGGCCAGCGAGATTGGCGCCGTCGTGCGCAAGTACGCACCCCAGGTTGATACCCGAGCGATCACCGAGGCAGGCTTCTGGTCGGTGTCAGCCCCCGGACGCACTCCGCTTTGACGGTCAGGTGATGCCGCTGTAGTGCTGACCCTCAATTCATTCGCCTCCTGCGCAAAATTCTAAAGCAGGTCCTTCGTTCACCCTAGGCTGACCGACTCTCCAGGACGTCGGCGCGTAAATCGTTTGCTTTCCACGGCTCGATTGCGCTGCTCAGCGTGACATCGGTGCACTCGTCTCCCATGCTGTCATTCTGAGCGCAGCGGAGGGGAGCGAAGAATCTGCTTTTGCTTACGGTCGAGGACCCCGCCACACCTGATGACAAGACCCGATTCGTACCCGGCAACCCTGCACGCTGTGCACGCGCAAGGGCAATGTGAATTGGGTGACTGCTCAAGATTACTTCTGATTGGGCGACTATACGCCTACAAAAATTCCGACACGCGACGAAGCTTTGGCCAGTGAGTCTTGGTGGACACTTGTACGGGTAGGCCGTTTCCCGGCCACTTGGCGGCAAACATCGGTAGACGCAGGGCGACTACCGAGGAGCCATTCCCCCGCTGGAGCACCAGCACAACACCAACGCTCGCAAAACGCAAATAACGGTCGGCGACCTTTTGACGATGCGTTCGGGTCTGGCATGCGAAACGAAGCAAAGCGAGCAGAGCCTGCGTGAGATGATGTACTGGGCCTTGGCGGCGGGGCACGCCTGCTTGTGGCACGCCCCGCCGCCTCGTCCATCAATGATGGTGCAGCGGCGCAGGACTCTCGCCGGGAACGTAAGTCCGCAGTGCGTCGTACTTGCCCACTTGCTCGGCGGAAAGCAGCGCGCGCTCGCGGACGTGCGCGGTCAAGTGCAGCGCGCGCAACTGCCCTTGCAGGTTGGCGATTTCGGCGGTCAGTTGCCCCACTTTGCCCGCATCGGCGTGTTGTTCACGAAAGAGGGTCTCGAGTTCATCTTCGCGGGCGAGAATCTGTTTGCCCAGCGCCTGCGCTTTCGTATGCACGTCGTCGAACAGGGCGCGCGTGGCGGCGAGCTGGTCGGGCGAGAGCCCGAGCTTGTCGGCGATGTCCAGGACGTGCCGCGGGCCGGGATAGTGGTTGAGCTCGGCGGCTTTGGCCAACCCCATGCCTTCGCCGTTCAAGTATTGACTGCGCTCTTCGTCCGATACACCGGATTTGTTCATCGCGGCATGGGCGGGGTTCGAGCCGGTCATCAGCGGACAATCGTGGTGGACTTCCTGGGCCGCTACGGGTAAACCCGACAGCGCAAGTGCAAGCACAACATTGGTGAATTTCATTTGGGCGCTCCTCGTCTGAGTTTCCGCCCCATTCCGGAGGAAGAAGGCGGAGCGAGTCGGGCCATGAGTGGCGAATCTCCATCTGCTAGCGTATCCAGGAGGTGGGCGCGCTCGCCAGGAGCGGTGCGGGCCAACTGGCGGTCCCAGCGCCGGATCACCGCTCTCAACAGCCGGCAAAGCCGCGCGATTTCCACTTGCCGTTGGCGCAGCTCGCGCAGCTTGGCCGAGGCCATCGCACGCACGCTACGGCAGGGTACGCCGCCACTCTGCCGGATGCGCAGCACACCCGACAGTTCGTCGATGCTGAATCCGATGCGCAGTGCGCTCCGGACCAGATGCACGCGCTCCAGCGACTCGGCCGGATACCAGCGGTACCCATTGCTGGAACGCGGTGGCGGCGACAGCACACCCTTTTGCTCGTAATAGCGCAACGTGTCGGTACTCACCCCGGCGCGCGACGCCAGTTCACCCGAACGCAGCAGTTGGCGGTTCGCCTGCATGGTTTCTCGCTCCTGCACAACATAAACCCCCGAACCGGTTCGGAGGTCAAGGTTTTTTTGCTGCGGTCTTGCTATGCGCACCGCGCTCATCGCATCGAAGCTGTGAAAAAATCCTAAAAGGGACGAATTCACCCCGTGTATCCCATTGAAAATTCAGGTAGGGGCACGCCATGGCGTGCCCCTACGACGATTTTTTCACACCTTCATCGCGCTGGCTGGGCGCCTCGTCCGCGGACTGGCCACGGATTGACGCGGATCAGCACGAATCTGAACGGCGTAAGCCAGCCTTACACCGGCGACCGGAATGGCTCCTCCGAAGCCCGATCCGCGTCCACCTGGCCGCATAGTCGGGAAACCGTAGATGTGGTCCGCCCTATCACCTTTGGGGATTGAGCCTGGATGACGGCGCACTCGGAGGTATCCTTGCCGGCGCCCGTCCAGCTATACACAACCTAATGGTCCAACGCGCGCATCGAGAGAAATGTATCTCCCTGGGACCTGATCTCCACCCGCGTAGGGTCCTGTCCAGCCTGGAGCGTTAAGACGCAGGTCATCCTCAACAATCGTGACAAGAATATGAGCGGGCGTAGCCGGAAGCGAGTCTCCGGTCAACAGAGAAGACGCCTTGGCCAAGCCCGGCAGCAGCCGTGAAAGGCGACCCCCTTGACAGATTCCAGCCCGGTGATATACTAGCCTAGTATGGTTCGCAATTCCGCTCGCGGCGCGGCCGAGAGCCGCTGGAGTGAAGCCTTTCGCTCCCCTTTGCCATATCCATCAGGAAGGAACCCCCTGCAATGACGAAACCCAAAAGGACAGCAATTGCCGCCTCCCCTGCCATGGTGCACGAGAACTTCTTACGCGCCCGCGAGGCTGGGCTGGTGATGCGCGAAGCCGACTTCCGCCGGCGGTATCACACTGTGAAGCACGGCCTGAGCGCCGGCGTGTGCTCGATCGAGGAAACCGTGGCGGCCCTGGGCGAGGACCCCGCGGAGTTCAAAGCTTTCGCGCGCCTGATCGAACGCACCTTCGTTCCCCAGAACTTGCCCGAGTACGAGGTGGTGCTGCGGCTGGCGGGCGCCATCTGGCGACGCCTTCGCCTGCACAGCGCCGCGGCACGCTGGGAAGCGGACGCCTTGCGGGGGGCCCTGAGCTCAGGCCCCGAGGTGAAGAGCCTGACCATCGACGAAACGCACCTGCGAGCGTGCGGCGTCATGGCACTGCTCGTGAATGAGACTCGCATTTCCCGCAGCCGTTTCCAACTTCTCTGCGGGGTGGAACGGCAGCTTCGCGCGCTGCTGAGGATCCGCAGCGGGGGAAAGGCCAAATTCCATTTCATCTCGCGCCAGACCCGCAAGGAGCTCAGGGAACTCGAAGAGGACGAGAGATACTGGAGAGCGCTTGACCGGATCGACGTAGGGGGTCCCGAGGTCGAAGCGATACTCGAAGAATTCCGCCCCGAATGGGAGCACCGGTGAACACCAGGCCCCCGGATGTGGCGGGCGCGCTCGGCTGGACTCGCCCGGGGATTCTGCCTTGTGAGGGGGAACCCCGTCCGCGCGCGCCCGCCTTGTCGCGCTCAGTTCGTGACCGTCTTCGGCGTCTGCGCTGCTTCTTGCTTCAGAGACCGCCGGTAATTCGCGAGGAGCTCCTTGCGGTTCTGGCGCAGGTCCAGTCCGGTCGGCCCGGCAGGATAAGGCCGGTCGCCCATCATTCCTTTCCAGAGAATGCGGTTGTAGACCGCGGGATCGACGCGATCTGCGTCCGAGAAGTCCATTCCCTTGGTGACCCGCGCCCAGTATTGCGCGCTGTGCGTCGACTTGACCAGGATCACGCCGGTCGGCTGAGGCAGCGGCAGTTGCGTGGCGTAGAGATACGGCGAGGGCGTGGCGGTAAAGCTCCAGTTGCTCGGCGTGGTGTTGAAGATGTCGGCCATGGGCCTTGCGAGCGCGTCGTTCAGGTTCAACTGCGGGATGCCCAGGACCTCTTCCATCGTGCGCAGGAAGTCGAGGGTGTTGTACTGCGTGGAGACCAGCGTATGTTGCTTCACGTAGGCGCCCGCCACGAACGCGACGGTGCGGTGCGAATCGACGTGGTCGGCGCCATCCTGCGCGTCGTCTTCAATGACAAAGATCAGGGTGTTGTTCGCGTAGATGCTGCTCGCGATCGTCTGAACCAGCAAGCCGACCGCATAGTCGTTATCGGCTTCCTGCGTCTCCGGAGTATTCACACCGTCAATCGCGGTGCCGAAGTTTCCGGTGTGATCGTGCATGAAGCGAACGAGGCTCAAGTTGGGGAGTCCACCTGTGGCGTACTTGGCATTGAAATCCCGCAGCCACTCCGTGTAGCGGTAATAATCCGGAAAGTTGTTGTCGAAACCGCGGAAGTACTGATCGGTGAACTGGGCAAGGGTAACATTCGTGGGAGAGGCCACGATCGTTGGCGGAGTGGTTGAGGCCGGGTTGGGCGCCAGGGAAATGGCGCACGTGGGGTCGTTATAGCAGGTCGTGTCAATGAAGAAACCATAGTTGCGAATCGTGAGATGCGCCCGCCACGCGGAGTCCCACAAATAGCCGGTATTCACTTGATTGTTCGGTCCATCCGGCGCATCCACGTTGGTCTGGCCCGGTAACAGATCCGGATCGTTCGGTGTAAGGGGTTCGGCGGCCATGCGCTGGGCGAGGGTCGGAATCGCAACGTTCACACTGCGATTCACACCCTCGCTGTCCAAGCTGAGGCCGCGTGCCGCGTAGGCCACCGGGAATTGACGTTCTACCACGTCCGGGGCGCGACCCGAAGTGGTCCACAGCCAGCCATCATAGCTGACTTCGGAGGTGGCCATGATGTTGTCGAGCGTGACGAAGGTTTGCGCCAGGTTGTGCAGGTTCGGCGTGATTGTACTTCCCCACTGAACCAAACTAGGATCGCCGTCGCCGACTGGCAGGTCACCCAGAACCTGGTCGTAAGTCCGGTTTTCCTTGAGGATGAAGATAACGTGCTGGACGCCCTGATGCACGGCCGCCATGACCGCGGCGTCGCTGGCGCTCTCGGTGGTGGAGAAGCGGTTGTTCGCCAGCACCTGCGCCGTCAGCGCCGGGAGCTGCGCCGCGAGGGTGGCGGTGGGGAAGAACTGTAAGCCGGCTTTGGTCAACTGGGGATTATACTCATTCATATCCTGGCAACTTGGGTACAGCGCCGGGCCATACACATAGCACCAATTGGGATTCGGGCCCGTCGGCGACTTCCCATTGACCACGTACACCCATTTGCCATCGGGGCTGAAGCTCACGGAGTTCGGGTACCAGCCGGCGGGAATGAGACCCACGGCCTGGTCGTTCTTATCCGTTCCAGTCAGCGCCACGACGGCGATACTGTTCAGATTGCCATTGGTCACGTAGAGTTGCGTTCCATCCGGCGTGAGCGTCACGCTGTTGGGGTTCGCGCCCGTCATGAGCGTCTCGCTGTTGGTGCTCGCGCCCTCATAATTCTTCAGCGTGGGAGGCAAGAATGGCGCGATGACCGGGATGGTTTCGAGGATGTTCCACATGGTGCTGTCGTTCGGGTTCGTGTCGATGACGTCAACCGTATCCGACTCGTCTTCGGCGACATACAGGCGCGTCTGGGCCGCGTTAAGCGTCATTTTGTTCGGTTGGCCTATCACCGGGATCCGTTTTATTACCGCCGGTGTCCCCCCATCCAGATTCACTACGTCGATCTCGCGGTCGCGAAGGCTTGAGACATACGCCCAAGTGGTTGTAGTGCTACCCGCCGGCAGCGGCGTCGGCTGCGCGATAACCACCCAAAACGGATATTCGCCGCCCGGCGTGCCCGGCTGCGGCGAGCTAGCGGCCCTGCCGGGACGCAGGTCGAGTTCCCCCGTGTTCTGCAGATTCACGGGTTCCACGGCCGTAAGGGTACTCAGCGGCGTCCAGTTGCCCAAGCCTCCGGTGAACACCGTTATCGAGTCGTTGTAATAATTCGCCACCACCATCGTCTGGCCATCGTTCGAAACAGCCACGCCGGCGGCGCAAGGCTGCACGTAAACCACGCTATTTACCTGGAGTGATGGTTCGGTGGAAGGCACGGGAAGGCCAACGCCCCCCGTGGAGTGGTTCAAGAGAAGCTCCGGTGGGGACTGAGGCGTCGGCGACGTCGACGTTATCGACGCCGGCGCCCAAGTTGTTCCGCTCCGAGTAAAGACATGGACATTGTCAAATTGGGGGTTAGCGGGGTCAAGGATACCGTATTTGTCAAAGGGGTAGTCACCCATGCCGCTGGATACGTAAAAAGCCCCGCCGGATGGATCGAAGGCAATCCCGTTGTAGGCATTGGGGATCATCACTACTTGCTTCTGGACGGGCGTGTCCGTCGAAATGTCGTAGATGAACACGTATTCACTCGATGGCGAGTTTGCTGCGGGCCCGCCGGGAGCCGTGAGCACGCCGGGTGCGGGCATTACTACGCCCTCGGCCGCGAAGGCCATGGCTGACAGGGAGTTGGCGTAGTACATGCGGTTGTACCCGCTGGTCAGAACCAGCAGGGTCTTCCCATCCGGACTCACCACGCTCGAGACCGCTTGCCCGGCCAGCCAGGGATTACCGTTTACTAACCAAGGGGTGACCAGCGGTTGGAACTGGGAACCCTGGGGCGCCAGCGGCGTAATCCATTGGTTCATATTGGGGATGAACTGGACGCCCGCGGCCGCGGCATTTACCGTGATGGTCAGGGTCGCCGTGGTGCTGCCGGTCGCGTTGGAAGCCGTTACCGTGTACCTGGCCTTGGCCGTCACGGCCGTGGGGGTTCCGGTGATGATACCCGTGTCTTCGTCCAGGCTCAGGTCCGCCGGAAGGTCCGGGTTCACGCTGTAAGAGGTCACCGCTCCGCCGGTGCTGGTCGGGCTGTTCGGCGTGATCGCCGTCCCCACGGTGTAGACCGCCGTGCCGGTAGTGTAGGCCAGGCCCGCCGGGGCCGCATCTTCCACCGTGATGGTCAGGGTCGCCGTGGTGCTGCCGGCCGAGTTGGAAGCCGTTACCGTGTAGCTGGCCGTGGCGGTCACGGCCGTGGGGGTTCCACTGATGATGCCCGTGCTGGTGCTCAGGCTCAGGCCCGCCGGAAGGGCCGGGCTCACGCTGTAAGAGGTCACCGCTCCGCCGGTGCTGGTGGGGTTGTTCGGCGTGATTGCCGTCCCCCTGATGTAGACCGCCGTGGCGGTAGTGTAGCTCAGTGCAGAGGGCGGCTGCACGGAGACAGCACTGGGGCCGCCACCACACCCGCAGAGAAGAAGTAATGCTAGGGTCAGAATGAGACCAAGCCATTTGATAGATCGCATTGAAAGCTCCTTTTCAATTGTCACCGGCGCCATGACATGGCGCGGTGTTTCGCCACGGGCCAGATAGGGCTAACGCGTGGATCCTGAGCCGCGCATACGATGGTTGCACGCGCGTCTGCACCCCTGCAGAAGGCATCGTCGAAATCCGCTCATGATCCGCCTTTGCACCGTTACTAAAACTGAGGTGCCGTAGCCGGCAGTGTGGCGGAGTTGATTCCTTCACACTGCGAGTAGTCAACTGTCAAGTTGCTATTGGCGTCAAGCGTCACCGTCCAGACGGTATCG
>JBEKVC010000047.1:0-15692 GCA_049514395.1 Terriglobia bacterium
GCGTCGGACTCGCCTTGTCACGGGCCATTCAGGAGGAAAAGCCGGATCTCGTTTTAACCGGCCTACAGTCGGACGATTTCGGCTTCGCTCAAACCGGAGTCATACTCGCGGAGTTGCTGGGTCTGCCCCACTCCACCATCCTTATGGAAATCCAGGTGAACGGTGCGACGCTCAAGGTGAAGCGGGAGCTTGAAGGCAGCTGGTTTCAGTGGATTGAAATGCCCCTCCCTGCGCTATTGACGATCCAGTCAGGCATTAATAAGCCGCGTTACGCCACGCTCAAGGGAATCATGGCGGCAAAGACGAAGCCCATCCGGAAGTTGGCTGCAGCCGACTTGGGTTTGAGCCAGGGGGAGCTTGCCCCACGACAGCGGGTTTTGAAGGTGTACGTGCCGGCCAAGTCGACCCAAACAGAGTTCTTGCAAGGTAGCCCCAAGGAAATTGCCGCACGCTTGGTCGATAAACTAAGGAACGAGTCCCGGGTGATTTAACCGCCAAGGAGGCTTGCAATGTTTGTCCACATCTGGAGAATGCGCGCACGAAAAAAGCGAACCAAAGATTACGAGAGCTTCGGACGGCAAGTGACGCTGGCAGCCCTCAAGAAAATCGATGGCTGCCAGGAGGCTTACTTCATCAAGGTCTTCGAGGCCCGCAAGCCTGAATACCTCTGGGTGGTCTTCTGGCGAGACCAAAAAGCCCTCGAAGCGGCTCGAACCAATCCTGTCTGGCGTGAACAGAAAAGGAAATTTGAGGCGGGCAAATTCTACAAGACGATTCCACTCGAGCTGGTGTGCGAGTGCTTGGGCTCATTTGGCGGAGCACCCGCCCGAAAGCCCAAGAGGAATGCCAGGCCGTCGAAGCCGAAAAAGCAGCAAGAACAACCCACAGAGCCTGCGACTCCTGACGCAGGCTTTGCGGATTCGCCCCCTGAAGGCAAATAAGAAACACGTTAAGGGGCTGTCACGAAATAACTGTTACATCGTCCTCTTCTGGGTGGGATCTGGAACAGTTATTCCATGACAACGTCCAAGGGAAAGCGCGGATGGTCGAAAACGCAAGGGAGAGACTTCTGTGCTCGTCAGTCTTTGACCTGAGAGGCATGGGAAGCGGACATGGCTGAATCGGTTCTGGTTTTCGCGGAGCAGCAAGCGGGCAAGGCAAGCCGACCCACATGGGAAGCCATGGCGGCCGGGCAGCAACTCGCTCAGCAGCTTGGGGGTTGGGTTTCTGCTGTCCTTTTGGGCCACAATATTGCACCCCTCGCCTCAGAACTTGCCGCCCTCGAGCTTCAGGAAGTACTGTGCGTCGATTCCCCCTTGCTCGCCGACTACACGGCGGACGGCTACGTGCACGCGCTCCGGGAGGTTGTCCAGCAACAGAAGCCTCGTTTCGTGGTTTTCAGCCACACCTACCTGGTCCGCGATTTCGCTCCCAAGCTGGCGACGTCGCTGCATCAGGCGCTGGTGAGTGACTGCCTGGGGTACCGTTGTGAAGGCGAGAGGGTGATCTTCGTGCGGCAGGTTTTCCAGGGGAAATTTGCTGCCGATGTGGAGTTTGCCGGGGAGCCGCCGCATTTCGTCTCTTTCCAGGCCGCAGCCTTCCGAGAGGACTCTGTGCGACGCGGGACTGCTTCCGCCAAAATCACATGGGCCCCAACCACTCTTTCAGCAGACACCATCCGGACCAGGCCCGGTGAGCGTTTTCGTGAGGCCAAGCAGGCAGTGGATCTGTCGCAGTCGGAGATCATCGTTGCGGTAGGGCGCGGCATCAAGGCTCCTGAAAACCTTGAACTGGCCAAGATGCTGGCGGAAGCACTGGGCGCCGAAATCGGCGCCTCCCGTCCGATCTGTGACAGCGGGTGGCTGCCGATGGACCGTCAAGTCGGCAGTTCGGGGCAGACCGTGGCCCCCAAACTGTACATTGCGCTGGGAATCTCAGGCGCTATCCAGCACATGGTGGGGATGAAGGGCTCGCATACGGTTGTGGCCATCAACAAGGACAAGGAAGCGCCGATTTTTGAGGCCGCAACTTACGGCATTGTGGGAGATCTTTTCGAAATCGTCCCGGCTTTGACGCAGGAAATCAAGAAGCTCAAGGCCAGCTAGGCCTGCCCGAAGCGAAGGCACGATAACCGCACCGACCCCCACCGACGACACGAACTTGGGGGATTCCCTGCGATCTACAGCGATAGACATCATTTCTTTAAGGAAACGGAAGTCCTTCTGACGCATTGTGATCTCCTTCTCGATTCGCCGATTGCTGAACCCCTGGCGGAGTTGACCGCGGGCAATACCAATCCGGATGACCCTGCGCGGGAACGCTTCTTATACTCCCCTTAATAGAACAGCTTGAGGGAGACCTGGATCTGGCGCGAGGGCCCGGCGGTCTGGCTGATGATGCCGAAGCCCGAGCCGACCACGACGTTGGAAGGCAGTCCAAAGTTAACGAGGTTAAAACCATTGAAAAACTCGGCGCGAAACTGCAGCGCGATGGGTTCGCCCCCACTGCGGTGGGCAAGCTCCATATCCTTGGTCAGCGCCAAATCGAAGTTGTGCAAGCCGGGCCCCCGAAAGGTATCGCGACCAAGCGTCCCGAACCTGCCCTGGTTGGGGCCTGTCCCTTCCGGCAGATGGATGGGGATGGAAAAGAACGACGGGTTCGCGTCGCCGAGGCCGAAATAGTCTTCGCGGATTTTGCGGCCAGTGGAGAAAACCGGGCGCCCCACTTGGTCAGGTCGGTCGGCGCTGTTCACGCCAATGCCGGTTTGTTGCACCCCCGAGTAAACCGAGAAAGGCAGGCCGCTGGCGAGCGTTGTGATGTTCAGGAATTGCCAGCCGGAAGTGACCTTGCGCCCCAGTGGCCGCAAAAACCCAACGCGATCGAAGGGCAGTTCCTGGATGAGGCTGAGGGAGACCGCGTGCGTGATATCGAAGATGGAGGGGCCTTTTTCAGCACCAGGATTGCGCGGATCCTGCGGCGGCGTCTGGAGGATGGCGTTGGAGCCCGAGGCAAAGAATCCTGGCGATGGGGTGCTTGAATCGTCGAGCGATTTCGACCAGGTGTAGTTCGCCTGGAAACCCAGGCCCGCGCGGGGAGAAGTCTTCGCCAACCCAGCCTGGAAGGAATGGAAGGTGGAATGAGAGCGCGTGCTCATGAGGGTGACGGGACCAACCCCGCCCACCGCTTGCCCTGTCGCGTCAAAACGCGTAAAGGGCGCAAAGCCGGCGATGGCACCCCCGTAGCCATTGACATTAATCATATCGGCAAGCTTCACGCCAGCGGTCCCCACGTAGGAGGCGCTGAACTTCAGATCTCCGAATTCGTGCTCCAGACCCGCCGTGTAGGTCTGGATGTAACCGTTGCGGAAATCCTGGGCCATGCCGACCAGCGGATAGGGACGAAACGGCTGTCCGGGGGCTTCTGCGGCCAAATCCTCGGCCAATCGCACCACATCAAGTTCGGTATTGGGGGCCACGTTATCGGTGGGCTGGCCGGGCGTAAATACGGGCTGCCCCTCGGGAGTGAGCATCACCGGGATCTTCAGGGGAGTTACCTTGTTCTCGAAGGGGACCGGCGTCCCGGGCATGGCAATGACCAGCGGAGTCACCACAAACGGTGTGCCGCCCGTCATGAAGTTGTCCATCCAGGGATTCATCAGCACGGTGGTGATGGCCCCTCCGGCGTGAAGAACGGTCCTATCGGTAGCATTCCAATCGAGTGACAGTCGCGGTCCCCAGCCGTGCCAATCGAAGCTGTAGGGCGGTTGTGGGTTTACCAAGAACTTGAGTTGTGCATCGGAATCCCAGGAACGGGCGGAACTCCCGCCAGGCCCGACAAAGATCGACCCCGCGGTAAGTTTGTGGCCGGCATGAAGGCGAGTCGTCACTTCGTAGCGCAGGCCGTAGTTGAACATCAGGCGAGGAGAAATCTTCCAGGCATCCTGAAAGTAGAAATTATAGGCCTCACGCCGTACCGCCACTTCTCCGATGTGGCTCCCTTGGGCAAACATGGGTGGAGCAACGGAAGTCGTGTAAGAGTGCGGGGCGCCGGTCAGGAAGCTGGTCAGCGTATCCGGCAGTTGGTCTCCGATATGAACATCGTGGGCGCCGCTCAAGGAAGGTATGTCCTCGAGTGCGTAGGAGGGCCCGCCCCCGAACGTGTAGGCGCCATTGGGGCTTATCCCGAAAAGCGTTGTGTCGCGGTTGATGCGAGCTTCGGCGCCCCACTTGAAAGTGTGCTTGCCATCCACGTAGGTGAAATTCTGGCGGGCCTGGAAGAGGTTTCCAAAAGCCGCCATGAGGGACCCCGCCGTGGAGTTGAACGATTCGTACAAACCGTCGGCAAAGTTCATTCCGGGCTGAGTCAGATTGAGCGGGGGATAAGTGGGAGTGGTGCGAATGAACCCAAAGGACGACTCGGAGGTCATCTTCGGCGATACCGAGCGGGTGTAACGCAGCCCGAGGTTGCGCTGGTGGTTGAAAAAGGTCACCCCAAAGCTGGGGTCGAGCGCCGTCTGAGCCGGATTGGTGGTAGGCCCGGTGAGGTTGTTGAAATTGAAGCGGGCAAAGAATTGCGCCTGGTCCGAAATGCGGTGGTCAATGCGGATTGAGAACTGGTTGCTGTTGGTCACGACCTTGGAAGAAATGGCATAGGTGCGCGCCCCATAGGCTCCCTGGGGGTCGTCCGGCAAGGGGTAACGCGCCAGCACTTGCGCAACCTGAGGATTGACCGGAACCAGCAGCGTGTCGCCGGGGTAAGCGCTGCTGTCGAAACCCTGGCGTTCGGCGAGGGTGGGGACCGGAAAGACCTGGGTGGTTCCCAACACTTGACGGAAACCCTGGTACTGGCCGAAATAAAAGGTTCGACCGCGGCCGTCGTAAAGACCCGGCAACACCATCGGCCCTCCATTGGTGAAACCGAACTCATTGCGGGCGAAGGGTGGAATGCGCTCGGGCTGAGCCAGCGAGCGCCGGTCAAAGAAGTTGCGTGCATCAAAGGCGGCGTTGCGCACGAACGAGAAGACTGCCCCGTGGACCGCAGAAGTGCCTGACTTGGTGATAACGTCAGTGTAGGACGCTGCCCCTGCGCCGATCTCCGCTGGCATCACCCCCGAGTTGGAACGAATCTCCTGGATTGCTTCCACATTAAAGTTCGGGAAGGTCGCGCCGCCCATTTCGGGGTCGCTGATGAAGATGCCATCCATGGCGAAGACGGCGGTGGTTCCCCGCTGGCCGTTGACGGCAAACTGCTGAGTAAAGTTCGAGGAACCGTTGGTGTCGGTTTGGGTGCCGCCCGCGAGCAGAAGCAGTTGGCTGAAGTCGCGCTGGTTGAGCGGCAGGCTCGAGACTTCTTTGCTCGATAATCTCTCTCCGCCGCTTCCATGCGGGCCAGCGGCAGCAGCCTCGTTGAGCCCAGTCCCTCCTGCCGCGGGGCTCGAACCTGAATGCCCCTTGGCGCGCAAGAGCAGCCGCCGGCCATCCGGCGAGATGTCGAGCCACATCGCAACACTCTCGCCTGCGCGGATTTCCAGGGGCGGCTCGCTTCTTAAAGCTTCTTGCTGCCAATGCACAGAGACGTGATAACTGCCGGCTGTTATGGCGTTAAAAGCGAAGGCGCCGTTCGAGTCGGCGGTGGCGTCAACAACGCGGTCGCCCTCGACGGCTCGCAGTTCGACTTGCGCACCTGGCACCGCGTCCCCCCGGGAGTCGCGGATTGTTCCGTGCCAGGAGGCCGTTTGCGGCGCGGCATAAACCGTCCCGAGAAACATAGCCAGCAGCAAACTGGCCCCATAGCTCCGGAGGCGTGTAATTGTTTTGGTCGCTCGAGCCTTCATATGCGGGCTCAGGATGAAAGACGATTCCAGCTTCGGAATCCGGGTGGGTGGCATCCGTCAGGGCGGCGAAGGATGCAGCGGCCCGCCTTCAGGCGTGCGCTTCGGCGTCGCCGGTGGGACTGTGTACATACTCCCAGCCGAAGCGTCCTTTGATACAGAGGTTTCCCCTTGTGATGTCGTGGTCCAGTGGCGAAGTGGCTTTGACGATCCTGTTATCTTGAACGTGAAGTCTAATGGTGCACCCCACCCCGCAGTAAGGGCAGATGGTATCGGTGCTGGTCTGCCTCGATTCATCCCATGTTCCGGCTTGCCGCATTTCATACTCACTCGAAAACATGAGCGCCCCCGTGGGGCACACTCCGATGCAGTTGCCGCAGTATACACAGGCGGACTCCGGTAACGGCACAGCATATTCAGTTGAAATGCGCGCGTCGAAGCCCCTGCCGGCGACGGCAATGGCAAACGTGTTCTGAGCTTCCGTGCCACAGGCCTGTACGCACTTATAGCAAAGAACGCACTTGCTGTAGTCGCGCATGTAGAGCTCGTTGTCGATCTTGACCGGCTGCGCCACTGTCGCGGCATGCGATCCATCTGTCGGGGTGTGGCGCCCCGGGAGTGCCGCGTCCCGATCAGCCCGTGGCGCAGCGCAAGGACCGAATCGCTCCGGGTGAGCGCCGTACTGGACCATATACGCCTGGATCTGGGGCGCCGTCGAGATGTCGACGGACGAGCCCAGGAACTCCAGGACCAGCCGTCGACTGAGCCGCACCCGCTCCGTGTCCGTTCTCACTACCATCCCCGGCTCCACTTTGCGCGAACAGGCAGGGACAAGCGTACGCGAGCCCTCGACCTCGACTACGCACATTCGGCACACATTGACCGGGGTGAGAGTCTCGAGAAAACAGAGAGTCGGCGTGTCGATTCCGAGCTGTCGAGTCGCTTCGAGAAGTGTCGTTCCTTCAGGGACCGAAACTTTGCGGCGGTCGATGGTAAGGTCCACCCTTTTCCGCCGCGAAGCAAGTGGGATCACCGGTAGCGGACCGGGCGGCATAGGTATGATCCCCGGCATAGGATGAGGTGGAAGGGTGGACGGCGTCGGATCATGCCTTTGTTGGTCGCTCATGGGGTTTGCTCCTCGAATCCTTTGAAACAGCTAAGGGGCCGGCTGCTGGAACAATTGCCAGCGGCGCAAAGCTGACTCGACAGCACTGGAAGCCGTTTGCCCTAACCCGCAAATCGAGCTGTCCCGCATCACCTGCCCTATCTCGCTCAAGCGCAAGAGCTCTTCATCCACCGAGCCGAGCGGATGGCCGCTGATAAGGCGCTCGAGCGCCTCCTCCTGCCTTACCGCGCCGATGCGGCAAGGAACGCACTGGCCGCAAGATTCATCGCGGAAGAATGCTGCGATGCGCAGCAGGATCTTCCGCAGGTCGATGCTATCATCAAATAACATAATTACGCCGGAGCCGAGCGCAGCGCCGATGGCCCGTGTGCCCTCAAAGGTGAGCGGCGTGTCGAGTTCTTGCGGCGACACCACGGTGCCCGCCGCACCACCCAGCAGTACAGCCTGAAGACGCCCGCTCCCAGCGACTCCCCCAGCGAGTTGGATGATTTCCCTGAGAGTTGTCCCGAACGGAGCTTCATACACACCCGGTCGGACTACGTGGCCCGAGACGCAGAAGAGCTTGGAACCCGTCGAGCCAGGTGTGCCCACCGCCGCGAACCCTTCACTACCTTCCCGCACGATCTCGAGTACATTGATCAGCGTCTCGACGTTGTTCACCACGGTGGGTTTTCCGAACAGTCCTGCCTGGGTCGGGAAGGGTGGTTTGCTGCGGGGTTCCCCCCTGTAACCCTCGATGGAATTAAAAAGCGCCGTCTCTTCGCCACAGATGTAGGCTCCGGCACCCTTGTACATCTGAATGTCGAAGTCAAGGCCCTGGCCGAGAATATTGCTGCCCAGGAAGCCTCGCCGGTGGGCAATCTCGATGGCCTGTGACAGCCGCTCGGCGGCAAGGGGATACTCGCCTCGGACATAGAGGAAGCTTTGCTCGCAGCCGGTCGCGAACCCTGCGATGGTCATCGCCTCAATCAGCGCGAAAGGATCGCCCTCCATCACGATACGGTCTTTAAAAGTGCCCGGCTCGGACTCGTCTGCATTGCACACCAGATAGCGCGGGCGATTCGCCGGGTCCCATTTTCTCCCCGCCGGAAACGCCGCACCACCGCGGCCGACGAGCTTGGAGGCAACCACTTCGCGCACCACCCAATCCCAACCCATGGTCAACGCCGCGCGCAGCGCCTCGTAACCACCCTGTGCCCGATAATCGTCCAGGCTTCCGGGATCGCTGCGGCCGATACGGCGCAATAGCCGGAGTCCTGGCTGCCCTGCCTGCGGTACCGAAATCTCCGCGCGAAAGGAGTCCGGCGTGGTCTCAACGGGTTCCTGTCTCTCACCGCACAGAGCGTCGATGAGGGTCGTGGCTTCGGCCGGAGCAATGACCTTTTCCCATGGCCGCTCTCCAGCAACTGACAACAAAGCTGCCGGCGCTCGCTCGCACAATCCCAGACAGGAGGTGCGCAACCAGGTTGTTTTCCCATCCGGGCCGGGCGACCCAGCAGGACCCAGCGCCCGCTCCAAATTCTCGCAGAGACATTGGGCTCCTCGAGTCTGGCAGGCGATGTCATCGCAAACATGGAGGACCCGGGGCGGGCGTGGCGTAGTCGAGAACAAGCCGTAAAAACTCGCGACGCCGAAGGCCTCAGCAGGCGGGATGTCGAGCCTCTTGCTGACGTAGTTCAGCGCGCCGGGACTGATCCAGCCCATCCGCCTCTGGATGGCATGCAGAACCGGAAGCAACAGGTGACGACGTGCCCGGTCAGTATGCCCTCCAAACGCGAATCGCCCCTCCAGTTCGATGTGCCGCTCGCCACCCGACCATCCTGACTCGGCCTTCCCCAAGACCGAATCGACGGCCTCACGCTCTTCGCGCGTTGGCTGCTCTGCGGTCACGTGAATATCCAATTTGGTCTCCTCTCTTCGACGAAGCTTCCAGTGGAACTATGTAGGGCCGACGCTTGCGTCGGCCTTGGCCGGGGCACGCCCCGGCCCTACAAGGCGTGTTTAGTTGCGGCGATGGGCCGCGCTGTACCACTGGTTTTCATCTTCTTGTCGTGCCGCAGAGATTTCTCCTCGCGTACGGAGTGGCTCTGTGCGCTCCGTGGTCAGAAGAGCTTCAACACGGAGGTCACTGAGATCCTCTGTGCTCTCTGTGTTAAGGCTTGAGCGGCACAGAGGACGCAGAGAGTCTCGTTTTGGTTGCGGCCAACGGCCGTGCTACCGTGACCCCACCTCCAAAGCCGGAAGTTTATCAATACGGATGGCCGCAGCCTTGTATTCAGCCGTGCCCGACTTCGAATCCACAGCATCAATAGTCAGGAAGTTAGTCGGCACCTCGTCCGGGTGGTTGTAAGAGAGGAAGGCAAGGCCAGGCCGCAGCGAGGTGTCATATCGAACACAGGCCTCCACTGCCCCCCGGCGTGAGCTAATGCGGACGCGTTCTCCATCGGCTACGGCGTACTTGGCCCCGTCCTCGGGGGAAAGCCCCAGCGCCTCCTGCCGGCGCAGGGGCGACCGGTAACTGGCTGTCTGAACTCCGGTGTTGTAGCTATCCAGACGCCGTCCGGTGGTCAGCCGGATCGGGTAGTTCTCATCAAGAACGTCAACCGGTGGATCAAATTCAACCACGCTGAACTGTGCCCTTGGCCCTTCAAGCGGCTCCTGCCAGAGGCGGCTGTGGAGGAACATCTCGCCCGGATGGGACTCGTCATAACAAGGCCACTGGATTCCACCCAAGGCTTCCAGACGGTCGTAACTCATCCCTGCATGCATCGGGCTAAGCTTCCGGACCTCATTCCAGACATCTTTCGCGCTGGGACGACCCCAATCGTGACCCAGGCGCTTGGCAAGCTCGCAAACGATCTCCATATCGTCTCGCGCGCCCGGAGGCGGCTCGACGGCCTTGCGGACTCGCTGAACTCGCCGCTCACTGTTAGTAACTGTCCCCTCCGATTCACACCAGCCTGCGGCGGCGGGTAACACCACATGTGCCAGCTCGGCGGTCGCCGTCAGGAAGATGTCTTGCACAACCAGGAAGTCCAATCCGCGCAGCAAGCGCTCACAACGGTGCTGATCGGCCTCCGAGTGAACGGGATTCTCCCCGAGGATATACACGGTCTTCAATTCGCCGCGCTCCATGGCCTGGAACATCCCGCTCAGATTAAGCCCTCGTTTTGGAGGTATCTTCACGTTCCAGGCGCTTTCGAACTTCTGGCGAAGCTCGTCGTTCTCGACATGTTGGAATCCGGGCAATCGGTCGGGCAAGGCGCCCATATCACCCCCGCCTTGCACATTGTTCTGTCCCCGAAGGGGATTAACGCCGGAACCGTACCGGCCGACATGCCCCGTGAGCAAGGCCAGGTTGATCAGGGAGAGCACATTATCAACGGCGTTATGGTGCTCGGTGATGCCCAGTGTCCAGCATAACTGCGCCCGATGGGCGCGTGCATACGCATGAGCAAGATCACGAATCAGAGTCGTCGGCACGCCGGTCACGTGCTCCGCGTACTCGAGAGTGAAACGTTCGACATGCGCTCGATAGGCGTCAAACCCGGCGGTGGCCCGCTTGATAAAGGTCCGGTTCTCGAGTCCCGAAGCGATGATTTCCCGGCCGACGGCGTTGGCCAAGACGATGTCCGAGCCCACGTCGGGCCCAAGCCAGACGTCCGCCCAGCGCGCCGAATCGCTCCGGCGTGGATCGACGACCCAGAGCCGGGCGCCCTTGCGAATTCCCTTCAGTACGTGGTGAAAGAAGATAGGATGGGCCTCACGAGCGTTCGACCCCCAGAGCAGGATCAGGTCCGTATCCTCGACCTCAGGATACGAGCTGGTACCGCCACCCCAACCAAAAACCGCCGTCAGACCGACGACGCTGGGGGCGTGTCAAGTGCGGTTGCAACTGTCGACGTTGTTCGTGCCCATGACCACCCTGGCAAATTTCTGGGCCAGGAAATTCAGCTCGTTGGTGGTCTTCGAGCAACTGAACATGCCGAAAGCCTTCGGGCCGTATTTCTCCACCGAACCGCGAAAGCCGACAGCGACACGGTCAAGAGCTTCTTCCCAGCTTGTGGGCCGTAAGTGGCCATTGTCACGAACTAGTGGGGTAGTAAGCCTGGATTTGCTGGAACCAGCCATCGACTGCCTCCTCCTTCTTGCATTGTACGCGCGCTACTGAAGGTTAACGCTCATCAGGCTGACGCCCTGTCCCACCCGGTTTCTTGTCTGCGCGCGACGATTTCTCCTCGTCTGAGTGGTACCTCCGTGTTCTCCGTGGTCAGAACCGTCCCAACACGGAGGTCACTGAGGCGCTCCGTGTACTCTGTGTTGGAGCTTTAGAGGCACGGAGGACGCGGAGAATGCCGTTTTGGTTGCGGCCGCGAAGCCGCCCTGTGCTAATTTCCTTCGGACCTCCAGGCTTTTTCCGTAGTGTTTACGCCACCCGCGACGCATCACGATACAGCCCTCGCCTCGATTGCATCCAGGATGCTGCCGACCGCCGCGAGGAGATCGGGATCTTGCACCGGCATCCCACGGCGGGAGGCTTGGCGCAGAGCAAGACTCTCCGGAAGACAAGCCAGGACCTTCAGATCGGTCATGCCCTGTTCGATCAGCTCTCGCTCTTCGGCATCTCGAACCTTGTTGCCCACGACGAACAGGCGAGAGAGGCCGATGTCTGCGGCCAAGTGCTGAATTCGATGGGCTGTTTCCAGGGAAGATTGGCTGGGTTCGACCACGATCAAGAGAGCATCGGCGCCTTTTGATGTCGCTCGCCCCAGATGTTCCAGCCCAGCCTCGCAATCCATGAATACCCATTCTGAGCGCTCCAGCATGACGTGCTGGAGCAGGTTCCGAAGGAAAGCGCTCTGCGGGCACGCACAGCCTCCGCCCCCCTGACTGATACTGCCCATCACCAGGAGCCGAACGCCATGGTCCTCAAGAGAGAACCGCTCCGGAATATCGTCCACGCGAGGATTGAGCCGGAAGAACCCCTCCAGCGATCCGAGACGCTCCTCAATCAAATCCTTCATCCCGACTAAGGCTGGCGGGGCAGAGGGAAAACCGAGGGCCAGATGGAGGTTAGGATTTGGATCGGCGTCGATGACCAAAACCGGATGTCCCCGTGCAGCCGCCTGCCGGGCCATCAAGGCCGTCAATGTGGTTTTGCCGACTCCACCTTTGCCGCTCAATGCGATTTTCATAATGAAGTTCTCACAGCGCAGCCCAATGGCCGCAACTAAAGCTCGATTCCTCGCCGCTACGAAAACAGACGCCAGGTTGAATGCGCCGCAGGCGCTCTGGAGTGCGGCAGCTTGCTGCCGCTTTGGTCCGGCGAGCTTGCTCGCACCCCACCTGTCCAAGTACCGCGCTCCACTGCACGGCCAGCAAGTTGGCCTGAGCGAAAGCGGCAGCAAGCTGCCGCACTCCAGAGCGCTGCGTCCGTCATGTACTTCCAAGCTTCTCACGCGCCTGGACCAGCCGTTCGCACAGCATGCCGCCGAGATGCGCCAGCATCTCCAGGTGGTGGTAATGGCTGGCGGACTTGTCGAACAGGACCTGCGCCGAGTCAGGGAACTCTCCTCCTCCTGACCAGTAAACCACGGCCAGGGGTATTCGGGGCAGCGCCCAGAAGCGAAACGCAGCGTCCCCCATCTCTAGAGGTTCTCCTCCCAGTCTTTTTGCGATAGCACGGAAATCTTCCGGGTTTTCGCGAAAGCTCCTCACCAGCAGGTTTCCGCTGTAGGACTGAAAGGCCTGCTCATAGAAGGAGCCATGAGGCAAGTTGCGCAACGAGACCCACGCGTTCTCTAAAGGTGTGCCATCCGCCAGGAGGAGGTACTGAAGAATTAAGCCCTGGAACGGCCCGGGGCAAGGCTGGCCTTCCTTCTCGCGAACTGCCAAGTCCGGCCATGCTATCAGGTAGGAACGATCCCAGAAGCGGACCTCGAGGCGAGTCTCTCCCGCTACGACTTCACACGTTGCACCCGACCACCGGGCCACTTCCCCAGGGTCGCGTCCCCGGAGCGCCTGTTGCGTCTCCTGCAACTGCTTCTCAAGGCTGGCAGCCCACGTGGGATTCACTCTCATCGGTTCGCCGTAACGTCGCTGGCTGTCAGCTATCAGCTCTCAGCCTTCAGCGAACTCCCAATCAATGGCGGTTTGCTGATAGCTGACCGCTGACAGCTGATAGCTGTAGGGTTGACTCGCATGAGTTCGTCGGCCGGTCAGGCCCCCACTGCTGCACCCTGCCAAGTCTTGTTGGGGGTGTACATGGGAGGCGCAAGCTTCAGTTCCGCGCGCTTTCGATCCAGATGCTCGATGATCTGGGCAGCGGCCTTGACTGGGTCGGCTTCGAAGAAGAATTTCCCGCCCAGCATCTCTTCCACATCGTCGGTGAGGAACTTGTGCACGGCACGGCTGCCCAACACCGGGTGCGGGGTGCCGAAGTGAGTCATCACGCCAGAGGCCACAAAGTAGAACCCAATGGCCACTGCCTTTTCCGACATCCACTCGGGCGCTGAGCCAGCTACCGGGAGTTGGGAGAAATCCTCTCCCAGACCCCCCTCACCCACGATCTCAATAAGCGTGGTGAGGATGCGGGAATTGTCCACACAAGCCCCGACGTGCAAGACGGGAGGTATTCCCACGGTTTCACAGATCTCTCTCAATCCGGGTCCAGCGCTCTCGAAAGCCGCTTCGGGACGAAGCAAGCCGCACTTGGCATCCGCGATGGCGGCGCAGCCTGTGCTGACAATCAACACGTCGTTCTTGAGCAGTTCCCGAGTAAGGGTGAGGTGTGCCCAGTCATGGAGCGTGTTCGGGTTGTTGCATCCTACGATCCCGACGGCGCCGCGCAGTCGCCCGTCGATCACGGCGTCGTTCAGGGGACGGAAGGTGCCACGATAGTGGCCGCCCAGGAAGCGAAAGACCGATTCCGTGGTAAAGCCAGCGATCAAGTCCGAGCGGTGCTCGGGGATGGTCACCTTGCGCGGGTCACGCCGGGAATAATTCTCCACGGCCCGCCCCACGATCTCCTTCGCAACTTCCAGCGCCCGCATTTCATCGAAGTCAACCTGTTCAACGCCCGGCATTTTGGCCTTGGGCGAGGTTGAGACCAGTTTCGTATGGAAGCAACTGGTCAGACTGGCCAGGGACGGCATGACGCACTGCACATCGACCACCATGAGATCGACCGCACCGGTAATGATGGCCAGCTCCTGCTGTAGGAAATTCCCTGCCACCGGTATACCGTGACGCATCAAGATTTCGTTGGCTGTGCAACAAATCCCGGCAATATTGATCCCCTTGGCGCCTTGCATCTCGGCCATCTTCAGAAGTTCCGGATCGCGGCTGGCGGCCACGATCATCTCCGAGAGGACGGGCTCATGGCCATGCACCACGATATTGACGGCGTCCTTCCTCAGAACACCCAGATTGACCGCGGCGCGCAGGGGTTGGGGAGAGCGAAAGAGGACGTCCTGCAGATCGGTAGCGATCATGGAACCTCCCCAGCCGTCCGCCAGTGAGGCACGGAATCCCTGCATGAGGATGTTCCGATAGTCCGTGTCAACTCCCATGGTGCTGCGGTGCATGATCTCGACGATCTCTCGGTCGATTCCGCGCGGGCTGATCCCAAACTTGCGCCAGAGCTCCTGGCGCCTGGCAGGGGCCCGCGAAAGCAGGGTGAGCTCACCCTCCTGCTGACCAAACATGTGGAGAGCATGCTCTGCCACGGCCTTGGCTATCTCCGCATCACTGTGCCCATCGGGAGCAATGCCGAATTCGGCTGCGATTCTGCGCAGCTTAATGGGATCCTTGATGGCATAGCCGCCCTTCCCCTCCGCTGCCAGAAGAAGCGTATGGGCTACATCGCGACCGTGATCGGAATGGGCGGCCGCTCCACCCGCAACCATGCGCACCAAGTTGCGGGCCACAATCGTATCCGCATCCGCCCCACAAGTGCCTCGGCGCGGCTCGCCGCCGAACGGATCGATGCGGCAGGGGCCCATATTGCAAATTCGGCAACAAACCCCGAGCTGACCAAAGCCGCATTGCGGCTGCTGTTCCTCCCAACGGTCCCAAGCCGTCTCGAGTCTCTGCTCGTGGGCATGCTCGAGCATTTCCTGTGTAGCACGATCAACGCTCTTTTGATTCATTGCAGCCTCGCTTTTTCTGATTCTACCTTTCGTCGTCCGGCAATCCTGAGTGGGCTGCCGGGTGATATGTGCCGAAGAAGTAGCGCCGACCTTTAGGTCGGCAGGTGCCGGCCTGAAGGCCGGCGCTACGAGTCAAGCACCACCGAGGGGTGCCCCTAAACCGTGGCGACTTATGCCGCCGCCGCGGCAGTGCCAGAGTCTGCTCGCTGGCGATAAGCTTTTAAGTAGGCATCGCTGTAAATCTCCATGCCGAGCAGGAGTTCAGCCGTGGCCACCGCCTGCCGCAGCTCCTCGTCGCAGACATCCAGGATCGCCGCATCCACACCCATAGCCATTGCCATGACCATGAAGGTGCGATTGATGAGCTTGCGTTCTTCTGTCTTGGAGGAAATGTTGCTCAAGCCAATGGAAATGTGGGGAGGCGGATCGGAAAGCATGGTCATCTGCTGAATGGCATTAAGCACATTCTTGGGCTGGTCCTGCATGAATTTCACCGGCATGACGATCGGGTCGAGATAGATCTGCGTCGTGGGGATACCGGCTTCCACCGCTGCTGCGAAAATCTTGCCCCCCAACTCCAACCGCC
>JBEKVC010000048.1:0-15410 GCA_049514395.1 Terriglobia bacterium
GCTCGAGAGCGGCCACCGCAGCGAACAGCTCAGGAACGTCGTAATAGCCGAGGTGCGCAAGGCGGAAGATCTTGCCTTTCATGCTGCCCTGGCCGTTGGCAATGATGGCGCCGAAACGGTTGCGCATCTCCTTGACGATGGCGCCCGAATCCATCCCCTGCGGCGCGCAGACGGCGGTGGCGGCGTTGGCGGGGGAGGAGACCGCGAATAACTTGAGCCCCAGCGCCTTGGCGGCTTCACGCGTGGCCTCCGCCAGCAGGGCGGCGTTGGCGATCAGGTTCTCCCTGCCTATGCACTTAATGTACTGAAGCGCTGCATGCAGGGTGATGATGAGCGTCGTCGCCGGAGTGTAACTCGTCTCGCCTTTTGCCTGGTTCTTCCGCTCCTTGGCGAAATCGAAATAGTAGCGGGCAAGTTTGGAGGTGGCGATCATCTTCCAGGCTTTTTCGCTCACGCTGACGAAGGCCAGGCCGGGAGCGATCATGACGGCCTTTTGCGATCCCCCGATCACGATGTCCAGGCCCCACTCATCCGGACGCAGGTCCGTGGTGCCGAGGCCGGTGATGGCGTCCACAACCAGGCAGGTCTCGGGATAGTTCCTGACCAGCTCACCGATCGCCTTCACGTCATGGCTCACGGCGGTCGAGGTTTCAGTGGCCTGAACGTAAACCGCGCGGAAGGCGCCATCCTTCTCCAGCCGTGCCTTGATCTCGCTGACATTCAAGGGGTGGCCGTAGGGAGCTTCGACTTTGACGGCCGCAATGCCGTAAGCTTCGGCCAGGCCCAGCCAGCGCTCGCCGAATTTGCCGGCGGTTCCTACCAAAACGCGCTCGCCCGGGGAAACCAAGTTCGAGACGGCGCCTTCCATCGCCCCTGAGCCGGAGCTGGCCAGTATCAGGACGTCGTTTTGAGTATTGAAATAATACTTCAGGAGGTCCAGGGTTTCGCGCATGATCTGGCGAAACGCTTCGGTGCGGTGGTGGACGTTGGCGACCATCGCGCGCGCCTGTGCCTCCATCAGCAGGGGAGTTGGTCCAGGAGTGAAGAGTCTTTCTTTGATGATGGCGGGCATGAGTTTGATTCCTTATTGGGTTTGAGTTGGCTTCGGGATAGCCGTTCCACACGGGGCAAAACTGCGGATTATGGACAGCCCTTCCTGAGGTCCAAGCCGAAGCCCGTCAGTCTAGGAAAAGGCGAATGCTTTGTCAAATCAATTAAGTTTATTGCCACCATGTGATAAGGCTTCCCTCCGGCCCGCCGCGTTCGGGGCCATTTTAATTTGCCGGATTCATTGTTTTCACCGCCCCTGGTTCTCATTCTGTGTGCCATGTTCCCTGGCGCTCTCTTCGCTTGCATCTACTCGCCGAACCGTTGTCGTGTTACATTGTAAGGTTAATCAACAGGCTCTATGGCAGACCAAGAACGCCACACTTTCGCTTGGACGGATCTTCTCTGGCTGGCCTTTCTGGGTGGCCTTGCGCTCCTCGACCCCATTTTCGAAGTCCATAAGCAGGAGACCCTGCTTGCCATCGGTCTGTTTCAAATCTTTGAGCATCGCTTTCTTGCCTGGAATCCCTCTCGCAGCAAGTACTATAGCGTGATCATCAAAATTCTGTTGGCCACTCTGCTCGTGGAGCACACCGGCGGCATCACAAGCAGCTACTACCTTATTTATTTTTTGCCCGTCGTGACGGCAGCCATGCTCTTCGACGGCACCGGCACGCTGATCTGGACAGCCGTTACTTCGGCGGTTTACTGTTCTCTCTTGATCCCCGCCCTAAGAGATTACGAATTGTCGCCGGGGGGCGCTACAGAACTCGCCCTTCGGAACATTTTCTTTTTCCTCGCGGCCATGGTGGTGAACCGTTTCGTGACCGAGAGCCGCCGGCAGGCGCGGCGCTATCGGCTGCTGGCTGAGGAACTGGCGGAGACCAACCGCCGTCTGGAGCAGGCGCAGGAAGAAGCTCGCCGCTCGGAGCGCCTGGCGGCTCTGGGCCAGCTCACCGCAGGTTTGGCCCATGAAATTCGCAATCCCTTGGCGGTCATCAAAGGGTCGGCGGAGACGCTCACCCGCCGGCTCCAGTCGGCGGACCCTGTCACTACGGAGGTGGCTGGATACATTTCCAGCGAGGTGAACCGACTCAACACCATCGTCACCCGCTTCCTCAACTTCGCGCGTCCTCTCAAACTTGAAAGAAGGCCGACGCAAATTCCGCCCCTCCTTGACCGGGCTCTGAAAGTGGCGTACGACCGATGGCCGGAGGCAAAGGTGGAGGTTGCTCAGCAGTACTCTGAGAACTTGCCGGAAATGAGCGTTGATCCCGACCTTTGCGAACAGGCGTTCGTCAACCTTGTGCTCAATGCGTATGAGGCAATGACGGATACCGGCGGAAGGCTAACCGTCAGAGTTGGGGCTGCGAACTCTGACGGCAGGCACGGGGTGGAGGTTGGCATCGAGGATACCGGGCCCGGCATCCCCCCTGAGCTGCATGAGCAGGTTTTCAATCCCTTTTTCACCACCAAGAAAGAAGGGGTGGGATTGGGGCTCTCGCTCGTCTCCAAGATTGTGGATGACCATCGCGGCTGGATCCGGATTTCGAGCGAGCCGGGCAAGGGGGCGTGCTTCCGGTTGTTCCTGCCAGCGGAGTAGAGCCCGACGAGCGGGCGGGAAGCTGTCAGCTATCAGCTCTCAGCCTTCAGCTAAAGCACCCGGATTAATCCTTAAGTTAAGGTGAAACAGGAATAGAACATTAATGCTTGCTCAAATAAAGCTAAGCCCGCTCCTCGGCTCTTGCTGACCGCTGACGGCTGATAGCTGAGGGCTGGCGGCGTGCGGGGCGGAAAGCTTTCAGCTATCAGCTCTCAGCCTTCAGCTAAGCGACCCGGATTAATCCTGAAGTTAAGGTGAAACAGGAATAGAAGATTAATGGTTGCTCAAACAAAGCTAAGCCCGCTCTTCGGTTCTTGCTGACCGCTGACGGCTGATAGCTGAGGGCCGTCAGATTCGCGCACAGAGTTACCAATTTGCAGGAAAATGAGTCAAACAACCTGATGCCCACAATTCTAATCGTCGAAGACGAACTAAAGATGGCGCGGCTGCTGGAATTGAATCTGGCCGAGGAGGGCTATTCGACGCTCGCGGCCCAGGATGCCGAGACCGGACTCAAACTTTTGCACCAGGAAAAGATCGATCTTGTCTTGACCGACCTCAAACTCCCCCGCATGGATGGACTCGAGTTCCTGCAAGCCGTGAAGCGCTCCAACGCACAGATCCCCGTCATTCTGATGACGGCCTACGGCACCGTGGAAACCGCTATCGAGGCGATGAAGGCTGGAGCAAGTGACTATGTGCTGAAGCCTTTCTCGATGGAGGAGATCAAGCTCATCATCCACAAGGAGCTTGACGTCCGCCGCCTGCGCGAGGAGAACCGCGACCTGCGCGAGGCGCTGGGCGAGCGCTACCGATTTGAGAACATCGTAGCCCAGAGCGTCAAGATGCAGGAAGTGCTTGCCGTCGTGGAGCGCGTGGCGCCCACGAATTCCACCGTACTGCTGGGCGGGGAGAGCGGCGTGGGCAAAGACATGATCGCGCGGGCCATCCACCAGCACTCGCGCCGCGCCGCAGGCCCTTTCATCAAGATCAATAGCACCGCCATCCCGGAAAACTTGCTGGAGAGCGAATTGTTCGGATACGAGAAGGGCGCTTTTACCGGGGCTATGACCGCGAAGCCTGGAAAATTCGAACTCGCGGACAAGGGCACCATCTTCCTGGATGAAATTGGCGACGTGCCCGCGGCCATTCAGTCGAAACTCCTGCGCGTGCTCCAGGAGCGCGAATTCGAGCGCCTAGGAGGTACGAAAACACTGAAAGTGGATGTGCGCGTGGTTGCGGCAACGAACCAGGACCTGCGCGCCGCACTCGAGCAGGGCACCTTCCGAGAGGATCTCTACTACCGCCTGAACGTCGTGCCCATCAACATTCCTCCCTTGCGCGAGCACAAGGAAGATATCCCGTACCTTGTGGATCACTTCCTGGCGCGCCTCGCCCGCGAATCCGCAAAGCCGATTACCGGCCTTACGCCCGCCGCTATGAGATTGCTGATGGATTTCCATTGGCCGGGTAACGTCCGGGAGCTCGAAAACATCATTGAGCGCGCCGTGGCGCTCTCGACTGGAACCATGCTAGACGTCGGCGACATACGGCTGGATGTCGGCCTGGGCAGGGCGGGCGTCGTTGGCCCTGGGATGTCTGCCACCGACGCTTCCGGACCTTTCCTGCCCCCTGGCATAACACTCGAACAGTACGAAGACGAGATCATCAAAGAAGCCCTGCGCCGCACCAACGGCAACAAGAGCCAAGCCGCGCGCTTGCTAGGCCTTTCCCGGAACGCATTCCGGTATCGTTTGTCGAAGCTGGGCGTGCCCGACGAACCCGAAACGTAGGGGCAACCCTCGTGGTCGCCCTGCGCCGGCACAAAGCCTGCCTGCACATGCGACGGACCTCCTCGAAACGTCGTCAATCTTCCGGGATCGAGGCGAGGGGTGAATTACTCCTGTTATGCGCTCCGCAGGCTCACCTCCCAACTTGAAAAAGCATGCTCCCAACACCTGTCATTCTGAGCCCGCCGTTTCTTTGGCGGGCGAAGAATCTCTGCAGTTGTTGTTTCTGCCCAGTGAGGGACCTACGAACCGCCGAGACGCTTCTCCCGCAAGGCGGGATCAGCATGACAGCGGCGAGGCACGCAGCGACCAAACAATATGCTCGGCATGGTATTGCTGCGCTCAGCATGACAGTGTTCATGCTTGCCATAACCCCGACTGCTTCACAATCACCATGACATGAGATCGCCCCTACGCAGCGCCGGATTCCCAGGGGCGGCAGATGCGCTCAATGATATCGATCATGTTCTCGACTTCTTCTGAAGTCGGGGTGTCTTCGGGGTGCACGGCAGCGCAACGGGTGCTCCACGCCCTTCTGAGGAGCGTCCTGTCCCCAAGCGAAATGTGCCCACCCTCGAGCAGCCTGTCAAAGAGGATTTCGATGGAGCCCCTTACGTAAAGCTGTAGGCCACCGCAAAGTCGGCGAGCGGCAAACCGCAAGAGCCGCTCGTATTCTACCCCGGCGATCATGCCCGCCAAATTCGGGTCTTCGTAAACCAGGATGCGGGCAAGTTCCAGAGGGCCGTATTTTTCGAGAAACGGTCTGAGAACCTGTGCCACGCGGCGACGCTGAATCCAGATGTCCGCGTCAAATGCCGTGCGCCCGCTACCCCCGTCCGCCGCCTCGAGCTCTTCAATCGTCAGTTCGTGATAAGTCCACAGAGCGGTCTCGGCGGAAGCCACGGAAGGTAGCTGGAAGTGGTCTTTCCACACGCCAAGCTCATCGCAATAGGCGAGGTAGACATCGATGGTTCGGGGACGATAAACCTGAAGAAGGTTCATGATGGGCGTGCTGAAAACGCCGAAACGGTCGGGGTGGACGAAGCGCAGCACCAGGGAGACGAGGCCGATATTCTGAAAAACCCGTAGCGACCGCTGCACCAGATCACGCGCATCGGTAGGAAGCGGGCCTACCATCAGATGGGCGTTTTTCAGCGCCTGATCCAACTCCTTCTCAATTGGCTTCGGCCAATAGCGCGCGAAGGCCGTCTGAGCCGGGTCGAAGATGTTCAGGACATCCTTCGCCACCAGCCACCGCTTCCCTGAGCGAAGCTGCTCAAACTTTTTTTCCAGGGATTGAAAGGAGTAGGCGCGCCCGAACTTCTTCTTACAAACTTCGGGGAAGCGGTCGAGATAACTCCTCAGGTCAAAACCCGGCACGATTACCTCTTCTCCACGCTACCTAACATTTTAGCGAGGTTGCCATTCAAAGCAAGTTTTTCGTTCCCCCATGGGCAAGTATCGCCAGTTCGCGGGGTGAAGCATATCGCCGGGAACGAAGCGGGAATGTCGTTGATGGCAAAGGAGATGGGTTCCAAAAGCCGGGATTCTCCAGAAAATGAAGAGACTTATACGGAATTTTGTGGCATTGTCTCGCGGCGGTGCCCGTCAATGCACGACGCTTCCACCGACGAAGAAGAGGGATCTGCAATTCCAGCTTCTTCCATGGCGTATTGGGACCCCTCAGGCGCTTGGCTTGGCTGAAATCGGCCACCCTCGGTTGAATTCGGCCAAGCCAAGTTCGTTCTTTGAGCAGCAGCTCTTTTGCCGTGTGCTTTTAACTGTTTGTGTTTCAATAGGATGCCTCACCCCATCTTAGTCCGTAGCTTTGGCGACCCACATGCCTTAAGCAAGGCGGAGGTTGAAATGGTGTCTAGCAGCCAAACAGGTGGGAGGTGGGCCATGAAAAGCCGAAAATTTTGGTATGTGATTGCGCTCAGCACGCTGTGTCTTGTGGCAGCAAGGATTGCCGTGGCCCAGGAGCAAGCGCCCCCGCCGGGCGCGGCGGCCCAGGAGCAAGCGCCCTCGGCGGGCGCGGCGACCCAGGAGCAAGGACCCCCGCCAGGCGCCGCCCGCATCAGCATGATCAACGGCGAAGTATCTAGCATGCGCGGGGACAGCGGGGAATGGGTGGCGGCCGTAGCGAACGCGCCGGTGGTGGGCGGCGATACGGTGGCGACAGCCGCTGGCGCGCGCGCTGAAGTCCAACTCGACTTCGCGAACGTTCTGCGCATGGACCAGAATGCCGACGTGAAAATCGCCGACCTCACGCAAAAGCACATTCAACTTCAAGTGGCAAGCGGCATCATCGACTACACGGTGTTCAAGGGCACGGAAGCGGATGCGGAAATCGACACACCTAACATGGCCGTAATTCCCCTGGGCGAGGGCGTCTACCGCATCCAGATCGACCCGGATTCGCAAACGGAACTCACCGTCCGCAAGGGCCGGGCGCAGGTTTCAACTCCGCAGGGCAGCATGACCGTGGAAAAAGGCCAGGTTATTTACGTTAGAGGCACGGACAATCCCGAATACCAGATTGCCGATGCCGCGGCCAATGACGAATGGGATCGATGGAACAACGATCGCGACCGCACCATCGAGAAAGCCCAAAGCTGGCAGTACGCGAACCGCTATTACACTGGCGCCCAGGACCTTGATGCGTACGGTCAGTGGGAAAACACGCCCGACTACGGCTATGTCTGGGCTCCCAATGTTGGGCCGGACTGGGTACCCTATTACGATGGCAGTTGGGCGTGGGAGCCTTATTGGGGATGGACATGGGTATCCCATGAACCCTGGGGCTGGGCGCCTTACCACTACGGCCGTTGGTGCTGGTGGGGGAGCCGATGGTGCTGGTGGCCGGGGTCCAGGTATTGGGGTCTGCGGCCCGCTTGGGCGCCGGCTTACGTCTCCTTCCTCGGATTCGGCTTGCGCGCCGGCTTCGGACTCGGCTTTGGTTTCGGTTCGATTGGCTGGTGCCCGCTCGGGCCCTTTGACAGAGTCTTTGGGTGGTGGGGACATCGCAACGGTTACAATGCTGTGGGTATTGCAAACTTCGGCAGTTTCAATCGTGGGCTCCGCCCGATGGGGAATACGCCTCTGCGTTACTCTTCCAATCTCCAGGCGGCGCTTAACAACCCCAACATCCGGCGCGCCATCACCACCATGCCTGCGAACCAGTTTGGGAAGGGCATGGTTAGAGGAGTCGGGCGCAGTGTGGATGCGGCCACGCTGCGGCAGGGCCAGATGGTGCGGGGAACTCTGCCCGTCGTTCCCACGCGCGCGAGCTTGATGCCGGGTAATCGTTTGGCCAGCCCGTCTGCAATTCCGTCGCGGGCCGTCAATAACACGCGTTTCTACAGTAAGAGTCCTGTTCCTGCCCGTACTGAGTCCTTCAATCAGCGGGCCGCACAGATTCAGCAGATGGTCCAGCAGCACAACCCCGCTGCGGCCTCGAACCTTGGCGCACGGCAGGGCGCGAATTCCACTGGAAGGTTTGGGAACGCGGGAGGCGCGGCCAGCGGAGGGTTTGGAAACGCGAACCGTCCCGGATACACGAACACGAGGCCGATGGCGCCTTCCACCCAGGGTCAATCCGGCAACTCGGGCTGGGGACGGTTTAGTTCACGCTCGCCTTCTTCATCGCCGGCACAAGGCGGCCAGGCGCCTCGCAGCTTCACGAACAGTGCGCCCTACAACGCGACGCGGCCTCAATCGGGCCCTGCTGGCGGGAACTACCAGCCGCGTTATGGATCTCCACAGCAGGGGAGTAACCAGGGCGGCTGGCAGAGATTCTCGAGGCAAAGCCAGCCCGCACCCTCGAGCAGGAGCGGGGGATGGAATAGTCCCGCCCCGCGCTCGCAGTACTCAGCCCCGAGTTGGGGCCGAGTCTCGTCCAGCCCAGGGGGGCAATCCTATGGCGGGTATGGTAGTCGTCCCTCGTTGAACATCCGTAAGCCTATTGTAGTTGAACGGTCCACCGCACCGCGCTCCTATGGAGGCGGCGGTGGCCGCGGATATTCCGCTCCGTCCGGTGGCGGGCGTGGAAATGCCGCTCCGTCCGGTGGCGGGCGTGGAAACGCCGCTCCGTCCGGCGGCGGTGGCCATAGCGCACCCTCTTCTTCCCACGGCGGGGGCGGTGGAGGCGGCGGTTCGCACGGCAGGCGTTAACCGCAGGCTAAGAAAAGCATCTTCGTGTCGTCGTCAGTGAAGAGAGGCAGGAGACAGAAGCCAGGAGTCAGGAGACAGAAATCAGAAGTCAGAAATCAGAAGTCAGGAGCCAGAAGAAAGATACAACCGGGCAAACGTAGCTCCCCCGTCGGGACGGCTCTTCAAAAACAACCGCCTGCCGTCCGTAGCCCCAGCGCGGCGGGTTGCGCATCTCCCCATCCGCTGGCCCTATTGCCTGTCACCCGACACCTGAAGCCTTTCCTTCTGTCTCCTGACTTCTGATTTCTGACTTCTGGCCGTCACCGTCTCCCTGACACCTGGCACCTGGAACCTGACCCCTGATTCAGTCGTTTTCCGAACCCGTCCTCGTATAGAATAGTCTAGATATGCTGCGACAAAACGATTTGCTGGATGTCACAACTGCGTCACTCGAAGAGATTGAATCAATTCTGAAGGCCGAACACTCGGACCCGTTCCACATTCTCGGCGCGCATGTGGTGGAGTGGGAAGGCAAGCCAGCCGTTGCCATCCGCTGCTACCTGCCGGGCGCAGAGCAGGTTTGGGTGTGCCGGGACTCGGGCGTCTTTCGTTCGCGACGCATCCATGCGGACGGATTCTTTGAGGCTGTGTTCCCGAACGAGAGGCAGGTTTTCCGATATCGGCTTCGCGCCCATTACGGGAAGGGTAACGAGCCGGAGTTTGAAGACCCTTACCGCTTTCCCCCGACCCTCTCCGACTTCGATCTCTACCTTCTAGGCGAGGGCAAACACTACAAGTCTTACGAGAAACTCGGCGCTCACGTGATGGAGCTTGAGGGAGTTCGAGGCGTGGCCTTTGCCGTGTGGGCTCCGAACGCGCAGCGGGTGAGCGTGGTGGGGGATTTCAATAACTGGGACGGCCGCCGGCATCTCATGCGGGTGCGCGGGGGGAACGGCATTTGGGAACTGTTCGTCCCGGGCCTTATGGAAGGTGAGATCTACAAGTATGAGATCAAGGGCCACAACGATTATCTGGGCTTGAAGGCGGACCCGTTCGCCTTCTATGCAGAACTCCGGCCCAACACCGCTTCCGTCGTATATGACATCAACGACTATACCTGGCACGACCAGGCATGGATGGAAGCCCGCACGCAACAGCAGTTCCTCGAGGCGCCTCTGGCCATCTACGAAGTTCACCTCGGGTCCTGGCGACGCGGCGAAGGCAACCGCCTGCTCAGCTACCGCGAACTCGCCGAACAACTGGTCGACTACGTCTGCGAAATGGGCTTCACGCACCTCGAACTGCTGCCCGTCATGGAGTACCCGCTGGATGAATCCTGGGGCTATGAGACGGTCGGTTACTTCGCGCCCACCAGCCGCCACGGCACGCCCCAGGACTTCATGTATTTCGTCGATTACTGCCACCAGCACGGGATCGGCGTGATCCTGGATTGGGTGCCGGCGCACTTTCCCGCCGATGCCCATGGCCTGGCGTATTTCGACGGCACGTACCTTTACGAGCATGCAGACCCGCGCTTGCGCGAGCATCCTGACTGGGGCACGCGAATTTTCAATTACGGCCGCTCGGAAGTCCGGAACTTTCTCTTGACCGGGGCGCTCTTCTGGCTGGAAAGATACCACGCCGACGGGTTGCGCGTGGACGCCGTGGCGTCAATGCTCTACCTGGATTATTCGCGCAAGTCCGGGGAATGGATCCCCAACCGCTACGGCGGCAACGAGAACCTGGAGGCCATCGATTTCATCAAGCGGTTCAACGAACTCGCTCACCAGGACCGTCCCAGCGTGCTGACCATCGCCGAAGAGTCCACCGCCTGGCCGGCGGTTTCACGCCCCACGCACCTGGGTGGCCTGGGGTTCAGCCTGAAGTGGAACATGGGCTGGATGCACGATATCCTCGTTTACTTTTCCAAGGACCCCATCTACCGCAAGTACCACCACCACAACCTCACCTTTTCGCTCCTTTACGCCTTCACTGAGAATTTTGTGCTGGTGCTTTCCCATGATGAAGTGGCCCACGGCAAACGCTCACTGCTTTCGAAAATGCCCGGCGACACGTGGCAGCAGTTTGCGAACTTGCGCTTGCTTTATGTCTTCCAATTCGCTCACCCCGGCAAGAAGATGCTCTTCATGGGCGGGGAGTTCGGCCAGTGGATCGAGTGGAATCCAAGCCAGGCCCTTGACTGGAACCTGCTTGATTACGAACCCCATCGCCAGGTAAAGCAACTGGTTGCGGACCTGAACCGCCTTTACAAGGCTGAGCCGTCACTGCACGAAGTCGATTTTGAATGGCAGGGGTTTGAATGGATCGATTTCCACGATGCCGACAACTCGGTGGTCGCCTTCCTGCGCCGCGCTCGTGACCCAAATAATCACCTGGTCGTGGTCTGCAACTTCACGCCATTCCCTCACACCGGCTACCGCATCGGCGTGCCGGAACCGTGTTTCTATCGCGAGGTCCTCAATACAGACGATGCGAAATATGGCGGCAGCGGCGTTACCAACGCGCCCGGCCTGCAGGCGGTGCCGGCGCCCTGGCAGAATCAACCTTGCCATATCGAGACGACCTTGCCGCCTCTCGGCATCGCCATTTTCAAGCCGGAACGCTAGCGGCGACACTACATCCCCAGGACCAGCCGGTCAACTCGCTGGCCCACGTCTCGCAAATAGGCTTCATCGCCGCCCTCGAGCTCAGTTGTGGCGTAGCCTGTGTAGCTTATATCCGCGAAGGCCTTGCGGACCGCAGGCCAGTCGATATCGCCCTCTCCCAGGTTGACCCAGCGATAGCCATCCTCGAGTCGCTTGAAGTCTTTGAGGTGGACTTTGGCGATTCGCTTCCCCAGGCTGCGAATCCAATCCTGCGGATAACCGTAAAGCACCACGTTGCCCACGTCGAAATACGCCTTGACCCAGGGGCTCTGAAATTCATCCACGTACTTTGGGAACTCGAGCGGGCTGAGGAGGAATTTGTTCCAGACCTCCTCGAGGGCGATGACGACCTTCAGCTCCTCGGCCAGGGGGAGTAACTTTCGGATCTGCTTCTGGGAGCGCGTCCACGCCTCGCGGTAGCTTGTCTGCGAGTTGACGACGGCCGGTACACACAATACCGTCTCTGCCCCCCAAAGCTTGGCGTTCCTGAGCGAGGTCCGCATCCCGTCAAGGCTCTTCTCCACCACCGCGGGATCGCTCGAGGAGAGGGGATTGTCCCAATGGGCCATGTTCATCACGGAATGGATTCTGACCTTGGCGTCATCCGCCGCCTTCTTGATTTCCTGGGCTTCGCGCTCGTCGCTTACCGTCTGGCCCTCGACAGCCTCGAAACCCACTTCCCGCACCAGCTTGAATCGCTCCGCGTAACTCAACTGTTTCGGCAGCATGCTGATCTGGAGGGCCTTTCGGATGTGATTGGACGCCGGGGACGGAGACGCCGAAGGAGCCCCCCGCCCGTAACTCAGCGCAGCCCACGGCGCCGCGCCAGCGGCAACCGAAGCCTTTAAGAAATCTCGTCGAGATCTTCCACTTTTCATTTCATCTTCCCTTTCCTATAAGCGTGGTCGATTTCACTTCGAATTCGTAAGTTGAGATCGTCTGTCATCCTGAGTCCTGACTTGTCGGGACGAAGGATCTCTGCAGTTGTTTCTTGTGCTCAGCGGCCTACGATGAACTGCGGAGATGCTTCGCGGAGTTTACCCTGAGCGCAGCGAATGGGCTCAGCATGACACACTTCGCGTTTACGCAAACTTGGAGATATCGATATTCGGATCGTATACCTCCTCGGACTTCATCAATTCATCCCACGTGACTACCCTGCCCATGTATGCGGCCGAGCGCCCCAGCATGGCGCTTAGCGCGGACTCTGCGCCCTGTGCAGCCTGGTTGTGGAACTCCCCGCCGGTGATGCTTTCCACAAACCACTTTTGCTTTTCCACATCCGCTTGGTCCAGAGCGCCTTTGAACGTCCCCGCAGCCGAGAACTGGCTGCTTCCCTGCGCGGGGCCAAGACCCGCGTCCCACGGCTCGGCTCCGGCGATGTTGACCCGATGGTCGTAGTGCGCCTCCGAGCTGCCCTTAGTGCCGAAAAACCGTGCGGCAGCGTCAAAGGCCGGGTTGTCAAACTGCGTGGATCCAAAACTGACCTGCACATGATCCGGATAAGTGAAGACCACATTGAAATTGTCCCAGCAGTCCCCCGAGTCCGTGCGCAGCTTGCGTCCGCCCCCGCCCACGGCATATTCAGGATGCCCCTGCAGAATCCAGTTGCACACATCAATAATATGAATGTTCTGCTCGACGATGATGTCTCCGGAAAGTGTGCGGTCCCACACCCAGTTTCGAAGCCTCTTCTCTTCCGGGGAAGCATTCGGCCACTCGGGACGGTCGATGTGGCCGCAGTAGTAATAGCCCAAGCCGCAACCGATCTTGCCCAAGGCGCCTCCGTGGATGCGTTTCACCAACTCGACGCAGGGCGGCGCTTTGCGGATCTGAAACCCCACTTCCAGGCTCAGCTTTCCCTGGGCCTTCTCGCCAATGCGGATGACGCGCTTGGCGCCCGGCACGTCCACGGCGACGGGTTTCTCGCAATACACGTGCTTTCCTGCCGCCACCACGGTTTCCAGGTGGAGAGGATGGAAGTAAGGAGGAGTCGTGACGAGGATGAAGTCCACTTCTTTCGAGGCCGCGATCTGCTGGTAGGCTTTGGGGCCGTGGAAGAGCTGTGATGAATCGATGGCCCCGTAGCCCTTCGCCCCCTGGTGTTCATCGAAGTATTTGCGGCCTGCCGCAAGCTGGTCTGCGAAGAGATCTGCAAGGGCCACCACGCGTGTATTGGTGTTGTCCACGAACCCTGTTCCTACCGCCGTGCCGCGTCCTCCACAGCCCAAAATCCCCAGGCGCAAGGCCGAGTTCGCCGCCGAACCTCTCACCGCACCAGGTTTCACGATCATCGCGCCCGCTGCCGTCGCGGCCGCCGCGCCGAGAAACTTTCTCCGACTGACCTTTTCATTTGAGCCATCCGCCATGAATATTCCTCCCTGTTGTTTTTATAAGGGCGATGATAAAGGTTGTGATGATAGTGGCAATAAGGCCCCCAAATCCAGCAAAACATGTCTGAAATTCTCAGTGCTGCCTAAGAAGTCAAAAGTCGAGGGTTAAGAGTCAAATGTGGAATGACCGGTGTTTTCACTGCCGACTGCCGACTGCTTACTGCCTACTGCCTACTGCCGACTGCGTTCTCCTCTTCCCCCGCCAGTGGGATTTGAACCTGAAACACAGAGCCCTCTCCCGGCTTGCTAAATGCCCTGATTGTTCCCCCGTGGGCTTGGGCGATCCATTGCCCGATGGATAACCCCAAACCTGCGCCCCCGGTCTCGCGTGAGCGCGCCGGGTCGGCCCGGAAAAATCGCTCGAAGATGTGGGGAAGGTCCTCTGCGGCAATACCGATTCCGGTGTCTCGGACCTCGGCTACTGCAAATCCGTCGCTTGAACGCAGGGAGACTGTGATTCGGCCCTGAGGCGGAGTGTATTTCACTGCGTTGTCGAGCAGAATCAGGAACAACCTTCGCAGCGAGTTCGAATCGCCTTCAATCCAGACGGGAGATTCCGGCAACTCCTCGAGGAAACTGACATTTTTTGTTTCCGCCAGGGTTCGGCCCTCGAGGCAAGCCTCGCCCACGCTTTCAACCATGTTGATACGGGTGCGCTGGAGGGCTTCGGTCCCTGAGTCGGCGCGGGCTAGAAGCATCAAGTTTTCAATTAGGGAGGAAGTCCTTTGCAGGTCTTCAAGGATTTGCCGCAGCGTCTCGCGGTACTCCTCTTCGGAGCGAGGCCTTCGCAAGACGACCTCCGCCCGCGTCCGCATAAGCGCCACTGGAGTGCGCAGCTCGTGAGAAGCATCGGCGGTGAATTGCGTTATTCGCCTGAACGCTTGCTCCAGCCGCTCCAGCATGCCGTTTAGGGTTTGCGATAAACGTTGCAGTTCGTCTCCTGTGTGCGGCACAAGCAGGCGGCTGGAGAGATTCTGAGCGCCGATGCTCCGAGCTTCCCGCGTAATCTGGTCCACTGGCGCCAAAGCGCGCCGGCTCAGCCAGTAGCCCCCTGCCGATGCCAGCAGGAGGAGAAGCGGCGAGGACAGAAGCAGAACCCGGCGGAAACGGTCCAAGGCTTCGTAGAAATCGTCAAGAGGGTAGGCGAGCTGCACAATATAATTCTCGCCTGCCGCTTGGACTGGAAGCGTCAGCACTCGCAAGGGCACGCCGTTCGGTTGCTGCGTAGTGATCGAAGTCCTGGCCTCTCGCGGCGCCCCCGGGCCGTAGCGGGCCATCGTCCTGGAGCGATAGATCCAGTTACCCGCAAGATCTGAAACTTGTAGGAGATCGCTTCCTGCTCGGATTTCTTCGTCTTGGCTGAGTTCATGCGCCAGTTCAGCTCTTCCCCGGGACGCCGTTCGTTCGATGAGCTCGCGGACTCCCTGAATCTGATCCTGTAGGTTTTCATCCACAGTCTCATGAATGCTGCCTCGCATCGCGTAGAACGCAATGAGTCCAAAAAGGGAAAAGCCAGTGGCCAGGACGGCGAAATACCAGGCTGTAATCCTGATGCGAAGAGGAAGGCTGGTCATTGCTTCGGACTCTCCCCCAGGCAGTACCCAATTCCACGAACCGTATGAATCAACTTATGGCTGAACCCCTTATCCACTTTGCCCCGGAGCAAGCGCACGAAGGCATCCAGGGTGTTCTCCTCGATATCGTTTTCGAGGCCCCAAACGGCTTCCACAATCGTGGTGCGAGATACCACCCGGCCCAC
>JBEKVC010000049.1:0-15124 GCA_049514395.1 Terriglobia bacterium
TTCCCGATTCCCGAGTATCCTGTCCCAGAACGACTCGAACGGGGCCGGCTGGCTCTTCTTTGCGAAGAATATTACCCAGGGCGAGTCCGAGGTTCCAAACGGTCGTGCGGTCGAGGGGGTACTCGCCTGCCACACCTCTTATCCCGTCCGTGCCAAAAAGCTTCGGCTTGTTCGACATTTTCCCACTTATTGTAGTCCACAAAGCTCGTTCCCGTACACGCTTTCGCGGCCCATCAGAGCGGTCTTTGGAGTGCGGCCCGCCGCGGCGGGCTGCCGCTTTGTAGCGCCGACTTTAGGTCGGCATTCTCTTGCTTTCCCATCGTGCTGACCTAAAGGTCAGCGCTACGGCCGCGCGTCGTCATTCCACCCGGCGGAGGCAGTGAGCACGGCGTCTGCGATGCGCACCGCCGGCAAAACTCCGGCGACATCATGCACGCGCACGATGTGGGCGCCACCCAAGATTGATGCCACCACGGCGGCGGCATCGGCAGGTAGGGGCACGCCATGGCGTGCCCCTACTTGCGCCTCAAGATTCTCAATCATCGGCCAGTAAGCTGCGGGACCTCCCTTTCTTGTCGAGCCGTGAAGTGCGGCAGCATGAAGACCAGCGCCGGCGGCGATGGCCTGAACAAACGACTTTCGCGAGGTACCCACCAGGATGGGAAGGCCGAACCGTCGCAATTTCCTGAGGTGCGCGAGGATTTCAAAGTTTTGAAACCTGGACTTGCCGAAACCCAGGCCGGGGTCAAGGATCAACTGCGATCTGCGCAAGCCCGCCGCCAGAGCGCGCTGGAGCGAGCACGCGAGTCCTCGGTTGAGCGACCGCCAAATATCCCTCACGAAGGGCATCGTCTGCATCGTCTCGGGCCGGCCGCGCAGGTGCATCAGGATGAGGGGAGTCTTGTAGCGACGCGCCACGTCGGCCAAGCGCGGATCGAATCGCAATCCGCTGACGTCGTTCAGGATACTGGCTCCGGCCTGCGCCGCCTTCTCTGCCACCTCGGCTTTCGTGGTGTCGATGGAGATAGGGGTCGAGCGTAATTTACGCCGCAGGCTCCGGATCACTGGCAGAACCCGCCGCAACTCTTCTTCGGCTGAAATGGGCCGCGACCCTGGCCGCGTGGATTCACCCCCAACGTCGATCCAGTCTGCTCCCTGCCGGACCAATTCGAGGCCATGCGCGAGGGCCCTTTCGGGATCAAGGTGGAGCCCACCGTCCGAAAAAGAATCCGGCGTCACGTTGAGGGCAGCCATAATGAGCGTGCGTTCGCCCAGGCGCACCTTAAGATGGCCGATTTCTAACTCGAACCTGGGACGTGGCGTCATGTGTGGATGGTGGTTAGTGGCTAGTGGTTAGTCCTCAAGTGACTGGTGGCTAGTCCGCTAACCAATCCCACTAATCACTAGCCACTAGCCACTGCCCTTCAAGCCGGCTGCGGCCGTTCGCGCGAGGGCAAGCCCGGCGCGGGATGAGGCTTCAAGACCTGCGTAGTCTCCGGTGGGGAAGGTTTTGGAGGCACATGCCGAGCCACTTCCGGCAAAGGTTTTCCTTCAATAAGCAGATTGACCTCGCTGGCATCGAGCACCTCCCGGACCAGCAGAGCTTCCGCGATGCGCACCAGGGCGTCACGGTGAGTGGTAATGACGTCCTTGGCCTTCAGGTAGGCGGTGTTCACAAACTTCTTCACTTCCTGGTCGATCTTGATGGCGGTGTCCTCGCTGAAATCACGCGAGGTCGAAAGGTCACGCCCCAGGAAGATTTCCTGCTGATGCTTCCCGTAAGCCAGGGGACCCAGGTCTGACATGCCCCATTCGCACACCATGCGTCGCGCGATTTCAGTGGCCTGTTCGATGTCGTTGCCGGCCCCGGTGGTAATGTGGTTCAGGAAGATTTCCTCCGCCGCGCGCCCGCCCATCATGATGGCCAGTTGCGATTCGAGGTAATCGCGAGTGTAAGTGTGCTTGTCATCTATAGGGAGTTGCATGGTGACGCCCAGCGCCATGCCGCGAGGGATGATGGTGACCTTGTGGAGCGGGTCGGCGTAAGGGATCGTGGAAGCCACCAAGGCATGCCCGCCTTCATGATAGGCGGTGTTTTTCTTCTCCTCTTCGGAAAGGATCATGGACTTTCGCTCGGCGCCCATCAGGACCTTGTCTTTGGAGGTCTCGAAATCGTTCATCATCACCGTCTTGCGGTTCTGCCGGGCGGCGAGCAGGGCCGCTTCGTTCACCAAGTTGGCCAAGTCGGCCCCCGAGAAGCCGGGCGAACCGCGCGCCAGCACTGGGATATCCACGTCCTCAGCCAGGGGAATTTTTTTCGTGTGTACTTTCAAAATGGCTTCGCGTCCTCCCACGTCAGGGCGTGGAACGACCACGCGCCGGTCAAATCGGCCGGGGCGCAAAAGGGCGGGATCCAAAACATCCGGACGGTTCGTTGCGGCAATGAGGATGACGCCTTCATTCGATTCAAAGCCATCCATCTCCACCAGCAATTGGTTCAGCGTCTGTTCGCGCTCGTCATGACCGCCGCCCAGGCCGGCGCCCCGGTGGCGGCCCACGGCATCAATTTCGTCAATGAAAATGATGCAGGGCGCGTTTTTCTTCCCCTGCTCGAAGAGGTCGCGAACACGCGAAGCGCCCACGCCGACAAACATCTCAACGAAATCCGAGCCCGAGATGGAAAAGAAAGGAACGTTCGCTTCACCGGCAATCGCCCGCGCCAACAGGGTCTTCCCGGTCCCAGGCGCCCCAACCAACAAGACGCCCTTGGGGATGCGGCCGCCAAGCTTTTGAAACTTTTGCGGCTCCCTCAGGAACTCAATGATCTCCTGCAATTCTTCTTTGGCTTCTTCAACCCCGGCCACGTCCTTGAACGTCACCTTCTTTTGCTGGCTGGAGAGAAGGCGGGCGCGGCTCTTCCCAAATGAAAGCGCCTTGTTACCGCCACTCTGCATCTGGCGCATAAAGAAGATCCAGAGACCCAACAACAGGATCATGGGCAGGCCGTTGGCCAGCCAAGTCATCCAGGAACCCCCGGAGCTATCCTTGATGACGACGCTGACGTTCTTTTCCGTCAGAGTCTTGTACAGGTCGGGATAATTTGTGGGGATGGTGGTTTTGAACTTGGCGCTTTCCTTTTTCAGCGTACCGGAAACGTCGGACCCCGTAATTTGGACTTCACGGACGTTATCCCGATTAATCTCGTTGATGAAGGACGTAAAAGTAAGCTCCTGGATGCTTGCCCCAGTGCTGGACTTGACCACTGCATAGATGAGCAGGGCGGTGACCGCCATCACCACCCAGAAAACTATGTTCTTGACCGCCGAGTTCACTGGGCTTCCTCCTCCTGCCCTCTTGGATCTTACGCGGGTCTCTTACCCCCGCTCTGCTATTAGATGCTTCACACCGCTCTCGCGAGCCGGGCCACGAAAGGCAAATCTCTATACTTCGTCTCATCCGCTCCGAGTCCCCGCTAACCCTGAGGGCCGCGAGCTTCCTCAATAAGCAAGATGGCTCGGGACTCCGCAGAAGCTACCACGGGAGCTGCGGGTGGGAATCCCCTGACCCACACAATCTGTTCCCCACATTCCAACACTGGCCAGAGCTTGCGCTGCCTCCGAGGAATCTTCCGCTGGCGAAACAGCTCCTTCAATTTGCGGAGCTTTCGGCTTCCCCAAGGCCAAAACTGGTCGCCGGCTCGCCAGTTTCGCAGAAACAATCTGTGCGGCAGTTTCTGCGGATCCAGGGCGCCACTCACCATTTGATTATACTCCTTAGGAATCCCTTGGGGTTCAATAATCTTGAACCGAAAGGTAACGCCTAAGTGGGGGACGGTTATCTCTCCAGGGACCGCGACAGGGTAAGAGTATGCATCCTCGGAAATCGATTGCGAACCAAGGATGAGCCAGTCGAATTCCTTTCTCGCTACTGCCCCGCCAGGCAAAGTGAGGCTCCGGCCACTTTGGGCGCTGGTGGCGAACCGCAGGAGTCCTTCAATGTGGGGGTAAGCCACACCCCGCAAACCCTTGCCCACGGAGTGTAGCATTTGCCGCAAAACCAGCCGCTGAATTGCCGGCGCAAACCCTCGCAGGGCGCGCACCGGAATCTTCTCTTCGGCGCCTTCTCGGATGCGCCAGGGGCGGCCGCGCTCACGGGCCTGTTGCTCCAGGAACGCTTCTTCATCCCGTGCCCGGTCAGCATGATTCTTGAGAAGGGGGATGAGGGCTGGGTTGAATTCCCTTTCCAGCCAGGGGAGCACTTCCAGGCGTATCTTGTTGCGCCGCAGCCGGGAGTCGAGGTTGGTTGAGTCAAGCCGGCATTCGAGCTGGCGCGCTTCCATCTCGCGCGTGATTTCGGCGCGCGTGAGATCAAGAAACGGGCGGGCGACCTTGCCCTCCAGCACAGGGTAAATTCCACTCAAACCGCGCGTTCCGGCGCCGCGCAATAAGCGCAGCAGCACGGTCTCAGCCTGGTCGTTGGCGGTGTGAGCCGTCACCACTTTGTCAAGCCGGCCTTGATCCACAAGTGAGAAGAAAAATCTGTAGCGCAGCTCGCGGGCGGTCGCCTCGAGGTTGCGCTTTTTCTCACGAGCCACCCGCGCTACCTCAGCCTCGCCACCGATGAAAGCGATTCCGATTGAATCAGCCAGGCTCCGAACAAAACTCTCATCCGCGTCTGACTCGGCCCCCCGCAAATGATGATTGAAGTGCACCACGGCCAGCGTGATTCCCCACTCCAAAGCCAGGTCTTTCATGAAGTGAAGCAATAAGACTGAATCCGGCCCGCCTGAAACTGCCACGCCGACTCGCTGGCCGGGATGGAAAAGTCCCTGCCTCTTGATTTCCTTCAACCAGCGGGAGTAGATATTGGACTTCCCGAGCATCTGTGAAACCCACCGAACGGCGCCGAGATGGCGCGCCTGTCCGGCCAGAGGAGAGGCGGCTCGCTGGCACCGGAAGGCCAAACTGCCATGCTGTCATTCTGAGCGCAGCGGAGCGGAGCGAAGAATCTCGCCCTGGACTTTTCCGCCGAGAAACAGCAGGGCGAGATGTTTCGCGGAGTTTACCCTGAGCCCGCCGCGCCGGGAGAACGGGCTCAGCATGACAGTGAGCGGGCGCTCTCGCGAACTTCGTCGCCTAAGCCCTTTGCTTTCAACGGGTCGATTGGGCCAGCCTCGCGGCGACGTCCTGACATCACGACTAGCCGTCTTCGCCTATGCGCGCTCAGGATGACCGTCGTCGTTTTCTAGTTTCGGATTTCGACTTTCTGAATTCATTAAATGCTCCAGAATTCAGCGATTCTTGGCCATATTCTTGGGTTCGATCAGGGGTTTGTGGCGCTCAAGAACCAGTTCGTTTTTGGGCCCTAAAACTTCTAACTCCTTTATTGTCAACAGAATCTTAGGTTCGTTCCGTCTAAATAGTATCTTTTTTGTGTTTTGTGCCCAATCTCCGCGGCCGGTGGGCCGACTTAGAACCCCCTGGACACGGTCTGTTGAATCGTTCGCCATAGGTCAACTCACATAGCCTATCCCATCTCCAGGCAACTGTCAAGAGACACCCTGTCACCTGGAACCTGCCCTAAACTACCTACCGCCTGTCGCGCGTCCAGCCATACGCTAGTATCCTAGCCAATGGTGGGGAGCTTGTCAAGCTTTTTCCCGGTTTAGCGATCCCCCAATCGCCACACTCACTTTCATAGAAGCTTGTTTGACAGGCACAATCTGGCAGAGCTGGTCGCAAGGGCTGTGCTCCCTTGTTGTCATTTATGCCAGTCGATTCCGCAACTGCGTATGTACGGAACGGAATCGCCTCGGAGGTGCAGGTAAGAAATGGGGAGCCAAAAGCCGCGCGCGACCTTACGGTGGGAAGTTCATGCGCCGCAGCAGGTCCTGAAAGCATGGGGCGCACGGTCAGTTTCCTGGCCGCTCAAGCGTTAGCCACAACCTGGTCCGAGGCCCGGATGTCCACAATCCGTGACGTTAGGATGGTCCGAAATACTGGGTGCCGGAATTCCAGGCGCATGCCTCGCCCGATAAACCGTACCTTCAGCATCGAGCCACCCCACGTCGATCCTTCGATCCTCACCGGAACCGGATCAGGACAGTATTTCGGATGGCCGGAGATCAGGTCCCGACCGCGCCCACCAATGACGATGGTGTACCCATGATGCTGCGTCTCAACTTCCAACACCGCGCCCTCGGAGAGCTCGTCCAGGTATACACCACCTTCGATCTCCGACTGCACGATATTCCGGTTCACCTCATCACTGAAGTTGGGATGAGGCATAAACGGCTTGGGAACGGGGACCGCCGCCGTGGTATCCATTCTCGTTGTCTCTGCCTGCCTTCTGCCTACTGCTTTTCCCCTGACTCCGAACCTCGAATCCCTGACACCTGGCACCCGGCACCTGACACCTGTTGTTACGGCGGGAAATTCATGCGGCGCAGGAGTTCCTGGAAGCGAGGATCGGAGCGCAGGAAGTCGAACTCGGGTGTGCTCTTCAGCCAGACGAGGGGATTCCCTCGTTCGTGGCAAGCTTGATTCAACCAATGCAGCGCTTTCTCCCTATTCTTGAGGAGCCCGTACTGGTAGGCGATGAATAAAGCGGAATAAGACTCGTAGGAGGGCGCACCGCTCCCCTGCCGATTGGCTTCGTAGTCTCGCTCCTCGAGTTGCGCGGCCTTGAGCAGCGCACCGGGCAGGCCCGATTTTGCGTAAGCCGCGGCGACCTCCTGCTGGTCGTGGAATAGCGCCGGGTCGTGCGCTAGGGCCGCTACCTTCCTTTCTTCAGCTAGGGCGTCCGGAACTCTGCCCTCGATCCAGTAGATGCGGGCGAGATCCTGGTGGGGAAGGGCCGATTGCGGGTTGATCGCGGCTGCTGTTTCCAATTGCTCTACCGCCCGATCATATTCGTGCAGGCCGAGGAGCATGACGCCGCGCAGGTAATTGATTGGCAACGAGAAGGGGTCCAGTTGCCGTGCCCGGTCGTTCTCTGCCAGCGCCTCCGCAGGACGGCCAAGGGCTAGCAGGTGGAAGGAATACCAGTGGTGGGCCATGGCATAGTTCGGGTTCAACTCAATCGCCCGTTTCAGCTCTTTGTCCCCCTCGGCGAATTTCCTCTGTTGCACGCAGGCGATTCCGAGCGATGCGTGTGCTTCGGCGAGCTCGGGTTCGAGCGCCACAGCTTTGCGGGCGTACTTTTCCGCCAGAGGTTGGTCGGGGGGCAGCCCCCAGCCCACCGTGTAGTAATCAGCCAGGCCGGAATAGGCGAGCGCGAAACCGGGGTCTTCCCGCAGCGCTTGCTCAAAATAGGCGCGGGCGCTGGCAGCGATTTCCGGCTCTCTCTCGTTCCAAAGATAACGGCCGTGCAGGTAAGCATCGTAGGCTTGCGGATCGACCGCTCGCTTGCTGGCCAAGCGCGTCTCTTCGGCCGTGGTCAGCCGCCCGCTGACTTCGTGGGCGATCGCCAGCGCCGCCTGTTCCTCCAGTCGGATGATTTCTCCGAAGTCCCGCACGTAGGTTTCGGCCCACAGGTGCTTGTCGGTCCGCGCCTCAAGCAATTGTGCGGTGATTCGTACCCGGTTCCCGGAGCGCTGCACCGTACCTTCCACGACGGCATCCACGCCGAGTTCGCGCCCAATCTCTGGCAGGGGTTTCTTCGCCCCCTTGAACAGCATCGCCGAGGTCCGCGAGGTCACTCGGAGTGTCGCAATCTTGCCGAGATCGGTGATCAGGGCATCGGTCATGCCGTCGGCGAAATATTCCTGTGCGGGATCGCCCGATAGGTTTTCGAGCGGCAGCACGGCGATGGATTCGATGTGCGGCGCCTGTACGGGCGCACGGCTGTGCGTCCCTACGTAAGCGGCCAGGCGGCCGCGCAGGCCCACCACGTTCAGACCGATGAGCGTCGCGAGCAGCATGGCGAGCGCGCCGACCATCGCGGCCACGAGCCAGCGCTTTTGTAGGGGCGTCCCTCGGGGGCGCCCTTGCTGCGGGGGCACAAGGCGCTTCAGGTCGGCGCGAACCTCCGAGGCGTGCTGGTAACGAACGTCGCGGTCTTTCTGCAACGCCTTTTCGATGATCGCTTGGAGCCGACGATTGATGGCGGGATTTAGGCGCTGCGGGGGTGTTGGTTGGCGCGTCAGAATCGCTTCGCGAATCTCCCCCGAAGTCTCGCCGCTGAAAGCCTGCTGGCCCGTCGCCATTTCGTAAAGCACCGCGCCGAAGCTGAACAGGTCGGTGCGCGCGTCCAGCTTTTCACCCCGTGCTTGCTCCGGCGACATGTAGGCCGCCGTCCCCATCGCGGCGCCGGCGACGCTGATATCGTCCGGTTCGATGGAAAGAGAGGGAGTGTCGTGCCGTGGTACCCCCTCACTCGCCTCGCTACCCTGGGCACCCTCTCCCTCTGGGGGGCGCGGGCTGTCCTCCACTGATGGACTGTTTCCCGGCCCCTGAACCCCACTCCCTGACCCCAGCAGCTTCGCCAGCCCGAAGTCCAAGATCTTGGCTTCCCCGCGCTTCGTCACAAAAATGTTCGCCGGCTTAATGTCGCGATGAACGATGCCCTCGGCGTGCGCGGCTTCCAGCGCCTCGGCAATCTCCATCCCCAGATTGAGAAGCTGGCCCTCCGGCAGCGGTTTGCCGGTGATGAGGTGCTTGAGGGTGCGGCCCTCCATCATCTCCATCGCCAGGAAGGGTTGTCCCTCCACCTCGTCGATCTCGTAGACCGTGCAGATGTGGGGATGATTGAGCGCCGAGGCGGCACGCGCCTCCCGCCGGAATCGCGCTAGCGCCGTAGGGTTTCTCGCTAAGCCCGTGGGCAGGAATTTCAGCGCCACCTTCCGGCCCAGGCGGATGTCTTCCGCCTTATACACGACCCCCATGCCGCCCCCACCCAGCTTCTCGACGATGCGGTAATGGGAAATCGTCTTCCCGATCAAGGCGGAATTCGCTTCGGATGACCGGCGCAACCGGGCCTGCTCCTGAGCCAGCAGCTTCACCGCCGTCTGCAGCGCCGCCGCTTCCATGAAGTGCTCGGCTCGCTTATCGTAAGTGAGCAGAGATGCAACTTCGTCCCGCAAGGCGGGATCGCCGGCACAAGCCGCATCGAGAAAGGCGGCCCGCTCGCTCTCCTCTTGCTCGAGGGCGGCGTGATACAGGTGCTCCACTTGTCGCCAACGCTCAAGCTCCATCGCGATTCCCCTCGCTCAGCTCGCGCAGGAGCCAAGCTTTGGCCAGCCTCCAGTCCCGCAGGATGGTCTCCTCAGAGACCCTCAGCACCTCGGCGGTTTCCTCCACGCTCAACCCGCCAAAGAAGCGCAGTTCCACCACCCGGCTTTTTCTCGGCTCGAGCGCGGCTAGGCCGTTGAGGGCTTCGTCCAGCGCCAACAAGTTAGCGGGTGCTTCCCGAGACACAACCAAGGCATCCTCCAAAGAAACATGGCAGGCCTCACCGCCACGCTTCAGACGCCGGCGTGAGCGGGCGAAATCGACCAGGATTTGCCTCATCAGCCTCGCGCAAACCCCAAAGAAGTAGGCGCGATTCTGCCAACTGATCTCCCGGAGATCGACCAGCCGCAGGTAGACTTCATTCACCAGCGCCGTGGTCTGGAGGGTATGGCCAGGCGCTTCGCGAGCCATGTGACGCTGCGCAAGCTGGTGTAGTTCCTCGTACACCAAGGGCGTCAACTTCTCCAGCGCACGCTCATCCCCCTCGCCCCAGGCCTGGAGCAGTTGCGTTACCTCGTGAGCGGAAGGCCGCCTCATAACCATCTGCTTTATGTGTGGCTTCAAGATTACCACAACCCGGTCGCACATTGAACTGGCTCAATCATCCCAAAATATTCTGGCCGGACATTACAGTTTTCGAACACATCTGTCGCCATGAATGATAGAGAGGGCCAGATGCACGTGTTCTAGCCAACTCTGAGGGAGGGCAAACGAGAGTTAAGAGAGTTGGCGGCCGCAGCTCGGTTGGCAAAGCACAGTGGCGGGCGCCCATTCCCAAGACTCGACGTGTGGCCCCTTCTCAAGAATCGCATCGGTATGTCCTAACCAATTTCAAGGAGGCAGGTATGACACTCAAAAGGTTAGTTTCAGTATTAGCTTTGGCCGGGGTGGTCTTCTCACTCCTGGCGTTCGTTCCTAACGGGCTCGTTCGTGCAACCCCTGTTGCATTCGGCAGCTCTCCCTTTCCCGCCTGCGTTCCCGTTGGCGGGATGCTGATGACGAATATCGGTGTGATCCCTTTCGGTCCCCACGGTGCGACCAATTTGGGTCCCGTAACCGGCGATCTGGCAGGGTCGGTGGCAGCGACACCGATTGCTACGGGCGTCGGGTACCACCACTACTGGGTCACATCATCCGGTGACACGATCAACTTTGCGGACGCCGTACTGAACGCCGACCCATCGGATTACTTGGAAAACGGGACCATTGTCGCCGTGCGCTGGGGGAAATACATATCCAAAATCACCGGCGGTACCGGAAAGTTCGCAGGGGCAACAGGTTCCCTGGAGTATTTCGGGTTAGCGGATTTTGTCAATAATACGCTGGTGCTGCGCTATCAGGGCCAAGTCTGCTACGCGGCGCCCTAAGCGTGCGGGCGGCGCAGCGAAGCTCATAATCGTTGAGAAAAGACCAGCGAGGTAACCGGGACACTCAAACTTACCCTAAGCAGGATGGGCCCATGCCCGTCCTGCTTGGGCCGGTGATGGAGCAGTTCGCGTTGAGCCGACTCCACCCAAGTCAACCAGGCCGACTGCTAGTGTCGTCGGAACAATTCTGACTGCTGGTGCGAAGGGCTGTTCTCGCCAGTAATCCCGGCCCACCAACCCCTTGCGGGCACTTGTGCTGTGTGCGACTCTGCCACCAACTGGCTGCAAGCTGTCACTAAGTGACTGCGGACGATCGGACGGCTGGTGAAGCATGCCGGCTAACCCGACATTGACATTAATCCCCAAGGTGATGTTTCAGGAAGTCTTGTTAAATGAACCAAGCAAAAACTGAGCTGCTTCCTTGTCTTTCGTAACGTACATTTCATACGGGAGGATGCCTTGTGAAATGGCCTGGCTGAGCAGTTTGTCGTACACCTTGTGTACCCATGAGACCCCGGTTTGGTCCACCGACACGAAAGCGATGTGCGCCTCTCTACTTGCCGCCACCCTAATATCCTGCAATATCTTATTCATATGCGACACGGGTGTGCTTTTTGAACCCATGTAGCTGTGACCGACGAAAGGCAATGATGCTTTGCTCGCTTCTTGCTGGCGGACATCCAGATTGCCCACATTGGCGTAGTAACATATATCGAATGACTTTCGTCGGACAAAGATGGCCGCCGACAATTTTCCTGTTTCCAAGCGCCACGATCCCTCTCTCCCGTAGGTAACCAGTAAATTCTTCCCTGTCTCCTGTAAGACTTACATCTGTTATCGCTTCGTGAGAGCACAAAGGTGCGACCCACCCCCAGCAAATCAGGCCTTTACGATGGGGTAATCGTTTGGCAGGTTGTGTGCACGGTAGTCAGCGAATAACTGCGGAGACCTCTGCTTTGCACGCGGGGCAGCCAGTAAATCAGCACGAGTACGACAGAGTCTCTCGCTCAGTGAATGACTAGGGGCAGCCCTCATCCCGCCGCTGCAACCCCATCCGGGTTGTGGGAGGGAGCCCCTGGTAAACTGCGACCGGGCAACGCGGCCCTTTTCCGTCGTGCAGTCTGGCGCATCGAAGGCTCACTACGTAATGAGCCGGGAGGACATTGGGACCCAATCCTCAGGATGCGTGTGTCCACGACGGATGCAGAAATCAACCTCTGAGAACAATTCGTAACCCGCCCGCTGCGCCCCGAAACATATAAGGACTCGTGAATAGATATGGCACTCATGGGGTGGCGATCATGCTCTTACGGGGTCTTGGTGGCCTCATTACATAAATCATAAGAAAGCGGGCAGTTCTTTCCTGTATCAAGCCTTCCCTCACGAACTCTCAGGGTAACAAAGCATTCCGCCGATAACCAAATCTGCACGTGAAGAGGTTTGCCGTCCCCTGTAAGTGTGCCGGTTGCCTCGGCGATCGCGCCGAAGACTGGTGCATAAGCCTCTTGGCGGCTCGGAACCGTTGTTGAGCCCTAGCAGGAGAGATATGCCTTGCCCATGTCATCTTGAGAACCGCCGGAAGTACCCATGCGCCGGACGCTCTGCGCAACTCGTCCTTTCTGTCTTCCTGTTTATCGTGGCCCTCGGTCTTACGAAAGATGCCGTAGCGCGGATCGATACAAGTTCCGATAGTCTCAGCTTTGGGAGCGTCACGGCGGGGACCAGCCTTACCCAGGGGGTAACTCTCACGAATACTGGATTTCGCCCCGAAACGGTCTCCCAGGCCACGGTAACAGGAGCGGGCTTCAGCATCAGCGGGCCTGTGTTACCCCTTACCCTGAATCGCTTCGATAATGCTACTTTCAACGTTGAATTCGCTCCCGCGGTCGGCGGCAGTGTCACCGGCACCCTATCGATCGTCACCAATACTTGGTGGAACTCTACTATCAGCATCTCGCTGTCAGGGACCGGTGTGGCACAACCCACGGCAAACTTGTCGCCCCCCAGCATGACGTTTGCAAGCCAAGCGCTCGGGAGCACGAGTAGCGCCCAAGCTGCGACACTTACGAACAGTGGCGGCACGACGCTAAACATCACTAGCATCGCGCTCACGGGCGCCAATGCCAGCGACTTTGCGCAAACCAACACCTGCGGCGGTTCGGTGGCGGGCGGGGCCAACTGCACCATCAGCGTGACCTTCACGCCTGCGGCCAGTGGCAGCCGGACGGCCTCGGTGAGCATCACGGACAATGCCAGTGGCAGCCCGCAGACGGTGAGCCTCTCCGGCACGGGCACGGGCACGGCTACCCTGGTCAGCCTTTCACCCACCAGCCTTGCCTTCGGCAACCAGTCCCTAGGTACGACCAGTGCAGCTCAGGCCCTCACCCTGAGCAACACGGGCAACGCCGCCTTGAGCATTACCAGCCTGGCGCTGACGGGTAGCAATGCCAGCGACTTTGCCCAGACCAACACCTGCGGCAGTTCGGTGGCGGCCGGCGCCAACTGCACGATTGCCGTGATGTTCACACCTTCCGTCACCGGGACCGAGGCGGCCTCGCTGAGCATCGCGGACAATGCCACCGCCAGCCCGCAGACGGTGAGCCTCTCTGGCACGGGCACGGCTGCCCTGGTCAGCCTTTCACCCACCAGCCTTGCCTTCGGCAACCAGTCCGTAGGTACGACCAGTGCAGCTCAGACCCTCACCCTGAGCAACACGGGCAGCGCCGCCTTGAGCATTACCAGCCTGGCACTGACAGGTACCAATGCCAGCGACTTTGCCCAGACCAACACCTGCGGCAGTTCGGTGGCGGCCAGCGCCAACTGCACCATCAGCGTGACGTTCACGCCTGCGGCCAGTGGCAGCCGCACGGCCTCGGTGAGCATCACGGACAATGCCAGTGGCAGCCCGCAGACGGTGAGCCTCTCCGGCACGGGCACGGGCACGGCTGCCCTGGTTAGCCTTTCACCCACCAGCCTTGCCTTCGGCAACCAAGCCGTCGATATGACCAGTACGGCGCAGACCGTCACCCTGAGCAACACCGGCAACGCCGCCTTGAGCATTACCAGCCTGGCGCTGACGGGTACCAATGCCAGCGACTTTGATGAGTCCGACACGTGCGGGAGCTCGCTGGCAGCCGGCGCCAACTGCACGATTGCCGTGATGTTCACGCCTTCCGTCACCGGGACCGAGGCGGCCTCGGTGAGCATCTCGGACAATGCCAGCGGCAGCCCGCAGACGGTGAGCCTCTCCGGCGCGGGAACGCACGACGTGATTCTATCCTGGACCGCCAGCACGACTCCCGGCGTAGTTGGGTACAATGTTTACCGTGGCACCACCTCGGGGGGGCCGTACCCGACGGAACTGAATTCCTCGCCTATTAACGGAACCACGTACACGGACGCGACTGCGCAGGCAGGGCAGACGTACTACTATGTGGTTACAGCCGTGGCGTCGGATGATGTCACCCAGAGTGCGGACTCGAATCAAGTTTCAGCGACCGTGCTCTCACCTTAGCGGCCGCTTGTCGCCTTCCAGCCCGCTGCAGGCGTTTCGGAAGACGACCAATCCCCGGTCCGAGGCGCGCCTGAGAGGGAGCATGAACGGGCGGAATCACTCCCCTTCAACAAACAGCCGTCGAAGTGGGATGCCCAGCCCGCGAACCCTCGCCAGATTTGACTGGCGGCCGCGCCATCTCGCGGACGCCGGTGGGACCCATCGCAGGATGACATGACCGCCTGTACCATGGAGGGAGCGAAAGCATGATTCCTTTGCCTTATCTCCTCTCAACAACAATGGTTAATCTGGGAATACCTCCGCTGCAGTTGCCGCAAATAAAATTCCTGCGGCGACAGCGGCTCTTCACCCCTCGCGAGGGTGTTGTTGCGGTAGCGCAAGTAATCGTTTTCTCCGGCCACCTCACGCAAGTACTCCCAAAGCATGCGTAACTTGTTTCGAACTTTGCTCATCGTCCCTCCGGAGGGCTTAGTGCCTTGAGACACAAGTTATCGACCGCCGCCCTTCAAATCTGAGTTGGAGTTTTTCCCCACCTACCACCTACTACCTACGCTTACGTCCTGTGACCTGAGCGTCGATGGCTGACCATGGGCAACCGATGATTGCCCTCTAAGCTCAATGCTGTTCGCCTAAGCTTTATCATGGAGACATTTCCCCGCTCGACCCTGGAACCCCCTCACCCCCGGCCCCCCTTCCCCAAGGGGGAGAGGGTGTCCGTCAGCCGACGGACGGGTGAGGGGGTCACCCGGGAACGAATTGAGGAGTAATTTCCTGAAACCCATTAAGTGAACAGTGTTGCCCCTAAGCTGTGATTTTCGACATCACCATGGGCGCCTCGTTCAAAACCGGCTTTCTTCGCCGCCGTGCGTAGAGCCACCATTGACGGCCGGCCTCGGCAAGGATCAGTAGCACGAGGCTCGCGAATATCCCCGTGACGACGGCGTCCAACCGGTCATTGAAGATTTGGCGCTGCGACTCGGCGATCTGAGCGGCGGGGATTTTCGCTTCGGCGA
>JBEKVC010000050.1:0-15068 GCA_049514395.1 Terriglobia bacterium
CGTCTTCCTTCCGGTGCCGCAGAGGAGGAATGAAAATCGGGATGACACTGAGACGATAGAAAAGGTCCTGGCGGAAGACACCCTCCCGGACACCTTGTTCGAGGTCGCGGTTCGATGCCGCGATAACACGCACATCCACCCCGATGTCCTTGATTCCGCCAATACGCCGGATCGTTTGGTCTTCCAGAACCCGCAGCAGCTTCGCCTGCAGGTAAGTTGACATTTCACCGATTTCGTCGAGGAACAGGGTCCCGCCATCGGCCACCTCGAAGAGGCCTTTCTTCTGCGCCTTGGCGTCGGTGAACGCCCCGCGCTCGTGCCCGAATAGTTCGGCCTCCATCAAGGTTTCCGGAATGGCCGAACAGTTGATCGGTACAAAAGGCTTATCGGCGCGCACGCTGTCATAATGGATCGCCTTTGCGACGAGGTCCTTTCCTGTGCCGCTCTCTCCCTGAATCAGCACCGTGGACGCTTCGCTGGCCGCCACCTTGCGCACGAAGTTCATCAGTTCCAGCATGCGCGGGGACTTGCCGACCACCTCGTGGTATCCGGAACGCTTCCGCACCTCTTCCCGCAGGCCATCGCGCTCGGATCGCAACATCGACCGGTCGATAGCATTGGCGATGGTGATCTGAAGCTCGTCGAAGTCCAGCGGCTTCTTGATAAAATCCAGGGCGCCCAGTTTGATTGCAGTCTTGATATCGTCAAGCTGGGGGTCACCCGTGATCATAATGACCGGGATGGAAAGATTGTTCTGTTTGATCTCCCGCAGGACTTCAATTCCGCTGAGGTCGGGCAAGCGCACGTCAAGCAGGATCAGGTCCGGCAACTCGGCGCGGATCTGCGCCAGTCCCCCCGTGCCGCTTTCGGCCTCCAGGGCCGTATAGCCCCACTCCTCGAGTTGCCGGCGGACGGACCAGCGAATCAGCTTCTCGTCGTCGACAATCAGGACTTTCTCATTGGGCATAGATTTCTCTGGATTCCTCGACTGCCTCGCGCATGGGCAAGCGGATAATGAAACGACTTCCTTTTCCGAGCTTGCTTTCGACGCTCAACGTGCCCCCATGCTGGCGAATGATCCGCCGGCAGAGTGACAAGCCCAACCCCGTGCCTCCCCGCTTGGTTGTGTAGAAAGGACGGAAGATGCGCTCCAGAGATTCAGGAGGTACACCTACCCCGGTATCGCTCACCGAGATTTCCACCAGGTCCGCCTGGCCCGGCCCGCCAGCAGGGGCGACCTTGGCAGCAACCGTGACTTTCCCTTCCCGCTCGATGGCCTGGACGCCGTTCAAAACCAGGTTCAAAAGCACTTGGTGAAGCTGTTCCGAATCCATGCGAAAGGCAGGGAGGTCTGGAGGAACCTGAATGGAAAACTCCACGTTTCTTGACCCTGTCTGCTGACGAGCGAGATGCAAGGTTCGGGCAAAAGTGTCCTTCAAGTCAGCCCGGCCGAACTGCGAAGGCTTGGGCCTGGCATACGCGAGCATGTCGCTCAGCACTTTCTCGATTCGCCGCACCTCCTGACGCAAATCCTCCATGACTTCGCGGTCCGGGTGATCCTCGGGAAAATCCTTGGAAATAATCTCGATTGCGCCGGCAATTCCGGCTAAGGGGTTGCGAATCTCATGCGCCACTCCCGCGGCAAGTTCACCCATCGTCGCCAGATGCTCCGCCTGGAGCATTTCTGCATCGTGGGCCCCCTGGCAGTGATCGCAAAAATCCTTCCAGCGGTTGGCCAGCGTATGGATCTCCCTTTCCAGGGCCATCGTGCCACCCTCGAGCTTCGCCGGCATCGCGAGAGAGACGTAAGTGGGAGCGATTCTTCGGATAGCCGTGCGGAGCTCCCCGAGCAAAGCCCAGGACCGGCGCTCCTGGTAAATGAGCATCCCTATGGCAGCGGAGAGAGCCGCGAGCAGCGGAATGGCCAGCTCGAGCCGGGAATTCAGCCCGTTGCGGAACCACTCATGCGCTGTGAGCAGGACGATTCCTACTATGGCAGAGATCAAGACAACCAGATTCTGGCCAAAAGTCGGAGGGAACCTGAATACGCGTTTTAGGGGATCCGAATTCAAGGTTATGACGTTTCCTCTGCACTGACTTACAGGCTTAATTTTAACATACGGTGATGAGTGTGGCCAGAAAGCCCGAAACATTTTTCGAGGAGATAAGACACTCCCTGATTGCCGATGCAGCGAACCGGCCCTTGATCGACTGACAGGGTACTACCTGCTGCCTATTAACTGCCCGCTCACTTCCATCCCATTCGGTCGCGAAGAGACGTGACATGCGCGGTATGGTGCCGACCGTGCCAGGCATACATGCCCAGGAGTTTGTCCAGTGTCACCACTCCCATTTCAGGGTGCCGGAAGGTGCGCGCAAAATCCTCTGCGCGCAGGGACCTCAACAGGAGTACAAAGCGCCGGTGCAAAGATTCCAGCAAGGAAAGGGAAAGCTCCGCAGGCGCGGTGCGCGCATCCTCAAGGGTTGCCCAGCGTTCCTGGTCATACGGCTTGATGGTCGGCTCGTCCTCCGTTAAGGCAAGCCTGAAGCGCACGTAGGCATTCATGTGGCTGTCGGGGAGGTGATGGACCACTTGCCTCACCGTCCAGCCGCCGGGACGGTAGGGAGTATCGACCTGCTCCTCTGTTAACCCTGCCAGGGCTTTACGGAGCTGCGCAGGCGCCTGCTCGATTTGAGCAATCAATTGTTGTCTCTGTTCGTCCGTAATGACTCCTTCCCACTTGAACTTCCCGACGGGATATTGCAGATCCATCGATCCATGCCTCCTTCGTCAAATTGTTCGGGTCCCCGGTGAAAGAAGGACCCTCATTATTCTACCCTGAAATCCAAATCGGCGGGCGGCATCAACACTCGCTGCCGCGCCAAAGCAGGCTATCCCGCATTTCTCACCACGGGTCTGGAAGGGCCTTGAAACTCTCGCTCAGTCTCGTCGAGAATGTGTACACTGCTCAAGGGAGTTGCCCCATGGGCGATCGCAGAGTTGATTGTCGCGCATTCCACACGGTCCCGGCCTTTCTCGGCGCGCTCCTGGCGCTGACCACGGGCATCGCCGGCCAGCAGAACACCGCCCCCAGCCGGTCGTCAACCGATATCAAGCAGTTACTCACCGACGTCCGGGAGCATCAGAAGCAGATTGACAGCCTGGTGGACCAGTACAGTTGTACGGAAACCGAGGAGGTACGCGAGCTTGACAAGAATGGCGAGGTGAAGAAATCTACCCTGAAGGAATACGAGGTTTTCTACCTGGGCGGGCAGGGTGTAAGGCGGCAGGTCAAGAAGGATGGGCGGCCCTTAGGTCCCGGTGACCAAAAGAAGGAAGACGACCGCGTGGAGAAGCACATCCGCGAGTATGAGAAGAAACATGGCGAGGAGGGGGAAGACGCCGCGAGGAAGAAGAAGGAACAAGCGGACATCTCCACGTTCCTACGAGTGTCGAAGTTCACCAGTCCCCGTCGGGGAGAGTTTCGCCAGCACGCTGTGATCGTCTTCGATTTTGCCCCCAATCCGGATTACAAGCCGCAGAACAAGACGGAAGACCTGCTCCACAAGCTGGTGGGAACCCTGTGGGTGGATGACGAAGCTCGCCAGGTGGTGCGCTTGGAAGCGCACCTGAGCGACACCTTTAAGGTCGGGGGCGGCCTCTTGGCCTCAGTTCGCAAGGGAGCCTCGCTGGTGTTCGAGCAGGCCAGGACGAATGAAGAGGTCTGGCTTCCCTCTTACGTGGAAGCGCATTTCTCCGCGCGCGTGCTGCTATTCGCGAACGCCCACGGTGACTACACATCGAGATTCAGCGACTATAAGAAGTTCCGGGTGGAGAGCGTGATAGTAAGCTTGAAGAACAAGAAGTGAGGCGCGAGGGATTGCCGATTTTCGATTTTCGATTGGCGATTGAGAGCGTAGCGTCCGCCAAGTCGCTTTACCAATCGAAAATCATCAATCGGCAATCGGCAATCTAGGCGTAGGCGTGCAGTCCTGGCAGCAGCTTGATTTCGAGCGAGTATTTAGCCACGCGGGTGGGCACGCTTTAGCCGGTTGGCCCGGTAGTCCTCGTAAGGGATGCCCCTCTCCTTGAGGCGCGATTCGGAAACGAGGCCGTCCCAGAAGTCTTCCCAGACGCCCTTATACTTTTTAAGGTCGATTAGAACCGCAGTCTTGCGGCCCTTCTCATCGGTCACGAACTGGATTCCGGTCATGGCTTCATTCTCCTTGGGTCGCGTCGCTATTTTTTGCCGTACCCGTTCACGTTACCCCGGGTCAACCAAATTGTACAAAATAGCGTCACTTATGTTCGGCTATCCAAGCCTCCCTTCCGTGCCCCCGCTCCCGGCGTTGTGCGCACCAACGCAGCCAAGCCTCCCCGCCCGCGTTTCTAAGGGGCCGCCTGTTATGCGTAGGCGTGCAGTCCTGGCAGCAGGTAGGTGACGCCGAAGAAAGTAAACATCACGATGCCGAACCCGATAATCGCGAAGTAGGCGGAGCGGCGCCCCCGCCAGCCACGCGTCAGCCGCATGTGTATATAACCCGCGTAGGTCAGCCAAGTGATGAGCGCCCAATCTTCCTTTGGGTCCCAACTCCAATAGGATCCCCACGTCCGGTTCGCCCAGTAGGCTCCGGCGATGATCATGAGGGTTAGCAGAGGGAAAGAAATGGCAACGGTCCTATAGATTAACCCGTCGAGAGTGTCCCGTTGCGGCAAGAAATTCGCGATCGTGTCGTATTTCCTGGTCAGCACTTCCCACGCGAGCGAGGCAAACAGCGCGCAGACAGTCCCCGCCAGCAGGAACGGGCTTGCAGCCAAATGAACACCAAAGCTCTGCCCCACCTGCGGAACAAAATACGGCCCGGAGTGGACCTTCAGCAGGAGCAGCGCAAGAGCCAGGGCCTGAGCAAAGACCGAAGCCAGGAAAAGCCGCCCGCCCCAGTTCTCCCATCGGCCGGCCTTCTCACCAAACGAATCGAGGACATTGACAACCAGGACCGCTGCCGCCAACCCCAAGACGATTACAAACGGCCACCCCAGAACCGGAATGGAAACCATCAGCGGTTCCTTGGGAGCCAGCATCACCTTCTCCTGAGCCTCCGCATCCCAGGCAGGGAGCAGGAAGGCCAAGTTGCTGTCCACCGAGCTGATGACAATCGCGCCGTAAATCGCCGCCACCAGTCCCGAAGTCCAGCTAAGGAAAGTGCGCGCGCTGACCCCGTCCTTTATGAGGTACAACAAGGCTAGGGCGAAAGAAATCGTAAAGCCCGCGTAGCTCAGCATCGCCAGCGTAACGTGAATTTGCAACCAGGTGCTCTGGAGCGCTGGAACGAGCGGCCTTATCTCCCCCGGCAGGACCTGCAATAAAGTCAGCGCCAGGGTGGCAATGGGTAGGGTTATCGCGCCCAGAAAGGGGATTTCGAGTTTCCACTCCGCCACCTCTTGCAGGACCACCACCGCCCAGGAGAAAACCAGCACCATCTCGTAGATGTTCGACAGCGGGGGATGCCCTGAGGTAATCCACCGGGTCACGATGGCCCCGGTGTGCAATAGGAGGCTGCCGCGCGTCAGCGCCTCGGCGCCCGTCACCAGGTTGGATTGCCGGACCGCCAAGGAAAAAACATAGAGAACCGAGGCCCCCAAGTATCCAAGAAGTGCCAGATAAAGAAACTTCTCACCTGTTGCCCACCCGGAACGCCCAATAAGGTGCGGGACGGAAACTGCCATCACTACCAGCACAGCCACGCCGACGGTCAAAAGGATCCAGGTTCCCACGCTGCTGGTCCGCTGTTCATCGACGTGTGTGGTGAGAACTTTCGCCATACTTTGTCTCCTCTTGCCGCAACTTTACCCCGCCAATTGCATGCGACGTAGCGCCGGCCTTCAGGCCGGCACCTGCCCCGACGAGTCGGGGCGCTACACCGTCCAACGAATTACGGGACACCACACTAGCTCAGGCCGGGATCGCTTGCGTAATCTCAGGCTGCGAGGTTCTGAGGGCCACTTCCAGCTCGCCTGCCAATTCGTTGAAACGCCGTTCGAAGCTCTCACGGTATTTGCTGGGTTGTCCCCCAAGCAAGAGTGCCGGCCGCCCCTTGCTGTCGCGTCCGACCACGCCCCACATTCGCACGTGCGACATATATAGGGCCATCATCAGCCCTGCCGTCAGCAGCAGGCACCCACCCCAGATCAGGTTCTGGCCGGGTTGGTGCGCGACTTGCAGCCCGGTCATGTACTCCATTTCCAGGTCCCGAAGTTGAAAGTTGATCCCTGACTCGTTGGGCGGCGCCATATCAGGAGCCTTGGGAAAGATCCACACTCCCGCCTGCTTCCCTCCTGGCAACGTCACCGCCAACTGGAGAGCTGGGTTGCGAGGCTCATCCGAACGAGAGGCGATCTGGTTCCCTTCCAAAACGAAATCGGGGATGAAATCAGCCAATCCCACTTGCGTGCCCTGATCGTGGAGGCGGGCCAGTTCTCCGGGCCGTAAAGTAAATGTCTGCGGAGGATACTTGTTTCCGTCCTTATCAGTCCAACTGGCCTCGAGAACCAACTTGCGAGGTGTCCCAGCGGAACCGTAGCTCGCTTGGAAGAACCGTACCCCCTTATATGTGAGGGGCTCGTTCACAAAGATTTTCTTTCGGACGACCTCGCGCCCGTTCTCTTCCACAGCCAATTGGCTCCAATACTGCTTTGGCGAACCGTCGGGGTACTTTTCCATGCCCGCATCGTCGCAACGCACTGTAAAACCCAGCCGACGCGGTGCGCCCGGGGCCGTCATGGGTTCAACCGATTGGGTCCGTGCCCCGGGAGTCAAGCTAACGAATCCCTTGAAACCCCACAGGCCATCAACAATGGCGCCTGCGAAAATTATCAGCAGACTGGCGTGGACGACGTAAGGCGCCAAACGCGCTGTCCGGTGCTTCTCCACATAAAGGGTTCCCCTTTCCAAAACTTTCGGCTTGGGCGGGTAGCCCAAGTCACTAAGTTTCTGGCTGGCGATGGAAAGCGCCTCAGCAGACGTATGGAATCCCAGCGGTATCTCCTTCTGGAACGGCAGTTGGTGCACGAACCACTCGTCCGCCGTCATGTGTGGCCGGGTGAACAACCGCCAGGCTTGGGGAAAACGCTCCAGGGATGCGAGCGTGATATTCGCTCCCAGCAAACCCAGGAGCAGAATGAACCACCAGGCATGGAAGACATCGAATAACCCTAGGGCGTTCAAGAGCCGGACGGTTTGCGGAGCATAAATCTGCTCGATTTGCCCTTCCCGCGCCATGGGCCGCTGCAGGATCATCGTCCCGATGAGTACTGCGGTCCCTAGTGAGCCCAGAAGAACCAAACCGCATTCCAATGAGCTGAGAAACCTCAAAAAACTGTCCAGTCTCGTTTGCTGCTTTGCCACCATTCGCTCCCACCACAAGCCTGAAAAATTCCCGGATCCACGACCCTGAAACCACAAGGATGCGCATCTGCTGTGCCAGGGGGGACAGGAATGTCCTAAATCCCTAATCTCTTGAAAACACGCACGGACCTCATTTGCGGTCATCGAGTTTGGGCATCTTCCGTCACTTATTGAACTAGAAATTTGGGGCAAAAGTCGCACGAGAATGCGCGAACAAACTCAATTTGTCGCTTTTTGGGAGGATGTGGGGGAACCAAGGCCTAAATTCCTCAACAACTTCAGAATCCGCCCTCAGGGAATCAAAAATGCTGACAAAAGGACAGCTATCTTAGTGGAGTCAACTTCTGAGGAGGCCTTAATGAAGACCTTTGCTGTTACTCGCAATTCAAATGAAGTCCCTGTAAAAGAGCTCACCCCTGCCCCCAAGCCCGTTCCGGTCGCAAAAGAGGTGACGCCCGTGGAAATGCAACCAACCTTTACCCTCACCTTCACGCTTGGCACTCGTATGCGCGAATTGCACGACACAATCATCCGAACGGTCCTCCATTATACGCGGGGTAACAGGCTGCGCGCAGCTCAACTCCTCCAAATCAACCCGCGGACAATCCGTCGTCGTCTGGGTAAGAAGGAAGCTGCCGACTCCGTGACGCGCGCCGCGTAACACTCTTCCAGGGGTTGGCTTGCGATTTTCCACCGCGCTGGGAGACCGTCCCTCGCATTCCTGAGTTGTTGCGGGCGTTCCACGTCTGGGCGACAATGCTGCCCAGTTAGTGACAGGCTGTCGTTCAAGCACTTAGTTTTCATCACCCTGGAAACCATGCGGAGATTGGCGCGTCACGTGCTTGCGTCAATAGCGAGTCGCAAGCACGCCCATCTCGTAATTTCGGAGCGTCTTTGGAGTCCAGTCTAAGATGTTGGAACAGGTAAATGGTCAGGATTGGAATCAGGTTGCACGGGATGGGCAGGATGCTGTTAGCATGGAACTCACCGGACGAATATTAATCGTTGATGACGACCCGCACTTCCTGCGGGTGCTGGCACGCATCCTTTCGGGTGAAAATTTCCTTGTCACCTCAGCGGGAGGGGCATGCGACGCATTAGAACTAGTAAAAAGCGCGCAGTTCGACTTGGTTATCTCCGACCTCCGGATGCCCGAGTGCGACGGCGTGAGCTTCCTCGAGGCGCTCCGTCAGGGCGGAAACAATGTCCCGGTCATCATCCTCACGGCGTACGGAGAGGTTGATACATATTTGGCAGCCATGAACGCTGGGGCCACCGAATATCTGAACAAGCCTATTCACTCGGATGAATTATTGAGAATTGTCCGCTCCTGTCTGCGCTCGCGCGCCCATCGCCGCAACACCGTCTCCTCCGATTCCATCTAGCTTTGCCTCCCATCCCCTCCACGGCGATGAGAGGTGGGCAATTTTGGATTTTAGATTTTGGATTATCCCCCCTTCCTTGCCTAGCGCCTCCCACGGAGTACATTCTGCGTATCGCCATTGCTCTTCCCCAGCCCCTAGTCCCTGGTCCCCAGCCCCTGACACCTGACACCTGAAACCTGGCACCTGCTCTTCTAGGCCTTCAACTCTACAATCGTCGCCCCGGCGCCGCCTTCGTGGGGCGGAGCGAGATAGAACTTTTCCACGTGCGGGTGCGAAGCAAACATTTCGTGGAGACTCTTCCGAAGGATGCCTTTGCCGTGCCCGTGGATGACGCGCAGCCGAAAGCGTCCGGCCATGTAAGCTTCGTCGAGGAACTTATCTACACGCTCGCGGGCAAGCTCGGCGGTGTCACCAATAACGTTGAGCTCCGCCGGGGTCTCATCCGAGCCCCTGACGGCAACCGCCGCCCTTGGAGCGCTTGTCCCACCATGAACGATCCGCCGGACCTCGCTCCTCGGGAGGCGCATGTGCAGGTGGCCTACGGCGATGTCAGCCTGGTCATCATCGGGTAAAGCCATAACCGTCCCGAGAGATGATAGGTTGGCCACTTGGACCTGGTCGCCTACGGCGAGTGGCCGGGGAGCCGAAGGTTGTGCCGGGGCTGTGGCAGGGGCGCCGAGGGCTTCCAGAACCTGCGTGTTCCACTCTTCCCGGACCTCGCGCTTGAGGGAGGCCATCTTGCGGTCGAGGCCTTTGGAGGGTTTGGGAGCTTTTGCCGCTTCCAGTTGGGCCCGAAGCTGCTCGATCATGCTCTCCCAACGCTTTTCGTTTTCGCGCAAGGTCTGTTCCAGCCGCGAGTCCAGATCTTTGAGCTTGGCGCGGCGTTCCTGTCCGAACCTGGTTTCCAGCTCGATCTGCCGGGCCTCCTGTTCCTTCCCTTGCTGAGCGAGCAGCCCGACTTGCCTTTCCAGTTCCGCTTTCTGCTGGTGCAGGCCGGCAATCAGGGCTGCCGCTTCCGCATCCGCCGGATGCAGGATGGTGCGCGCCTTTTCCACGATACTCGGCTCGAGGCCCAAGCGTTGCGCGATGTCGAGCGCACTCGATTTTCCCGGCAGCCCGCTTAATAACCGGTAAGTGGGCTCGAGCGTCAATTCGTCGAACTCCATGGCGGCGTTGAGGGCTTCCGGAGTCTCTGCGGCATAGGCCTTCAAACGCGAGTGGTGCGTGGTCACCAGAGTCAGGGCGCCGCGCTGCCGGAAATGCTCCAGGATGGCCACCGCCAGCGCCGCGCCTTCATTAGGCTCCGTGCTGGTCCCGAGCTCATCCAGCAGCACCATATCCTCCCCCCCCGCGACCTCTGCCATCCTTTGAATGTTGGTGACGTGGGCTGAAAACGTGCTCAGGTTCGCTGCGATGGACTGCTGATCGCCGATATCCGCCAACACGCGCCGGAACAGCGGTAGTTTGAACTCGCTCGCTGGCACGGGGATGCCGGCCTGCGCCATGAGCACAGCGCTCCCGAGTGTTTTGAGGGCTACAGTTTTCCCGCCCGTGTTTGGCCCGCTGACGATCATCATGATCTTCGGAGGCTTGAGTTCGATGCTCAGCGGGACAGGACTTCGTCCCTGCGCGCGCAAGGCCTTCTCCAGCAACGGATGCCGCGCATCTTTCAGCAAAAGCGTGCGGTCCGAGCTGAACTCAGGGATGCAGGCATCGTACTGGCGGGAAAACTCCGCCTTGGCGAAAGCAAGGTCCACCTCGCTTAGAATTTGGGTAGCCCGAACCAGGTCTTCGCGCCGCTCCCGAAGCTTCCGGCTGAATTCTCCCAGGATGCGTTGTATTTCCGCGAATTCCCTGTCCTGAAGTTCTACCAGTTCATTGTTCAAGGGCAGGGTATCCATCGGCTCGAGATACACGGTTGCCCCGGACGAGCTTGCACCGTGGATTACACCCTGCACCCGCCGCTTCTCCTCCACTCGTACGGGAATCACGAACCGGTCATTCCGAAGTGTAACCACTGCATCCTGGAGCACTCCCTCCTGGCTGAACCGTCGCAGCAGACGCTCGAGCAGCGCCTGCACTTCCACCCGCAGACGCTCGATGGCGCGCCGAATCCCGCTCAGAGCGGGACTGGCGGAGGAATCCACCGAGCCGTCCGGGTGGATCTTTCCATCCAGTTCCGTGACCAGGTCGCGGAAGTCTGCCAGACTGCGCGCCAACTCCTCCAGTCGGGGTAACGGGCACTTTGCAAACCGCCGCTGTGTTTCCAGGGCCGCGCGCGCCAGTCCCGTGAGAGCAAAGATTTCGAGCGCCTCCAGGGTCGCACCCTCGATGCGGAGTTTCTCGAGCAGCGGCCGCGGGTCTCGAAGGCTTCCCAGGGTTGGTCTCGGACTCTCTCGCAAATATTCGCGTGCTTCTCTTGCCTGTTCCAGTTCGTGACGGATCAGATCAATTCGCGTGTGAGGCTCAACAGAATCAAGGCACGGCTCGCTGATTGGCCCGGAGAGGTAGCCGCGCAATAATTCCAGGACGGCGGGAAACTCCAATACTTCGCGGGAGAAATGATCCTGACTCTCGTGGCTTTCAATCTTGGGATTCATAGAATCAGGCTAGCCGTACCGACAGACGAAAGAAACTAGAAAGTAGAAATTAGAAACTAGAAACTGGAAAATAGAAACTGGAAAATGGCAAATCAGAAGCTGGAAATTAGAAACTCGAAACTTGCAGCCCCGCCCCGTTGTCATCCTGAGGAGTCCGCCATTCTTATTGGCGGACGACGAAGGATCTCAGCAGTTCGCGGATTTTTGGCCCCATTTTTCGCTTTGATTGGGCTTTTTTGCGTTCAAGAACCAGTTCGTTTTGGGCTCCTGAAAACGCTAACTCCTTTGCTTTCAATATATTCTTAGGTTCGTTCCCTCTATTTAGTATCTTTTTTCTGTTTTGTACGTATTTTCCCCCACCGCCGCGCCCATCTGCAACCCCCTTCCCGCGCTCGCTTGCAAGCTTTCTCATGCGACAACTCACATAGGCTACCACAACTCGCGCCTTGTATCAAGAGCAAAACGCAGAGGACTTTCCCCATTTTGTTGTCCGTGCCAGGCGAGGAAGAGTTGCAAAGGCCAGGAGTCGGGCGGCGGCGCTGCGCGGTCCGGTGGAATGCTGGGCATTCTGGCGCGCGGCGGCGAGCAACGCGGGCGTAAGTTGGGGTGATTTGCGTAAGGACATGGTTCCTCCTGGGGCGGGGTGTTAGTTTGACGAGGAAAGGACTCCCCCGCGGGTTGGACTTTTCACATGAGTAGGCTATCACAGGGGCGGGGCGTTGTCAAGAGACAATATGTTCACACGTGTAGCCCAGGAGTTCTTCAATTGACTCATTGAATCATCGCATCATTGAAGCATTGAAGAGCGGCTGAAGCGCGAGAGCAATTATGAATTGTGAATCCCGGATTGAATTGCCGATGAGACAACTCCATGACTCTAACCTCCCTTCGATGGGATTTTCACCCCCTGCGCTGAATTTTCAGCCTTAACCGTTAGTCTCAAAAATGGGGACATGTCCATGTTGTTGATGCAACGCCGTTGTTTAGGTAAGAATAAAATATCTCGACTTACTTACATGAATTCGGTAGGATGCGATGTAGGGTGGGTGCCAAATGAAGATCGAAACCAGCGTCGTCACAACCAAGGGACAGCTCGTCATCCCCGCTCGCCTGCGCCGGCGATTCGGGATCAAAAAGGGGACGATGGTCACCTTTGTAGAAGATGACGGGCGTATCATCGTTCAGCCCGTCACTCGCGAATTCATCCGCGGCCTGCGCGGATCGCTCAAAGGGGAACCCTCAGCGCTCGCCGCCCTGCTTGAGGAGCGCAAGCGCGAGCGGACCCTATGAAGGCCTACGTTCTGGATGCGAGCGCCCTCATGACGTTTTTCGAGGACCGTCCGGGGGCCGACAAGGTCGAGGAACTGCTGGCAAAGGCAGCGGAGGCCAAACGCCCGCTCGTGATGTCGGTGGTCAACTGGGGCGAGGTTTGTTACTCGGTCTGGCGCGCGCGCGGTGAAAAAGCAGCGGCGGCCAAGCTGCACGAGATCGCCCAGCTCCCTATCCAGATTGTCGACGCTGACATGGAGCTCGGCAAGCTGGCCGCCAGCCTCAAGGCGGAGCACAACCTGCCCTACGCGGATTGCTTCGCCGCCGCCCTCGCCCAAGCCAGGAAGGCAACGTTGGTCACGAGTGACAAGGACTTCGAGCGCGTCGGCACTGCCGTGGAGATCCTTTGGGTGTGAGGTTGCAGTGACCCTCGCCAACCGCACACATCGCCACAAGCGCGATGTACGCGCCCCCCGCCGGGGGCTGGGGAAGGTTATTGGTTGACAGGCGTTGTCACATCTGACAACACCTCGGATGTCATTCCGAGCGTAGCGAGGAATCTCGCTCCGAGTCCTTCCTCCACAGACCAGAACGGGATTCCTCGCTACGCTCGGAATGACATCGGTGTGTGACAGTGGAAAAAGGCGAAAAACTGAAAGTGGTGCGCGCGAGCGGGAATGTTTTCCGCGACCTCGGGCACAAGAACGCGGATGCCGAGCAGTTCAAGGCGATCCTCGCTGCCGAAATCATCAAGGCGCTTGATCGGGAAGGCCTGAGCGTGCGCGCGGCTCATGGGCGCACCGGGATTGCGGCGGCCGACTTCTCGCGTATCCGCAACGCGGATCTCGGGCGCTTCACCGTCGATCGCCTGATGTCGATCCTCAACCGGCTCGGGTCGCGCGTGGAGGTGAAAATCCGGCTGCGGCGGGCTGGACCGGTCGAGGAGGGTGTGCCTGCTTAGCAAGGGAACGGGCGGCTCGAGCAGTTGGAGCGGGGTAGCGAGGGTGGCGCAGACATTGTCTTGTATGTCTGTGCCCGGTCGGTGATACAGTTCATTTGGAGAGCGAGCGATGCAGAAGAACGTTCAATTCGTCACCGATGCTGAGGGGCACAAGACTGCCGTCATTCTCCCTATCGAAGAGTACGAAGAAATGATGGAAGACTTAGCGATGGGCCGTGCAGCCCGTGAAAGCAAAGGTGAGCCCCGCCGGCCGTTTGAAGATGTGGTCAAGGAATGGCGCGCGGCTGGCGAAATTGATGTTTAAGGTCAGCATTACCTCGCGGGCCGAGCGAGAGCAAGCAAGAAGGAAGCTTTTCTCACCGACCGTGCTCAAGGGCCGCTCGCTCTTAAGGAGAATTACGATGTCATTCCCAATAAGGCATGAAAGCCACACCCTTGAACAGAAATCCGAAACGTTTTTTCGGAATCAAATACCACAACACTGGGTAGTCAACAGACCCCAAAATGATTATGGCGTAGATTTTCAGATTGGTATTACTGAAGGGAGTGAACTAAGGGGTCTGGAACTAACTGTTCAATTGAAGGCATCAGAAGAAAGCAGTGGAAATGAAGATACAGAAACCATTACATTGAGCGTTTCAACATATAACTATCTGCGCAAGTTGCTCACGGTTGTAATGCTCGTAAAATACGTAGAGTCAGAAGCCGAAGCATATTGGGTACTCCTGAGGGAAATCACGCCACCTACGGACGAGGGTCAGAAAACGTTTACAGTACATATCCCTAAAGCTAATCGGTTGTCCTCAATTAATTGGAGAGATATAGCAACCGTCGTGGGGCAGATTACAGGTCTAAAACTCGGTGCAGTAAATTGATGACTGAATCGCATAACAACGGCATTAAGGGGGGACGGCAAAAAGCCGCCGCCCCATATCCCGGCAATTGGGTTAGAATGCACTAGTGCCCAGGGAACGGCACTGCGGGGTGCCATGATCGCATACGTGCCAAACGGCGGCATGTATGGGCCACCCGCGGTTGAACAATCTCTAGTTTTGCTGGGCCTTGGGGATGTTCGCTGGGTCTACCGCCCATGCACTTGTGACCGCTTTCGCACCTTCCCCCGAACGAATCTCGCCAAGTTAGTCAAACCCAGTATGGGAGACATAACAATCCAGAGCGCGAGCGTCAACGCGACTAAGGCTAGAGGTAATCCAAGGAGAACAAACACCGTGAGCTGAGCAGCCCCCCCTGCAAGACGAACACCCCAACGGATAAGCCAGCCGATTCCCCCAATGGCAAGAAAGACGACCCCGCCGATTTCTGATTTCGATACCCTCATTTGGCCCACTGTGATGGTCTGATTTGGCCCACCCTTGGAGCTAAGCCGAGTACTCTGTTCTGGGCTGAGCCCAGAATGGAGGAGGCGGTGGATTGGAGAGCCAAGGTG
>JBEKVC010000051.1:0-14762 GCA_049514395.1 Terriglobia bacterium
CGCAGTCTCCACGCTCGCAGGTTGAAGTTGCAGTGAGCGCAGAACGCGGGCCGTTGCAGGCTCTTGCTCCTGTAGCTCGCGTGGCATTTGGGGCAGTGGACGCCTGGGTGCTTTGGAAGGATGAGGCTCGTTCCACAGTCGCAAGCGGTGGTGCGTGGGTCGCCGGTGGATTTGACCGGGTCAACGTTGTAGTCGTGGCTGGGCATGAAAACTCCTTTTGATGTCACGCAAGTGAACATAGAGTAAATTACAGGGGATATTGAGCGGTTGTCAAGTAGTACACGTACATATAGTGTTGACAGGATGAACATTTCGCTTTGTAATATCAAAGGTTTGACGGCGGCTGAGTCGGTCCTCTGGGGGTAATCGCGGGGATGTTGAGCCGTTTTCTGCGACTGATAAGAATTATTATGTAAAGACCCTCTCAAATCTAAAGAAGTTACGCGAGAACGTGCTTTTGTCGATGCGGTCAAAGTGGCGCTGAGGAGATGGGATTTTTCCACTTGCGAGCCTGGGCCGGGGCTTCTACCGTAACCCTTGTCGCGGTGTAGTGGTTCCACTGTACCACGATTTTTGGATGGTGGGCGTTCAACAGTCGGCTCCTGCCGATGCCCGGATTGCCTCGGGCACAGTTCCTGCTCTGACCGCCCTTTTTTTCGGAGCGTACCGGCGTATGAAAAATGGCGAGCGCCGGGGCCTGGTTGCGTCACATCGTCCGTAGTTCCGCGCCAGCGGAATGCAGCCCAGGGGGAAAAGACCACGCACAGCGTCGTAGAGTAGGGCGGGAAAACCTGCGGGTTGGCCGTCGCTACCCCCCGTGTGTCTAAGGATCGGCTGGTTGCGATGGGGTCTCTGGCCGTGCCCTCGATCTGGGCGAACATTCAAGGAGGGGTCACCTGTGGAGAGTCCGTGCACATCCTGAAACCGAGCTAAGCCCTTGCGGGGCCTCGGTTTTCGAGGTTTTGCGAGTTTTCCACAGGGGCGGCGACGGTTACGAGGTGTGAATCTCTCTCTCACGCGCCTTTTCAAGGCCGGGGTTCCCCAGAGGACGACGTGTGTGTTTTTGTACCTTCTGGACCGGGTTTCATGGGTGTTTCTTCCGGTGGGATCGAGGGCGCGCGGATCTTCGTTTTCGGAGAAAATCCGCGCGCTAGGAGCCTCTAGGACGCGCCGCTGCGAAGTCGGTGGGGGTATCCATCGGCGAAAACGTCTGTGCTGCAGGTCAGTGAGCGCGGTGGGCTGTGGAGTTCATTCGCTGGGGTGTTGCGACTGCCTGGGCAACGCTGATGTTGTCGGGGCGGTTCCACATCGCCTCAAACTTGCTTTGGAAGAGTTCGACGGTGGGGCCGTCGTCGGTGAGGAGCATGGAATTGTCCTGCTCGCTCTCACCCAGGGGCGAAAAGTTGGCGCTGCCGTCTCTGAGCACCTTGCCGTCCACCACGTAACTTTTCAGGTGCATCAAAATGCTGCTCTCTTTCACCTTGGTTTGGACGTTGACGGTGGAGAGGAGTGGACCCAGCGGGCTATTGCTCAGTTGCGGGTTGCCCCTGGCTTCGGCCTCAAGCTCGGTCCGGTCAAGGTAGAGGCGGATTTTTACGCCTGCCTGGGCGCGCTGGATGAGGGTGGCGATTACTCCGGGGTGGGTCAGAGAGTAGGCCGCAAAGTCGATTGTGGCGGTGGCGGCCATTATCGCGGCGGCGTCGGCTTGGCTAACGTCGATGGGGTTGGTGTACCGCTGGGTGAGCATGGTTTATTACTCCTGGCGCTCGTGCTTGGTCATCGGAATTCCGGTGATGGATGCAACCAAGAGCGCGGTAGACTTTGTGTCCCGCGCGATGTCCTTAACCCAGCTTTTGAGGTTTTTCACGTCGGCTCGCACGGTAAAGAACGCGGCTATGGCTGCGATGGTCTGGGCTGCGATAAAGAGGCCGATGGCCGTGAGGTTGTCTGGGTTCATGGCTGTGCTGCTGAAATTGTAGCAAGGAATTAAGTCGTGTAGGGCAGGCAAATCGGCACGGTGATTTCACTCCAGCCGCTCGCGGCGCCGTTCACGTTCAACTGGCCGGTAGTGATGGGTGAGCCGGATGCAACGGAGACGGTGACGGTGGCCGTCGCGGTGCCGGGGCTGGTTGTGCTGCCCGCTGGCGCGGTGACTGTGCTTGGAATGACAGTGATGGTGAAACCGCTGGGGACGTAGCTGGGTGTGAGCGCAACGGTCGCGCTGGCCGCGCTCGCGTTGTTTACGGTGAGCGTGGCGCTTTGGCTGTTGCCGTTGGTGGGGTTGAGATTGACCGGACTGAGGCTCATGTAAAGCGGGCCGTATTGGGTGTCGGTGAACCAAATGGAGACAATTTGCGAGTAGCTGCCTGCGATGGCCTGAACGTAGGCCGGATTCTGGGTCAAGTCAGCTTCGGCTGTGGCGGTGATAGTAACGTTTACCGTCGTGGTTCCGGGGACCGCTCCAGCCGCGGCGGGAATGGTGACGCTGCTGCTGGCTGGGGTGACGGTGACGCCGTTTCCGAGATAGCCGCTGCTCAAAGTGGCGGTGATGGCGCTGGGATTGGTGTTGCTGAAAGTGAGTGTGACGGTAGTCGAGCCGGGGACGGGCTGGTTGATGTAAGTGAGAAGCGGGGACATCTGGAAACCGTTGCTTGGGTTGCTGTCGGTGCCGATGATGCTGTACGTGGTGTTTTTGCCTGCGCTTGCTACGACCTGGATTTGCGGCGTGGGCATGGTGTACATGGTGCCGACTTCGACAAAGGCTAGAACGGACGCGAGTCCTGGGTTGGCGAGCGTTCCGGCTGGCACGGTGAGGCCGATGTCGATGACCGCCGCGATGCCTGCCGTGGTCATAGCGGCGGGGTTGTTTGTGCTGGCAACGGTGACGGTGGTGCCGGTGTTGCTGAGGATCGGCGCATCGGTGACGTTGTACCCTGCTGGCGCGTAACCGGCGCTGGTCAGATATTGGCCGATGAGTGAGTTGGTGTATGCGCCGGTGGCCAGCGCGAACGTGATGGTGGTGGGTGTGGCGGTGGCCGTCGCCGGTCCGCCCTGGCCGTATTCGATGGTGTAGTCAGGGTCGGTGTTTGTGGTGAGCATGGAAACGGCCATGTCTGCTGGGCCGCTGTTGAATAAGTCGAACGCGAGTGCGGTGGTGCTGCTGAGTGGGGTGTAAATTTCCGTGGTGACGGGAAACATACTCAGGTAGTTGGTGGGCGGTTGCGGGGTGACTACTCCCACGATGGACAGGGTGAGGTAAGTGCCGAATGTGACCACGGTGTCGGTTGCTTCCACGTCAATCGCGCCGTTGAATTGCTGGGTGCCTGCGATGGCCGTGAGCGTGAGAGTCATGGTGGTGTGGTCTGGCACTCCGTTCGTAAAAACAAAAACGGGGTTGTCGAACGTGGCGGTGAGGCCGGTGGGCAGTGCGTCTATGCCTGGAGGTGTGCCGGTGCCGATGTAACTGGACGGCTTGACGCTGAACGTGATGGTGCCGGAGTAGTTATAGCCCTGGTCAACGGTGAACGTGACGGATGTGTCGCCGGGGGCAATGATGAGCGGAGTGGTGTTGCTCACATCGAACGTGGGGCCGGGCCAGCCTCCCTGCGGTTTCTTCACACCCAGGTTGGTGCCGGTCTGCCAACTGAGCGTTTTTATATTCTGTGGGCCGGGTGCGCCTGAGAGTGGGTCAATCCACTGCAACACGATTTTCATTTTGCCGCTCGGTGGCAGGTCTCCGAAGACTTCCCGCCATGCGGCGAGCACCTGTTGTGCGGTGGGCAGGTTGGGGCCGGTGGTGAGGATGTAGGCGTAGCTTGACGCGGACGGGGCGGAATAGCCGGACGAGTACGCCGGGCTGGCGCTGATTGTCCAGCATTTGGCGAGAGAGAGTCCGGCTGGCTGGCTGGGGTCATTGAATTCGCTGGGGTAGCTGGGGAAGATCGAAAAGCCGATGACGTTCCAATCGCCGTCACAGACGGTGTTAGCTGCAACGGACGTTGCAACCTGGTACGGGGGGCATGGCTGGCCGGGTGTCTGTGCGATGGTGGTTACCGTGAATTCAGGTGAGACGGTCGGCGCAGTTGCGAATCCGGAGAGCGCGGCGCTGAACGTGTACGTGCCGGTCGGTGTGCTGGGGTCGATGGTGACCAAAAAGACGAGCTGGCCGGTGAGAGTGTTAGCGCTCGGGTTGTAACTGAGCGCGAAAGTCGTGTTTGTGCCGTTGGGCAGTCCTTCAAGCGTTGCCGGAAATGGACCGTTCAATGGGTAATCAGCATAGCCGAGGATCGCGGCGGTGACGTTGGTGGGCAGGCCAGAGAATTCGAGGGCCGTAGTGTAGGCCGTGGGGTCTAGGATCGTGACCGCAAAGTTGAACGTGTTGGTGCCGGATGGCCCGGTACTCTGCATCGTTGCTTCGTAAGTGCCGGGTGGGGCGTCGGGTGAGGCTGTCACGCTGAATTGACCGGCCACAGGCCCGCCGAGCCAAAGGGTGGCGGGGAGTGGGATTCCGTCCAGTGAGCAGATGACGCCGGTGGGTAGGCCGGTGACGGTGAAAACGTAGGGGCCGGGCTTGATGTTCGCCAAGAGCGCCCAGGGAAGCATGAGGCTGCCCGGTGCGACGCTGTTGGGGAGCATGGCGAACTGGGTGATTTGAGTGCCTGCCGTGTACCACGGATCGCCTGACGGCGTGGGTGGTGTCGGCACTGAGAAACCGCTGATGGTGAGCGCGGCGCTGAATACGGCCGAGATGGGTCCAACCTGGACGTTGGCTCCGGTGGCAACGCTGAGAGTGGCGGTGCCGGCCGTGGCGGGTCCGCCGCCCATGCTCGCGGTTGCTTTGACTGTCGTAATGGGCGGCGCGATAGGTGTGGCCTGATTCATCTGTGCGAGCGTGGTTGAAACCATGACTTCGTAGGCTTCGACGCTGCTGCATCCGACAAGGGTCTGCATGAGTTGAATGCCGCCCTCGTAGAGTCCGGCGAGCACAATGCCGACATAGGTCGCGGACTGATAGAACCACGCCTCAAACGGGGTGATGCCGAGTACGGGCGCTGTGTTGCGGCCTCCGGGCTGGGTGGCCTTAAAGTTGATCTTTGCCACGTTGAAAAGGTGACGCCAGCGGCTCATGCTGTCCGTGTTCGTGTTGACCACGGCGGCGCGGGCGCGCAACCAGTGGCCGCTCGCGCCGGAGCCGCGCGCATAGCCCATCTTGTTCTTTTTCGGTGGCAGTCCGCCTCTGGGCAAAAAGAGCATGGGTTAGTAACTCCCGCATGTGTAAGTGAGAGTGTAGGTGGTCGATGCGGCGGGCGTGAATCCGTCCGTGGCGATCACGAGGCCGGTGGTGGAGCTTGTCGCGTCGTAGGTGGTGAGATGGCCGGACCCTGCAAGCTGGAAATCCGTGGCGCAGTCGAGATCGTTGTTTTGGGTGTGGCCGAAGTTGATCGTCACGATAGTTCCGGTGGTGGTCGACGTCCCGGTCTTGATGCTCACCGTCCCCTGGATGTTGGTGCAGGTGTGACCTGAGAGGCAGCCGATGGTGGGGCTGGTGCCTGCCGCCGCGCCTGGGGTGAACGTGGCCGAGTAGTTGCCGAACCATCCTTTCGACGCAAGAAAGCCGGTGGCCGTGGTGTTGCCGCTGCCGGTCACCTGGAATTCCACGCTGGGGCTGCTGCCGGTGCCGTTCTCTACGACAAAGCCGCTCGTGCCGGAATTGTTGTCGCAGTTGATGCACACGTAGTTCGCGCCGCTCGTGTTGTCGATGTGGATGGAAGCGGCGGGCGTGATCCCGGCTGCTGTGCCGGTGGTGGTTTGGTTCCAAGTTGGGATGCTGCCGCCAAGCTGGGAGTATCCAACCTGTGAGCAGTTGGCCGCTCCCGGCGCCGTGATCCCGGTGGCGTACTGCCCGCTCGTGCATTGGGCGGGGGTTGCGGCGAGCGCGGTGGCCGTCGCCGCGTTGCCGGTGGTGGTGGTGGCCGTCGCCGCGTTGCCGGTGGTGGATTGGTTCCACGTCGGCACAGTCCCTCCGATCCGGCTGTACGTGACCTGTGAGCAGTTCGCGTTTGCCTGGGCGTCCGATCCGGTCTCGTACTGGTTGGTGGAGCACTGCGAGGGCGTGGCGGCGAGCGCGGTGGCCGTGGCCGCGTTGCCTGTCGTGCTTTGGTTGAGGGTGGGCACGTCGTCTGCTGCGATTGCTCGGAAGGTCGGGGTTCCCGTGCTGCCGCTGTCGAGGCCGGCCAGAAAGCTGTGTCCAGCTTGGCTTACCCACGTGGCCGTGAGTGTGCCTGAGTTGGTCACTGGCGAGTTGGCTACGCTGAATTGGGCCGGGAGGCTCAAGCCTACGCTCGTGACGCTGCCAGAGCCGCTGCCCGTGCCGCAAGCATGGCCTGTGTTGGTGACGTACCCGCTGGTGTCGGCTTGTAGGCAGTAGTTGCCGCTCCCGGCCGCGAGTGAAGGGAGCAGGTAGTTCGCGGTGCCGTTGCCGTTGTTTTGGACCTGAAAGAGCTTGGTGTTGTAGTAGGTCGCGCCCCCGGCGTAGACCGTGAAAGGGCCGTTGCCGCTGGTTGACGTGTTGTTTATGCTCACGCCTCCGGTGTTCTCGCTGTCGATTTCTGTCCCGGCTCCGTTGTACATGCGCAGGTGGTAGGCGTTCGCGGTTGGCGTCATGGACTGGATGACGCAAGCCCCGGTGCTCGCGCAGTCGAACCTCCACGCAAGGGTGGAGCCTGAATAGAAGTCGTGCCGGCCAAGGTTGTAGAAGTTGCCCGCGTTATCGAAGTGGGCGACGGTTGTCGGTGTCGCGCCGCCGCTGGCGATCGCCACGCCTCCGGTGCCGCTGTTCGTGCTGCATTGGAAGCACACTGAGCCGGTGCCTGCGCCGTTCAGAAACGATTGGTTGTTTCCGCCTGCGGTGGTCAACTGCGAGACCCCGAAGCGTTGCGCGGTGTTCAGCAGGTCATTCAGTGACCAAAGCTGTGCGCCTGCCGTTCCGTCTCCCGGTCCCCACTGCCAAGCGTTTTGGTAGCTGCCTGGGGTGCCGGGTACGTCGGTCTGCCACTCCTCGATTCGTCCGCGCACGTTACCCAGGCCGATGCCGGTGTAGATGTGATTCGTGATCGTGGCGTCGGACTGCGAGCGCCAGAGGTCGCCGTTCAAATTGTTCCATGCGCGGTGAAAGGTGTCCGCGAACGAATTGTGTGTCCCGGCGTCGGTGAGCTTGCCGGTGAACATGGTGCCGCCCGTGAGCCAAAGGTTGTACTGGCTGCCGCTGGCCGCGTTCACCTGGGAGTTGCTGTTCTCGTTCCGCACACCGTTGAACGTGTTGTTACTCGCGCCCGCGCCGAGGATGAGCATGGAGTCGCAACCTTCGATGTCGCCTCCGACAAAGGTGTTGCCGTCGCCGTAGGCGAGATCGATGCCGATGCCGCCGCTGATTGGACTGCCGCCGCTCGTCGGGCAGTTGACGTGCATCCGGGTGAACGTGCTGGCGTTGGCCGCGCCCGTGCCGTTGCCGGTCATGAGGAGTGCGGTGCCGAAGTTCGAGAGGCGGAAGTTTTGGAAACCCCCGCCGCTGTAGTTGCCGGTGCCGTCCAAGGTGATGCCGGTCTGCCCGGTGCCGTTGTCACCGATGAAATAGACGCGCTCGATGTCGATCTCCTGGGTGCGGTGGAAGTCGATAGCGTGGGCGCTGCTGCCGCCGTTGGACGTGGCGACTGTGAGGTCAGTCAAGTAAAAGCCGGGGGTGTCGCTGGCGTCGCCGGTGTCGCCGACAATGAACGCGGTGCCGTTGCCCTGGTAGTTCCAAACGCTGCCGCCGGCCGTTCCGCTGCTGGCGCTTCCTCCCTGGTAGGCGCATCCGTGGATCGTGCTGTTTCGGACGGTGGCCGAGACGGTGACGGTGGCCGTCGCGGTCAGAGTTCCGCACGGCAACAAGAGGGCCTGATTCGGACCGCTGAACGTGGTGGGGTTATTCCACGTGAAATTACTAGAGCAAGCGCGCGCATCGCAGATGCCGCCCGTGGGCGTCGGCAAGCTGGCTAGGCAGGCATTGACCGCCGTGGAAAGATCGGACCCGGACGGGCAGGCAACCTGCACGGTTGGGAACGTGACGTAGGCGCTCATGTTCACCGTGGGCCTGCTACTGTCGTTCTGAAAGGTCACGTTTCGAGCGCCGCTCGGAGCTGCGGGGGTGGAGTGATTGAAGTTGACGCCGGTTCCTGGCCCTTGCGCTGCCGCTGTGAGCCAGGCCGTCAGAAACAACGGTGCGAGATCCAGTAGGTGTTTCATGGTTGCCTCGTTTCTAGTTGGCGGCGGTGACTCCTTCGACCTGGACCCACGTTCCGGGAATCACTGCGATGGTTTCGCCTTCCACTTCGACCGTAACAGTTCCGGGAATGGGCGGCGGTGTCGGGGCGTAGCTGTAGCTGGTCGCCGTCCTGACCGCGGCTCCAACTAAGCCGCTGATGGGGTCAACAAGCGAAAGCTCGAAAGTGATGGTGCCAGCTGGAGGGTAGGTGCCGTAAACAGCCTGCCAGAGTGCGAGCACTCCGTAAGGTTCGCTCGGCCACATCACGCCTGCCTGGATCACGCGCAAGTTTGAAGAGCGGATGTTGAATCGCGTGGGTGACAGCGCGGCGCTGGCTCTGAGCACTGGGGTAAAGTTCGTAGGCAACGGGTTCGCGGTAGTCAGTTGGATGTCTTGCAGCGCGCTCGCTGATCCCGGCGCATTGTAGATCGGCGTGGCCTCGAAACCGTAGATGGGCGGGAACGCTGGGCGTGGTGGCGCTGCGCGTAGCGGCTCAATGATCCCGATGGTGATAAGTCGACGCGCGCAAGCGATGTACAGCGCGTAGCCCGAAAGCGTGACGCTCTGACCCAGGGCGTCGCGCATGGGCAGGGCTTCGGCGAGTTCGGCCCATGACTGATGTTCTGCTGGGGTGAGGAGTCGCCAGAGCGCGGGCAGGCCGCCAGTTATGGCGCGGGCCTCGCTGGAACTGACGGTGACAGCTTGACGGGGGACAATGCGGGCGCGGAGTTGGTTTCCGCCTCGGCCTCGGCTTCCCACGAGTCCGCCCAGCTTGCCGCTGCTGAGCGAACCCGTGAGGCCGATGTACTGCATGGGACTAGGCTACAACCGTGACGGTGAGCGGCGTGGAGTTCACAAAGGAACCAAAGGTGCCTTGCACTGCGCACGTGTAGGTTCCGATGATTGCAGCCGCGCTCGCAATCAGGGTGATGGTGGGTTTGGACGCGTCGGGGTTGGCACTAATCGACGCGGTGACGCCGGTGGGCAGGCCGGTGATGGCCCACTGTACAGCTCCGGTAAACCCGCCGTTCTGGGTGTAGGTCCAGGTCACAGCCTTCGCTACCGGAGTTCCGGCGCTGAGGCTCGACGCAACGGAGGCCGCGCTGAGAGCAAACAGGCTGCCTACGGGGGTCTGCTGGAACGTCACGGTGGCGCGGATCGGCGCGCCGGCGAAACCGCTGGCCGGATCGATGTACCGCAACTCGTAAGCAATCATGCCGCTGGAAGGCAACGGCCCGAACTTTGCGAGAAACGGAGTGAGCAGGTCGGTGGTGAGGCCGGTGGCCGGGTTGTAACCCGCCAGGGTGCGGAACTGCGACTTGCCGACAAACGTCCGGCCCGCCGACAGCACACTCGAAGCGCGCAACTCAATGCCGAAGCTGGCGCTGGGAGACGGCGTGTAGGTGCCGGTGATGGCCGTGGTGTAGCCGTAGGCCGACGTCGTCGCAACCGTGAAGCTGGTAAAGCCGGGAATCGACGGGATGGTGGGCGCGTTCGTGAGCAAGGTCGTGATGTTGATCGCGGCCAGATGCTTGTTGCACGAAACGAAAAGCTGCTGCCCGGTGGGGTTGTAAGTCGTTCCGAGCTTCGACTTGAGGGTGACGGTGAGGGCGAGCGCGTTCCATCCGGCAATCTGCGCCTGGGTGAGGCTTTTGAACGCGCTGGAGAAACCCTGCAACTGGTTGCGGACGAGGGTCTGCGCCGGGGTGCGGGGCTGGACGGGTACTGCATGGTGGCGGAAGTACGTACCGCCCCGGTTGTGGGAAGCGACGATGCCGCCCAGCTTGCCGCTGGCAGCAGACGAGAGCAATCCAATGTACTTCATGGAGTGTGTGTCCTCTGGCCTGCACACCGCGCGGGCCGGTTTATGCAACCGGCCCGGCTTGCGGCGACCTGCCCCGTTCGGAGCCGCTGGAGGAGGCTGAGTCAATTCTAGCTGTTATGTGGCCGAAACACCACAACGGCTAGGTAAACTTCATGGGGAATACGTCGGGTAACTGTTGGGGATGCGCTGGCCCCGTGTAGCTGCGAGCGGCGCGGCTCATCGGCTGCGGGCTTCTAGACCGCCGCGCGGCCTGCGTTGTTTCGTCGGTGCGAAGGCAGCGCCGGACACTAACCTCCCCTGCTGGCGAAAGCGCCGCGTATCCGCGGACTGGACGTTAGTTCGCGGCGGCGCGTCTGCCGAGCAAGCGCGGGCCGGAACCCGGCCATGCTTCGGCGGCGCGGGCTTTTGGCCGAAAGGCCAACGCGCCGCCATGGACCGGGGCCGGCCTGCGGGGTGGGGCAAGGGGGGATGGTTCGGAAGGGGGGAAAGGCGGTTCAGGGCCTTCCCCCCTTCTGATGAGTTTTATATTCGCCTTTTATAAGCGGCGCGGCGCACGGCGCATAGGCACACCGGGCGAACGCAGCGACGGTCTCGCCGAGCGAGACGTGGCGGCGCGGAGTGAGCGTACTTTAGGCGGACCGGAAACCGTGGTCCGCTCTCGTCCCCCCTTGCGCGTAGCGAAGTCTCGCGCAGAGGGGTTTTCCCCCCTTTAGGATTCAGATTGGAGGGGGGTGCCCGGATGGGGGGGGTTGAGGGGGGGGAAACCTCGGCGGGGGGAGAGAGGGTGCCTGCCGTGTCGCCGCGCGCGTTATGGTTTTTCTTGATCTACGGTTTTTGCGCGGCGTGTCCGTGTGAGGAACGAGCCGGACACGACGCGCCGTGTGGTCTACATCGGCGCGGTAACTACCCTCCACTGGCGGGTTCCGGTGGATCGCGGCGCGAATTCGTGCTACCCCCGGTGAGTGAAAAAAAGAAAGCGGGAGTCATTTCGACCTCAGGCTCTTAAACTGCTGGATGCGCACATGAGGCGTCGGGTGGACCATCGGCGCGGCTTTTTTCTGGCCGCGCCGCCGTTGTCTTTTGCGCGCGGATGCGCGCCTCATGGGGGTCCGGGGGTGGAGACCCCCGGGCGGGGGTCCGGGGGCAGCAAGCCCCCGGCCTGCGGAGCCGTAAGAGAGCCTGGGGGAAGCTGGCCGGATAACCGGGGGCCAGCGCCCGGATGAGGCTCAACGAAGAGCTTTGCATTTGTAGACGGTGTGGCAGACGGTGTAGAGAGGCTTGCCGTCAAGGTCGGTTTCCTGGAGTAGGCTTTCACGTCCCTCGCCCTCAAAGAAGGAAGCCGGTTGGCATCCTTCCGGGCCGTCAATCTTCCCGGTGTCGGTGCATGAGGCTTTCACGTGCTTGACCTTTTTTCTGAGTAGAGACTTGTCGTTCTCGGACAGGTCACAGAACGGCTTGCCGTCAAGCGTGGGGCAAACATTGCTGTGGAATTTTCTGTCGGGTGATCCGGTGGAGACCTGCTGGGCAATGACCGGAGCCGGGTGAATGAAGCTGTAAACGATCAGGCCACCGTAGAACAAAACGATGGTGAGACCGATGCAGAAAACACCGATGAGTGAGCCTTGGTGAAGCCAGGCTTGACGGCGTTGGTAGCGAAGCTGGGCGGCTTGGCGTTTGTGGGCCGTGGCTTTGAGTCGGCGCATTTCTTTGATTTGCTCTTCGCGTGACAGGAAACCGATTTTGTCGATTGAGTAACCGTGCTGCCAGCGGAAAAGCAGGCGGGTGAAGATGGAACGAGAGGGCCTGTCGGCCCCCCCGTTCGCTGTTCTCTCGTTCAACGAATCTAACCAGGCTTCGAACTCCCGGTCATCTTCCGTTGGTTGGTAGTTGTGGCGCGCCGGGGTCTCAAGATCGCGGCAGTCTGAAAAGTTGGTTTCGCTCATGTTCGTGCGCTCCTTGATGCCAGAGAGCACGGGTGTCAACCCCGAGCCGGTGGGAAACGTACGGCGCGCTTTTTTCTGGCGCGCCGTTGTTACGTTTTCCACGGGCGAGCCGCGTGAGCGGCGTTTCGTCGCCTTCCCAAAAGCCCGCGCAACCAAGAAAGGCGGCGAAACGGGGTTTACACCCGTGCTACCACAATTAGAAGGAGCGCACGAACAAACACTGCTGATGGGGGCGGTGATTCCAGCGGCTTTAGCCGCTGTTTGCGCGGGCTTTAGCCCGCGCATCCTGCGGGGAACGCGCAAACAGCTTGCGTGACGAGGAGCCACAACGCGAGCGATGCGAGCGCCTGCCGAGCAGGGTCCGGGGCGGCAGCCCCGGTAAGCGCGGCGGGATGCCGCGCGCTTTCAAGGCAGGTCCGGGCGGCAGCCCGGCGAGCGCACGGCCAAAGGCCGCGCGCCGTAACGCGACGCCGCCGCGCGCGAAGGTGAGAGCGATTAGCGAACCGTGCGGCGGCGGCGCGTCCACAAGAGCCTGACGCCCGGCTCGACGCCGGGCGGCGGGCTTCCCAAGGCGGCGCAACGCGCCGCTACGAATGTGTTTAGCGCGAAAAGGGGCCGGAGCGAGTGGGCTGGCGAACGCGCCATTTTGGGGGCTTTAGCCCCTGGCGCGTGTAGCTCGCCCCGAGCGTAGGCCCCGCTCTAGGCGCGAGGAGCCGCGCGTTCGTGGAGCGCGGCGACTACGAGCGCCGGGTGTTGGCGATTGCAGCAGGCGCGAGGAGCCGCGCGTTCGTGGAGCGCGGCGACTACGAGCGCCGGTGTGGTGGCGGCTGTCCATGCTTGCGGGTTGCTCGCTGCTTCCGGGGGTGGGAGCTGCGCATCGGCGGGGGATTTTGAGGCGGGGTCTGGGGCGGCAGCCCCAGTGAGCGCGGCGAAAGTCCGCGCGATTAGCGGGCAGGTCTGGGCGGCAGCCCAGCACGGCGCGGCGTAAGCCGTCGCCGGTAGCAAGGCAGGTCCGGGCGGCAGCCCGGTAAGCAGGCGCGGAGCGCCTGCGCTTCCGGGCGGGGTCTGGGGCGGCAGCCCCAGTGAGCACGGCGGTAGCCGTGCGAATGCGAGGCTTCCAGCGCGAGGATGCTGGGGTGTGGCTGGGATGCTGCTGTGCCGTGTCGTGGCTTTTGCGGGCTGGCTTTGCGCTTCCAGCTTTGTAGGAGCATGACTGCTCGGAGAGCATATTGCCGCGTCTGTTTTGGAGTTGCTTCTCTACTACTGTGTGTTAATGAAAAAAAACCCGGTTGGGATCGCTTCGACCTGGCTTAGAAGCCGCTGGCGGGTGGGAATAGATCGGGGTCCGGCGAGTCGAGCTTGAAAATGATGGATCGCACTTGCTCCCAGTTCTCGGCGGTGAACTGTTCGTATGTCTCCTGGGCGGCGGAGTGCTCGCCGCGTTGGTGGAGGGTGGCTGCAAGGCAGAGTTCGACGATAAGGTCTCGCTCTGCCTGGGTCAGGTGCATACGGACGGTCACGGGATGCGCCTCGTGAAGTCGCTCCGCGCCGGCGTCGTCCATTCTGTGCGGTTGCGGTACATGGCTTGCAGGATACTCGCTTGCTTCTCGAAGAGCGCGGCAACTTCAAAGGCTCGACGGGCCTGGGCGCTCCCGGTCGGTTCGCGTTGCGCCCACTTCCGCCACTCCTGGCAGCACGTGAGTGCGCGCGCTGATAGAGCCTGGAAGTCGAGCGCGGGGTTCGGTGGTGGCGTGGGCGTGGGCATCAGTTGACCGTGGGTTCGTGGGAGTGTTTTTCGGCTTGCTCCTCGGCGAGTTCTTTCACGCGGTCAAGATCGGCGGTGACCTGTTCGGCGCTGGGGTACTCGAAAGGAATGATCTGGGCGCGGGTGTGTTGGCCGCTCTCGCCGGCCGCTCCCGGCGATCGCTCCTCGACGTTGGCGCCGATGGTCGACGGCGCCGCTCCGTCCGGACTCTCCGAGCTGGGTTTGAAGGGCAGTTCCGGCGATGGGAGATCCAGCGCGGAATTGAGCGCGGCGGTGAGCACGGCTTCGGTGCCTGTCTTGAATTCCGTGGTGGTGGTGTCGAGGATCGCAAGGGACTGCTGTAGGCCGTAGCGTCTGCCGCCTTCCCAACTCCACGCCATGAGCATCGCGGTGCGGTGCGTGGTTAGTGGCTCGGATGTGATGGTGTCGTGGAACATGGGTAACTCGCCTAGTGCGCAGACCATCTGGTAAACGAGGTCCGGCAAGACAAGGGCGCTCACGTTTTCGAGTTCGTCGCGCATGGCTTCGGTGTCGATGTCTTGCAATCTGGTTACGGGCCGCGCGTCCACGGCGTCGGGGTCGCGGTTCTCGCGGTGAGTTATCAGAGCGATGGTGTTGAAGCCTTGGGCAACGGCCTCGGGCGCGAATTGCAATAGGTAGCGCTGGTCTTTGTTGAGTGCCGTGTGACGCTGTTTCAGCACGGGGCCGAGAGCCTGCATGAAAAGGTGGGCTGCTGCGATGGACTCTCTGACCTGGTTAAATTCGGCGGGTGTGAATCCGATCATGGCGTGGGGCCTCCTCTGGCCCGGTGATGTGGGAGCACGGCTGGGGCCGCTCTCGCCCAGGTTGTTTGTGTGGTCTCTAATCACAGGCGGCGCGGGCTGAGCGATAGGAGCGCATCGACCCGCCCGCCTGTGTCCGCGCGGC
>JBEKVC010000052.1:0-14639 GCA_049514395.1 Terriglobia bacterium
AGGAGCATGTTCTTTGCGCGCTACAGCGCGGAGCCGACTTATGTCTTCGATCCCCAACAGCTTGGCAAGGCCGGGGGGGCGGCTCTGGGTTCCGTTTCCCAACCCGGCAACGCGTATGGGTTGACTCAGAACGCCTCCGTGGGCTGGACGTATACATTTTCGCCTCGCTTGTTGTTAGACGCCAATGTCGGGTACACGCGGCCACGCTATTCTGCCCAAAATACCGACATCGGGACTAACTACAGTTCGATTATTACCGGCACGGGTGGCACCAACCCGCTGCAAGGCGGCATTCCCAATTTCCAGTTAACCAGTCTTAGCACGCTGGGTAACTCGGCCGTCTCCAACCCCTTTCTCTTTCGCGACAATCAGTACACCTTTGCCGCGAACTTGAGTTGGATCAAAGGCGCCCACAATTTCCGTTTTGGCGGCGATATCGACCGCTATGACATGAACCGTTTCCAGGGCCAACTTGATTATGGGGTGCGGGGCGGATTCACCTTCTCCGGAGGTGTGACGTCATTGAAAGCCTCGCCGGGAGGGACAGCGCCCGCGACGAGCGAATACAACTCGTGGGCGGATTTCCTCCTGGGCCTGCCTCAAAGCTTGGGGAAGGATTACGTCTATCTGAATCCTTCCACGACCCGAGAGTGGGAGTTTGCCGCTTACGCACGGGACAACTGGCAGGTCACGAAGAAGTTGAGTATCAATTACGGCGGCCGCTGGGAATACTATCCCATCGCGACCGTAAGTCACTATGGCTCCGCCAATTTCAATTGGGTCACTGACACCGCTTATTTGGGCGGAGTCGGCGGAGTCCCGAGCAACGCTTATATGACCACCGGCCCCGGACAACTGGAACCGCGCCTGGGCATCGCCTACCGGTTGACCGAAAAAACCGTCCTCCGTACAGGATATGGCATGAGCAGCGACCCCTATGCCATGAATTACATGGCCTGGGTCTACCCGGCGGTCATTTCCCAGCAGATCCCCGGGGCCAATTCCTACACGCCCGGCGGCTATATTGGATCGTCAACCGGCCCGACGGGCACGTGGTCAGGCCCGACCGTCCCTGGCGGCCTGACTGCGGGAATTCCTGCTTTTCCCTTCCCGAGCCTGTCGGCGGGAAAGTACACCCTGCCGTCATACCTGGGGACGTACGGCTATCCCAACAAGTACAATCGCGGCTACGAAGAGGCGTGGGATTTCATGGTGCAACACGAATTCGGCCATAATTTCAACGCCCAGGTCGGATATGTCGGAAATCACATGGTTCGGGAGGCGGAGTTTATCAATATGAACGCGCCCGGCCCCGGCGGGGGCAGCCACGGAGCTCCACTTTGGGCCCAGTTTGGGAATGCCAGCGCCATGACCATCAATGGCCCCTTCTCGGGCGGGAGCTATAATGCTTTGCAGGCGCAGCTCACGCGGCGGGTGGCAAACTCACTGGTGGGAGTTAACTATACCTTCTCGAAAACCATCGACAACGATGACACCGAGGCGAACACCAATGTGACTTGGGCTTATTATCAGGACCTCGCCCGGAACAAAGCGCTCGCCGGCTTCGACCAAACCCACAATTTCCAACTCTTCGCCGTGTATAATTCGCCGTTTGGGAAGGGCCAGCACTGGGTGACGACGGGCGTGGGCGCGAAGATTTTGGGCGGTTGGAACTTTAGCCCCGTTTTGAGCCGGGAAAGTGGCACGCCGTTCAGCGTCACTTCTTCCGGCAGCTCCCTCAATGCACCCGGCAACACCCAAACTGCCGACCAAGTCAAACCCCAAGTTGCCATCCTCGGAGGCCATGGGCCCAATGAACCTTACTTCGACCCCATGGCATTTGCACCCGTTACGGCCGTGCGCTTTGGTACGAGCGGGAGGGACATTGTGCGGGGTCCGGGGCTCTTCAACATCAACGCCAGCTTGGTTCGCGACTTCGACCTGACCGAACGATTCAAGCTGCAATTCCGGGCGGAGGCCTACGGGCTTACCAATACGCCCATTTTTGCTAATCCCGGAGCAACCGTATCGAACGCCAAATTCGCCAATGGGGCGGTTACCAGTTACGGCGGTTACGACATCATCAGCTCGACGGTAGCACCTATTACAGGATACGATAATGCGGACCGGCAGATCCGGTTTGCGCTCAAGATGGTGTTCTGAGAACAAGGCATCACGCAGGAAGAAAACCGGCGGGAAAGGGGCCTCTCCAAGTCTTGAGGGGCCCTCCCCCGCTCCCACTGCCAGAAGGACGGGGCTACCGCAGTTCTTTGCCGCCGACGCCGAACCTAAACCGAGCCTGGCCGGAACTAACACAGGAAAGCTGGACGATTGCAAAACGGACGCCATCCTTGTCCGCACTATTTCGCAAACATCCCCCCCGACTGACGGATTCACAGGAAGAGAGGTGAGAGCGTGAAGACTCTGATTTTTTCCTTACTTGCGCTGGCGGTCGCCCCGGTCGTGGCCGTGGGGCAGTTCAAGTTTCACGATCTGAACTCCAAGTCGGTCGAGTTGACGGAAAATGGCTCGCCGGTGTTTGTCTACAATTACGGAACCATGCTCAAAGAGGGTACAGCCCCGGATCGCGCCCGCTGCTGCTATCTCTATCCCGTCTATGCGCCCAACGGCGTGGTGGTCACCGATGATTTTCCCAAGGATCATCCCCACCACCGCGGTATCAGTTGGATGTGGCCCGTCGTCGTTGTGGATGGCAAGACTTACGACCTATGGACGATCAAGGGCATCCTCGACCGATTCGAGAAGTGGGAGCGCAAAGAAGCCGGCAAGGACAAGGCGGTGCTGGCGTTTCAGGACGGCTGGTACGTGGGCGACCGCAAGGTGGTGCAAGAGAATGTGGAGATCGTCGCGCATTCCCTCGTGGACGGGCGCCGCGACCTCGACGTCACCGTCACCCTGCATTCGGTGGCGGCCGTGGAGGTGGCGATCGGCGGCACGCACGAACACGATAAGGGTTATGGCGGAGGGCTGGAAATCCGCTTCGCTCCGCGCACCGACACCAGGATTCGCACCGCAGCGCAGGAGGACGCGCCCGACAGCGACCGCGTCCCCGCGGCTTGGGCGGAGCTGACTGGCAATTTTGGTGGCAAGATGGCCACCACGCGCGTCACCGAAGATCCTTCCAACCCCGGGGCGCCCAACGGGTGGTGCTTGCGGCATTACGGATTCCTGGGGGTGGAATATCCCGGGCTGGAATTGCGCCGCCTGGACAGCCAGGCGCCTCTGACCATGAAGTTTCGCGTATCGCTCTCGGGAAGTTCATCGAGTGCGGGCCTGACGGACAAGCACGTCCTGGTTTACACCCACAACGGCGAAGGCTACGTTCACGACAACATTCAATCGAGCGTTGAAGCCATCAAGAAGATGGGTGCGGAGAACGGATTCGAGGTGGATGTGACGGATGATCCGCTCTTCTTCGCGGACTCAACCCTGAAGCAGTACAAGGCTCTGGTGTTTGCGAACACCAATAACGAAGCGTTCCTGAACGAATCCCAGCGGAACGCTTTCAAGCATTACATCGAGTCCGGCGGCGGCTTTGTGGGCATCCACTCTGCCTCGGGCTCGGAGCGCGACTGGCCGTATTTCTGGTCAGTGCTGGGTGGGAAGTTCGTGCGCCACCCACACCAGCAGGTGTTTCTCGTCCGGGTAAAGGATGCGGACTTTCCGGCCACCCGGAAACTGCCCGCCGAGTTCGAATGGAAGGATGAGTGTTACTTACTCGACCACCTCAACCCGGATATTCACGTGCTGTTGGTCACCGATCATACTCAACTCGATGATCCCGATAAGGCGAAGCATCCCGACGAAGAATTCGGCGACTCTCTGCCACTCTCCTGGTATCACTATTTCGACGGTGGCCGGGAGTATTACCTTGCCCTCGGCCACAATAAGGCGGACTATTCCAACCCCCTTCTATACAACCAGATCCTGGGTGGAATTCTTTGGGCCATGGGAGGGAAGTGAAAAGAACAGTGACGAGTGAAAAGTGACAAGTGACCAGTGAGACGAGCCGTGTACGCTCGCCACTCGTCACTCTTCACTTGTCACTGAAGTTTGGAGGTGAGATCATGCATTTCGAAAAGACGACATCGCGACGACGATTCCTGAAAGGCTCGCTCACCGCAGCCGCGGCCATCGGATTTCCCACCATTGTCCCGGCCCGCGTTTTCGGCCGGAGCGCACCGAACAACATGATCCAGGTGGCGCAGATCGGCTGCGGCCGCATCGCCCGCGACTCCGAATTCAGGGGCATCCTTAGAAATAGCGATGTGGCCCGCTATGTGGCCGTGTGCGACCTGGATACGGTCCGCATTGCCGACGCGAAGAATTTGCTCGAACAGGCCTACGCGAAGAAGTTCGGAGCAGGGAAGTACGCGGAGCTCAAAACCTACGGCGATTATCGCGAGATGCTTCAAGACAAGAGCATCGATGCGGTGTGCATCAGCACGCCCGATCACTGGCACGCCCAGCCCGCTATGGAAGCGGCGTTGGCCGGCAAAGACATCTATCTCCAAAAGCCCGCTTCGCTGACCATCAAGGAAGGCCGCCAGATGGCGGATACCATGAAGCGGACGGGCCGCATTTTCCAGCAGGGAAGCCAGCAACGATCGGATTATAACTTTCGCTATGCCTGCGAGTTGGTTCGCAACGGCCGCATCGGCAAAGTTCAACAAGTCCTGATTGGGTTGCCGGTGGATCCCTCTGGGGATGTGGAACCGGAAATGCCCGTGCCGTCGAACTTGAACTACGACATGTGGCTCGGGTCCACGCCTATGGTTTACTACACGGAAAAACGCGTGCACCCACAGGCAGCGACCTTAGAGGCTCGCTACGACCGTCCGGGCTGGCTGCGCTGCGAGCAGTTCGGCGCCGGCATGATCACCGGCTGGGGCGCGCATCACATCGACACGGCACACTGGGGCATGGGCACCGAATTCACCGGACCGGTGGAGATCGTCGCCAGCGCGGAGTTCCCCAAGAAAGGGTTGTGGGACGTTCATGGCGCGTTTCACGTGCGGGCGCGCTATGCCAACGGCGCCGATGTATATCTCAGCGAGAAGTATCCGACCGGCGTCAAGTTTATCGGTGAAGACGGCTGGGTTTGGGTCACGCGCGGCGCGCCCGTCACCGCCAGCGATCCGGCCGCGGAGAAGTCCCGCAACGCGGCGCTGGACGCGAGCGACCTGAAGATGCTCCGGGCCGGCATCAAGGACGACGAAATCCACCTGCACCATAGCCCCAAGAACGATCATCACCTGGACTGGCTGACCAGCATCAAGACGCGCCAGCCGCCGGCGGCGCCAGCGGAAGTCGGCCATCGTTCCTGCACCGCCTGCCTGCTGGCCCATGCGGCCATGAAACTGAATCGCGAACTCAAGTGGGACCCGCAGGCAGAACGCTACGTCAACGATGAGGAGGCGAACGCCCTGCTTTCCCGTCCGCAGCGCGCGCCCTACGGCACCGACTACGTGCTATCGAAGCAGCCATGAACGGGGACAACCGGAAGATCCGTGACGTCCGCGCGACCACCGTTCCGGTTCCGCTCGAAACGCCGTTGCGCCACGCCAACGGCTGCCGCGGGGGCGGGGTTGCACGCCCGACCGCCGAGGTGGAGACTGACAACGGGCCGATAATGCAGGATGAGCAAATTGACCGGCGGGAGTTTTTGAAGAGTGCAGGCATAACCGCTCTGCTCGGAGGCTCCGCAACAGCCTCTGCCCCGCCCGCGGCGCAACCCCCGACTGCAGTTGGCCGTGGGCGGCTCCCTTCGCGAATAGCCGAGCATATGGAAGCTTCAACCGAGGTTAGACTCATTACGCTCGATCCCGCCCACTTCCACGCGGCTCTGGTTCAAAAAGAGATGCTGCCAGGGATCGCGAAACGCGTTTCTATTTACGCTCCTCTCGGCCCGGATCTCCTGGCGCACTTGAGTCGTATCGAACAATTCAACACCAGAGCCGACAACCCGACGAACTGGGAACTCGATGTCCACTGCAGCCCCCGGTCGCTCGACGAGATGCTTTCCGCCCGGCCTGGCAATGTCGTGGTGCTTTCCGGCCGTAATCGCGGCAAGATCGATACGATCAAAGCATCTCTTGATGCGGGCTTGAATGTATTAGCGGACAAGCCTTGGATTATCCGGGGTCAGGATCTTCACGCTCTCGAGTCCGCTCTGGACGTTGCCGATCATAAGGGCCTGGTCGGCTACGATATGATGACCGAGCGCTACGAGATCACCACGATCATTCAGAGAGAACTCGTGAATGACCCGGCGATCCTGGGCTCGATTGTACCGGCCTCGGATAACCATCCCGGCGTCTTCATGGAAAGCGTCCATCACATCATGAAGACTGTCGCAGGGCTCCCGAGCCTGCGCCCGCTGTCTTTCTTTGACATCCAGGAGGAGGGGGAGGGCCTCACGGATGTCGGCACCCACCTGGTGGATCTGGTCCAGTGGACGCTTTTCCCAAATCAAGCCATCAATTATCGGGAAGAGATCAAGGTAGCAGGCGCCAAGCGGTGGGCTACCCCCATCACGGCATCTCAATTTCGGCAGATCACCGGGGGCGCGGCTTTTCCCGCCGTTCTGGCCCCTTACGTCCAGGGAGACCGATTCGAGTATTACTGCAACAATCAGGTTGATTACGAGATTCGGGGCATCCATGCGCGCCTGAATGTGCTGTGGGATTACGAGTCGCCAGCCGACGTGGATTTTCATCATGCCGTATACCGGGGGACCAACGCGCGCATCGAGGTGCGGCAGACCGCCAAAGAGAACTACCGACCCGAATTGTACGTCGCGCCTAACGGGCCTGAGCGCCACGCTGCGGTCCTGCAGGCATTGCGAGACCGTATCGAGCGGCTACAGGGCGCCTATCCCGGTATCGAATGCGAGGTCTTAGCCGATGAGCTGCGGGTGAGCATTCCGGATCGCTACCGGGTCGGCCACGAGGCGCACTTCGCCCAGGTTCTGGCGCAGTTCCTGAAGTATTTGAAATCGCCAGAATCGATGCCGGCGTGGGAGCGACCCAATATGATCGCGAAATACTATGTCACAACCGCAGGTGTCCAACTGGGTCGTCCTACGTAGCAGGCTTCATTCTAGCCCGCTTTTCTCACCAGTTATTCCGAGAATCGGTTTCGAGCCCTGATCGTCGATGCTGAGCGGGATTCTTGGGGGTAGCGGGTCGGAACGAGACTAGCCCGGATTTCTCACCACGCTCTGGCGTTTTTCGCCAGGCCGCCGGAAGGGCGGCTCGACAAGCAGCAAGAAAAGCTCGGGGGCAGACCCTCTTTGCGATGGAGTCATCGCTAGGAAGTCCGCCCCCGAAAGGGAAGGGTGCCAGAGGAGCTTCATTTGCCAGCGGCGATCACGGGCACACGCTGGAAATGCACAGGCAGTTGAGCAAGGATCTGACGCTCGGCCTTGGGGGGACTGTACTCGAGAACCACCCCCGCCTCTGCCAGTTGCAAGGCTCGGATTCGATAGCTTCCCGCGCTGCGCACCGCGATCAACGCGCTGGAACCCGCCACCTCACCCTTACTGGCCCCACCGTTGGCCATGACGAAGGCCACGCCTCGCGTCCCTTGACGAACCAAAGCGATGCAAGGGCTCTGGCTGGGGTCAAGGCGGAATGAGTAATCGCCAGGCGGCAGAACCGCCATACCCCAACGTGCTTCGAAGGGCAGCGTGAATTTGCCTTCATACTCCTGCGCATTGGCCAGGCTGGCGCTGAGTCCAGCCGCCAGCACCGCCAAGAGCAGGACTCTCACGGACTTTAGACTTCGGGTCGACTTCATAACTCACCTCCCAAGTGAATTGGCGGATTGCTTTCGGACCTTTTTTCCGCCTCTAACTCTAAGAGCGAGAACCGCTCGCAAAAACTGTAAAGGCCGCGCAAAGATTTCTTGCCTCCCCAAGGGGTAGTGTCCTAAATGTGTGTTGGTGGACTCTTATGTCACAGTCTCACGCCAAGTTTTTTGGCGAGTTTACGGATTAGCGGCAGGCTTGGGCACCCCAGCGATGTAGCAACACACTTTTATCCGCCTACCAACTTTTCACGATATTCAGGCATCAAGTGAGTATGGGCTTGTAGCTCAGTTGGAAGAGCGCTCGATTCAGTTCATTTGGGAGGGCGGCCCGCAGGATTCGAGAGGTCGCCGGTTCGATCCCGGCCAAGTCCACCAGAAATTCAACAAGGCCGCCCTTCCCCGCTATTCCAAGAGACCAACACACATTTGGGACACTACCCCCCAAGGGGGTGACTGCAAAGGCCCAAACGGGTGTGATTAGATTGAGGTGGATACGGTTTAAGTGGGGTCGGCTCAGAGGAAAACATGGTGTCGCCGTCAGGGGACGACATAACACAACTGCTGCGAGCCTGGGGCGATGGGAATCAGGCAGCGCTCGACAGGTTGATGCCGCTGGTCTACGCGCAATTGCGCCAGGCGGCGCACCGTTACATGGCGCGAGAACGGCACGGCCACACCCTTCAGACCACCGCGCTGGTCAACGAGGTTTACGTGCGGCTGGCGAAGGCGCGGGAGATGCGCTGGCAGGACCGCGTTCACTTCTTCGCCATCAGCGCCCAGATGATGCGTCGCATCCTGACCGATCACGCGCGCGCCCGCCAATACGCCAAGCGCGGCGGGGGAGCGCAGGTGGTATCTCTCGATGAAGCTCCGGAAGTTTCTCCCAAGCCGCGCGCCGATCTGGTGGCGCTGGACGACGCGCTCAAGCGCTTGGCCGCGGTTGACGAGCGGAAGAGTCGGGTGGTGGAGCTTCGCTACTTCGGGGGACTGAGCGTGGAGGAAACGGGCGAAGTTCTGAAGGTTTCGCCGGAGACGGTGATGCGCGATTGGAAACTGGCCAAGGCCTGGCTGCTGCGCGAACTGAGCGGTGAACAGGGCGATGAATCCTGAACGCTGGCAGCGGATTGAGGAGTTGTATCACGCCGCGCTGGAGCGCCAGGAGAGCCAGCGGCCTGGCTTCTTGGAGCAAGCCTGCGGGGGCGACGAAGGCCTGCGCCGCGAGGTGGAGTCGCTGCTCAGTTTTCACCAGCAAGCCGAAAGTTTCATCGAAGACCCGGCGCTGGAAGAGGCGGCCCGGTCGCTGGCTTCGAGCGGGGCCACCACGACCCAATCCGATGAAGTTGCCGCCCGCCTGGTGGGCAAGACGGTTTCCCACTACCGCATCGTGGACAAACTGGGCAGCGGCGGCATGGGGGTGGTTTATAAGGCCCAGGACACGAAGCTCCCGCGCTTTGTCGCCCTGAAATTCCTGCCGGAAGTGCTGGCGGAGAGTTCCGAGGCGCTGGAGCGCTTCAAGCGCGAGGCTCATGCCGCTTCGGCCCTCAATCACCCCAATATCTGCACCATCTACGATGTTGACGAGCACGGCGGCCAGCCCTTCATCGCCATGGAATTGCTGGAAGGGCAAACGCTGAAGCACCGGATTGAGGTAGGGGCGCCCCTACGGATCGATACCCTGCTGGACTTGGCGATCCAGATTGCCGATGCGCTGGACACTGCCCACGCGAAGGGCGTCATCCATCGGGACATCAAGCCGGCGAATATTTTGGTCACGACTCGCGGCCAAGCAAAGATTCTGGATTTCGGTCTGGCGAGATTAACGTCGCCTTTACAGCATACGCCCGCGCTGTCGATTGATCCCGACAGCCTGACCAGCCCGGGCATGGTGATCGGCACCATGGCCTATATGTCGCCGGAGCAAGCGCGGGGCGAGCGACTTGATGCGCGCACCGACCTCTTCAGTTTCGGCAGCGTGCTTTACGAGACGGCGACGGGCCGGCAAGCGTTCAGCGGAGACACCTCGGCGGCCATATCTGGCGCCATCCTGCACGAAGCTCCAACGCCACCCCTAAGCCTCAAACCTGATTTGCCACCCAAGCTCGAAGAAATCATCCACAAGGCGCTAGAAAAGGACCGCGACCTACGCTACCAGAACGCCTCGGAAATTCGCGCCGATTTGAAGCGCCTGAAGCGCGACACGGATTCGAACCGTGTTGCAACTGCGGTCCCGCAGCGCAAGAGGCGAAGAAAGCTGGTGTTGGCCGCGCTGGCTGCGGTTCTTATCCTGGCGGCGGGATTCGGTTACCGTTACCATGTGCGCGGGCTCCTGCACAAGCCCGCCTTGACGGAGAAGGACACGGTTCTCCTGGCGGATTTCACCAACCAGACGGGCGATCCGATTTGGGAAGACACCCTGAAGCAGGCGCTGGCGGTGGCCCTGCGCCAGTCGCCCTTTCTGAACCTCCTTTCCGACGATCAGGTGGCGGCGACGCTGCGGTTGATGGAGCGCCCTGTAGGCACGCCGGTCACCGGGGAAGTGGCGCGCGAGGTATGCCAGCGCGCTGGCAGCCGTGCCTACATCGCGGGCTCGATTGCGGCGCTGGGAAGCCAATACGTACTGGGCCTGAAGGCGGTGGGTTGCGCCGGGGGAGATACGCTGGCCCAGGAGCAGGCCACGGCCTCGGGCAAAGAGAATGTGGTGAACACTGTAGGCGCGGAGGCAGCCAAGCTGCGCGAGGAGCTGGGCGAATCGCTGGCCTCGGTGGAGAAATTCGACACGCCGCTGGAACAGGCCACCACCTCTTCGCTCGAGGCTCTGAAAGCTCACAGCATCGCGGTGAGGGTTCGCAACGAGCAAGGCTCGGCGGCGGCGCTGCCCTTCTTTCAGCACGCCATCGAGCTCGACCCCGGCTTCGCCACCGCCTACGCGAGGCTCGGCATCGTAGAATACAACCTGGGGCAGACGGCGCGCGCCCGCGATTACCTTAGCAAGGCGTTTGCGTTGCGCGAGCGCACGAGCGAGCAGGAAAGACTTTTTATCACAGCGTGGTACTACGACTGGGTAACAGGGGAACTGGGGAAGGCCGGCCAAACCTACCAGGAGTTGATCGAGAATTATCCGAAGGATTACAAAGCCTACGCTGGTCTGTCCAGGGTTCGCCGGACAGATGGCGATTACACAGAGTCTCTCGAACTAATGCGTCAAGCTATACGCCTCGCACCCAATTTCGTGTCTGGTTACGATAATGCGGGTTGGCGTCTCATGGCGCTAGGCCGCCTCGACGAGGCGCGGAAGGTCTTTGAAGAGGCGCTATCACGCAAGCTGGACGAAGATTTTGTGCACTTGGGGCTCTACAGCCTGGCATTCCTAGCCGGGGACACCCAGGGCATGGCGAGCCAGGCCACCTGGTTTGAGGGCAAGCCTGGCCTGCGGCACGAAATTCTCTCGGGCGAGGCGGACACGGAGGCCTATGGCGGCCATCTCGCGAGGGCGCGTGAGCTGACCCGACGAGCTGTGGACTCGGCCGTGCGGGCCAACAACCCGAAAGCTGCTGCGGCAGCCCGTCTGATCGCGGCGCTACGAGAGGCAGCCCTCGGCAACACTGCCGAGGCCCGTCTGGAGACGAAGGCAGCCCTTCGGCTCGACCCTGACGGCCGGGAGACGGAGGCGCAGGCAGCGCTCGCCAACGCGTGGAGCGGTGACGAGGCCGGAGCGGGAAAGCTGGAGAGTGATCTCAAAAAGCGATTCCCCCTCGATACGCTCGTTAATAGCTATTGGCTCCCCACCATCGAAGCGCGGACGGAACTTGCGAAAGACAATCCGGCTGGGGCCATGGATCGGCTGCAAGCCCTTCAATCTCCCCTGGAGCTTGGATCTGTCCTCAAGTACGCGATCGGAATCTGCCCCTACTCCATGTACACGCGGGGTGAGGCCTACCTGGCCACTGGCCAGGGCAGCGCGGCGGCAGGCGAATTTCAGAAAATCCTCGACCATGCTGGCATCGTTTTGAATTGCACCACCGGCGCCCTGGCGCGTCTCGGCCTCGCCCGCGCCTACATGCTCGAAGCCAGCAGGGGTGGCACGGTCGTCCCGGCCGTGAGAAACCACGTGAGCACCACGGGCGAGACGCCCGTGCCACGGCCTGATAGCCTCGCTAAAGCTCGCGCCGCATACCAGGACTTCTTCACGCTCTGGAAAGACGCCGACCCCGACATCCCCATCCTGAAGGAAGCCAAGGCGGAATACGCAAAGCTGAAATAATCCCCGCGCTCCGGCCCTCGCCTCCAGGGCCTCCTGCGCCGCCTGAGCCTCCCGCCGTGGTTCGCTACGGAAGGCAGCCTTGCCAGGACGTTGGCGGACACCATGTCTCTTGACAAATGAGAAATGATAGGCTAGGATAGTCAGTTGAAGCCTTGCAGGAGGTCATGGCCTCAAGGAAACATTTTGCTCCAATGCAAGCGCGAGGTGCGAAGTCGAAAATGTCCCGAGCGGCGCCAAAAAGTCCGGAAAGTCCCCCGATTCCCCACGGACAACAAGTCTGCAACTGGACGGGAAAGAAGAAAGAATTCTTCAAAAGTGAACGAGCGAACCGGCAATGTCTATGAAAACAAAGGACCGCTGTGGAAAACTGGGTGGCAAAGCGGGAATGTTATAGAAAACAAAGCTAGTTGCGCGTTGAAAAGCGGGAATGTTGTTGAAAAGAAAGGACGTAGATAGTAGGTGGTAGGTCGTTGGTCGTAGGTCGTAGGTGGGGAAGAGCAGGGTCCCAGGTGGTAGACGGCAGGTGGTATGTCGTAGGTGGTAGGTGGGGATGGATCACGGACAACCGACCACCGCCCACTGACCCGCCGCGGCGGGACAACTGACTACTGACTACTGACTACTGACATCCGCCTCCTGCTTCTCGCCTGCCGCATACTGTGATAGACTCTGGCCGCGTTGGGGGTATTATTCTTTCTGCCATGGCTCGAACACCTGAAGCTCGAAAAAAGCTACGCGAAATCTGCAAGGTTGCGGCGAAGGTGTTTTACGAAAAAGGCTACGATGGCGCCTCGATGCAGGACATTGCTGAGGCAGTCGGCCTGACCAAAGCGGGTCTGTACCATCACGTAAGCAGCAAAGGTACGCTGCTATTTGAAATCATGAACTATGGAATGGATATCCTGGATGAAACCGTGCTCGCCAAGGTAAAGGAAATCCCGGACCCGCGTGAGAGGCTGCGCCGGACCATCCTTGGACATATCGATTTAGTGGTCCGCGCTCGGGACATGGAGATTACCGTTATCCTGCACGAGAACCGCTCCTTGAAAGGCACTTTGCGCAAGAAGATCAACGCCCGGAAGAGAGCTTACATCGAGTATCTCGAAGACCTCATCGCTCGGGTGCAGGAACAGTCAGGCATGCCACCCAAGCTCTCCCCCCATATCGCCGCCTTTGCCGTCCTCGGGATGATCAACTGGCTCTACCAGTGGTACCACATGGAAGGGGCCGTCAAGCAAGAGGAAATCTCCAGCGCCTACGTGGACTTCTTCTTCCGCGGCCTGCTCGGCAATCCCTGAAGGTGAAAATGGCTAATCCAACCATTGCATTTCAAGGTGAGCGCGGCTCGTTCAGTGAAGAAGCCGCCTATAAACTGCTGGGAAGGCGCATCGCGGTAAAGCCTTGCGAGACCTTTGGGGCCATCTTCGAAAGCGTGGTGAGCGGGAAGACAAAGTACTGTCTGGCGCCGATTGAAAATACTTTGGCAGGCTCAGTCTACGAGAATTACGACCTCCTGCTATCGAATGACCTGCACATCGTCGGCGAAGTGAGCCTGCGCATTGTCCACAACCTCATCGCTCCACCCGGCAGCGCGCTCAAGGACGTAACCCAGGTTTACTCCCACCCCGTGGCGTTAGCGCAATGCGGGGAGTTTTTCAAGCGTCACCCCAAGATTGAGAGAATCCCTTTCTACGACACGGCCGGAGCTGTGAAAATGCTGGCTGAGCGGCGCCTGCCCGGGGCCGCTGCCATCGCCGGCCGCATCGCCGCCGAGGTTTACCAAGCGCGCATTCTGGCTACCCACCTCGAAGACCATCGCGAGAATTACACGCGCTTTCTACTGCTCTCCAGGAGTGCCCACGTGTCAGCGAAGGCCGACAAAGTCTCGATTGTCTTTTCCACCCGGAACGCTCCCGGCGCCCTTTACAAGTGCCTCAGCGTATTCGCACTGCGGGATATTGATCTGACCAAGCTCGAATCGCGTCCCCTCCGTGGCCGCCCCTTCGAGTATTTGTTCTATCTCGATTTCCTGGGCCACCCGAAGGAAGAGCGCTGCCGGAATGCCCTCTCCCACTTGGCAGAGGTGACGAATCTCTTGCGAGTGCTGGGGTGTTACGAAAGTGCTAAACGGTAAGACGTCAGTGGTCAGTCGTCAGTCGTCAGTAATCAGTTGTCCGTCATCAGCGTTCCCGTTACGGCAGGTCAGTTGGCGGATGGTCGGGGTGGCGCCTGTCCCGACGCTTTGTAACGCGGCAAGTGCCTCTCCGCCTTTCCCTAATGCGTATCATTATGTAGGGTGATATTCAATAGAGCATTTTACAATTCTTACATATCTCTTTCGACGGTTTCATCACAAGTGACTGCCGGCCACTGACAACGGAGCAACTGCCAACTGACCACTGAAAACTGACCACTGATAACTGACCACTAGCCAGAACTGTCCGGTCATTGAGTTTTGATTTCCTTGTAACTTGCTTTCGAGTATGTATTTATCCGCGAAACGAAGCATTTTCGATTTGAATTTGGCCCGTACTTATGGGCATTC